>JAJOKG010000035.1 GCA_021206415.1 Sulfurospirillum sp. | reverse complement strand
GTTGAAATTTTTATTTGTCAAATCGCCTCATTTTGTCTCTTGCGATGAGCTTATTTATTATGTCTATGAAGATGAAATTGTCTCCACGGAGCGGATACGTTCCTTGATGTGCCAAACCAGAGATAAATTGCCTGTTAATCTTATCAAAACAAAACGAGGGTTGGGGTATCGCATTGCAAAATTAGAGAGCAAGTGAAAAGTGTGATGTCCTTATGGGCAACCAATAATAGAAGAACTCATAAAAGTTTCGCTATAATCTCTCCTTCAAAAGGTGTGGTAGGTGATTGCTTGGGCACTCACGCTCAAGAGGAAAGTCCGGGCTGCATGTGAGACATGGTTCCGTCTAACGGACGGCTAGGGTAACCTAAGGGACAGTGCAACAGAAAGTAAACTACCATTCTATCATGCTTGCTTTAGCTTGTATGCAATAATGGAAAAGGTGAAACGGTGGGGTAAGAGCCCACCAGTGCTTTAAGTAATTAGAGCAGCTATGTAAACCCAACCTGCAGCAAGAAGGGACGGTTTTGGTCTCACGTTTTATGAACCCTTCGCTAGAGGCTTATCGTAAGGTAAGTCGTAGATAAATAATCACCCACGACAGAACCCGGCTTATCGCTACACCTTTTGACACAAAGCCTAAATAAGGATACATTTGGAAAATCTTATCTTTTTAGCGCATGTGGTGCTTTTGATGGTACTTTCCCCCATAATTTCTCGTCTTTTTCGTATTCCAACCCCTGTGGTTGAAATATTGTTGGGTTCTTTAGCCGTTTGGGTTGGCTTTTTACATGTAGACAATGAAGTCTTTAAAAATCTTGCCAAAATAGGTTTCTTCTATCTGATGTTTTTGGTTGGTTTGGAGATAGAAATACGAGAACTTCTCCATTTTAAAGAGCGTTTTTTTAAGCAATCGATTGGTTTTTTTGCCGTTTTATATGCGCTTTCACTGATACTTTATTTTGTGTTTGAATTACCTGCTGTGTATATCATTGCATTGCCTATTGCTTCACTTGGTATGGTGATGGCGCTTATTAGTGAGCATGGGAAAAATGCTAAATGGCTTGAACTTGCCCTGATTGTAGGTTTGGTGGGTGAGTTTGTAAGTATTTGTTTATTTATTATGTTTGATGCGATGATGATGCATGGTTTTGGATGGCATTTTGCTCAGAATATTCTTATTTTAGGCATTGTCCTTTTTGTTTCTTACTCTTTATTCAAATTATTAAATATTCTTTTTTGGTGGTATCCTGAGCTTAAAAAAATTATTATGCCTCAGCAGGATACGAAGCATCAGAGTATCCGCATTAGTTTTGCACTCTTTTTCGTCTTTTTGGCGACTATGCAGTGGCTCGAAATCGATATGGTATTAGGAGCATTGATTGCGGGGATTTTTATTACAAACTTTTTTGGGCATAAAAAAGAGCTTGCACATGAACTTTCAACGTTTGGCTTTGGTTTTTTAGTGCCACTATTTTTTATTTTTGTTGGAACAACTTTGGATCTTAATCTTGTTTTCACCCAAGAAATTTTGTATCATGCCTTATGGATCGTCGGTGCGATGGTGGGTATACGTTTGATTGCAACATTTGTTGCTTATTTTAAATACTTAGGGGCACGAGAGAGCGTATTGTTTGCGCTTTCTTATTCTATGCCTTTAACCTTTTTAGTTGCGATTGCCACCATTGCCGTTAAAAATGGTGCCATCCACGAGAATGAGTACGCTTCATTTATCGTCGCTGCTTTATTGGAAGGTGTTGTTATTATGGTTTTGATTCAAGTATTGATGTTTCTTTTTAAACGTTTTTCAAACCAAAAGCGATCGCTAAATTTTTTTACATGTAAAGAGTTTAAAATGAAACACTGTTTAACAATCGCAGGCTCAGATAGTAGTGGCGGGGCTGGGATTCAAGCTGACTTAAAAGCGTTTAGTGCTAATGGCGTTTTTGGAATGAGTGTTATTACTGCTATCACCGCGCAAAATACGCAAGGTGTTTTTGATGTGCAAGATGTGACACCTTCCATGATCGCTCATCAAATCGAGCGATTTTTGATGATATTCGCGTAGATGCGATTAAAATTGGTATGGTCTCACGCCCTGAAACGATTGAAATCATTGCAAAAACACTCAAAAAATATCCCCTGCCTCCACTGGTGATTGACCCCGTAATGATTTCAAAAAGTGGATACAATCTTTTACAACCAGAAGCGCAAAAAGCACTGATTGATCTTTTATTGCCGATGGCAACGCTCATTACCCCTAATCTTCCGGAAGCTGAAGTCATCGTAGGTTATAAAATTGATACTTTAGATCTTATGCAACAAGCTGCACGTGATTTACACACACTTGGATGCACGTACGTTTTGGTCAAAGGAGGGCATTTAGAAGATGATGCCACCGATGTTTTATTTGATGGAGAGAGATTTTTCTTTTTACATGTAAAGAGGTTGGAGACAAAAAATACCCACGGCACAGGATGTACACTCTCCTCAGCCATTGCGGCAAATTTAGCCAAAGGCATGTGCGTTAAAATAGCGGTTGAAGAGGCAAAAGCGTATATTACCGAAGCGATTACGCATGGGTTTGCGCTTGGAAAAGGGGTTGGCCCTGTGCATCATTTTTACGCTTTGTACGAAAAAGCAGGGATAAAGGAGTAAAGGATGCAGATAGAAGCTCAGATAAAAGAGGCGTTTGAAACCTTAGAAAAGCGTATACCACTGGTTCATCATATCACTAATTATGTCACTGTTAATGACTGTGCTAATGTGGTTTTAGCCATTGGTGCATCTCCGATTATGGCGGATGAAGAGCGTGAAATGGAAGAGATGGTAAGCTTAGCGGATGCGTTGGTTTTAAACATTGGTACAGCAAATGAGCGAACTATTGCTTCCATGCTTAAAGCAGGAAGCGTTGCGAATGCAAAAAACATTCCTGTGGTGCTTGATCCTGTGGGCGTGGGTGCGACAACTTTTCGGCGTGAAAGTACACAAAAGTTATTAGATAAAATCGCTTTTAGTGTCATTCGTGGCAATATGGCAGAAATAAAAACTTTAGCAGGCTTAGAGGCTAAAAGCTCAGGTGTTGATTCTTTGGAAGATGAAAGTGATGGGCTATGTATTGCTCAGGGTTTAGCTAAAAAATTTAACTGCGTCATTGCCATTACAGGAAAAGAAGATATCATTTGCAATGATACATTCTGCTATACATTGCATAATGGTCATGAAGCTTTAAAAAAAGTAACGGGAACAGGATGTATGAGTAGTGCGTTAATCGGTGCCTTTTTAGGTGCAACACACAAACCTTTAATCAGTGCTATTTTAGGTGTTTTAAGCATTTCTATTGCAGGCGAAATGGCAGATAAAAACCAAAGGTATAGGAACATTTCACACGTCTTTAATAGATGTCATAAGTACGCTTAACGCTTCAGTGCTTATTGAAAAAGCGCAGATTTACTCTAAAGGTTAATGGATGATGGATATCACATGGGCACAATTTGCCCCCGCTTTTCTCTTAACCCTGTTTGCTGGGCTTAGTACGGGGTTTGGTGCGTTACTAGCCTTTTTTTCTAAAGCCAAAGATCATACTTTTTTATCAATTGGTATGGGATTTTCAGCGGGTGTGATGGTCTATGTTTCGTTTGTCGAAATTCTTGAAAAATCAAAAACAGCCTTTATTGCGATTTATACGAGTCCTATTTTGGGAGAATCTTTAGCACTGATCTGTTTTTTGGAGGCATTGGATTTAGTGCTCTCATTGATAAATTTATTCCTGAAGATGTCAATCCCCATGAACCTAAAAGTGATAAAGAACTCAGTGTTCTTAAGGAAGGGAATAAACACTCTTTGCTTCAAAATTCGGCACTGAAACGAACAGGTATTTTTACGGCTCTTGCGATTGGTATTCACAACTTTCCAGAAGGGTTTGCAACGTTTATTTCAGCATTGGATGATTTAAGTTTAGGTGTGAGTATTGCCCTTGCGATTGCGATTCACAATATTCCAGAAGGCATGGCGGTTTCTTTACCGATTTATCATGCAACAGGCAATCGAAAAAGTGCATTTTGGTATGCATTTATATCAGGACTCGTTGAGCCTGTGGGGGCGATTGTAGGGTTTTTCTTGCTTTTGCCTTTGATGGGAGAGTTAACGCTGGGTATTACCTTTGGGATGGTTGCGGGCATTATGGTGTACATCTCTTTTGATGAGCTTTTGCCTTCCGCTAGGATGTATGGAAATGCGCATACAACGATTTTAGGAATTGTGCTTGGGATGTTGGTGATGGCGGTGAGTTTGGTTGCGTTTAAGTTAATTTAATGTGTAGAAAAGAGAGCGTCTGTGAAATTTGAATTTTTAGGAACAGCTGATACGGGTGGAATTCCTCTGCATTTATGTTCGTGTGAAGTGTGTGAAGAGGCACGGCTCAATCAAACGAGTAACCGCTCTACAAGTGCCTTTTTAGAGTTGGATGATGGCAGTGTCATTTTATTGGATGCGGGGTGTGATAGTTTGATGGATCGTTTTAACACAACGCCGATTCGAGCGGTTTTTTTGACCCATTTTCATGCGGATCATGTTTTAGGATTGATTCGTTTGCGCAAATCAGCCCAGAAAATTATCTGTTATACGCCCGATGATACAGAGGGATTTGGGGATTTGTTGGTGCATAAAAACAACATTGAGTACCGCATTTTTAGCACCATTTGAAACCGTAGAGATTGCAGGTGTTAAAATAGTGGCGGTGCCTTTGTTTCACTCCAAAGTCACACATGGTTTTGTACTCTTTACATGTAAAAAGCGTGTGGCGTATTTGACCGATTGTGGAGGGATGAGTGAGGAGAGTCTTCTTTTTTTAAAAGAGCAACATCTCGATTATCTCTTTTTGGACGCTGCGTATACACCTTCGTTTGATTCTGATAAACATCTAAATTGGGAGAGTGCACACGCTTTGATTGAACGCATTAACCCCAAACATGGCTATTTGATTCATGCGAGTTGCCACACCCTTTTGGGGCTTAAAAAAAGAGGTGTGAGCTTAACGTACCCGTACATTGAACAGGGATTTAGCCTAGAGGTTTAATTACTTGGCTAAATCTTTCAGCTCACGCTTAAAATGTTCCACTTTGGGTGAGACGACAAAGAGACAGTAGCCTTGATTGGGGTTGTTTTTGAAGTAGTCTTGATGGTAGGCTTCTGCTTTGTAAAAGTGTTCTAAAGGCTTGATTTCCGTGACAATGGGTTTAGTGAATTTGGAGCTAAACATTTTAAGTGAATTTTGCGCTTTTACTTTTTGCGTTTCATCGTGGTAGAAAATGATTGATCGGTACTGGGTACCCACGTCATTTCCTTGTGCATTGAGGCTGGTTGGGTCATGAATGAGCCAGAAAATTTTTAAAATCTCTTCATAGGAAATGATGGAAGCATCAAAGGTAATTTGTACCACTTCAGCATGTTCTGTTGTGCCAGAACTAACCGCCTCATAGGTTGGATTTGGAAATTTACCACCTGCATAACCACTGATGACATCTATCACCCCTCGTGTCTCTTCAAAGACGGCTTCTAAACACCAAAAACATCCGCCCCCTAGGGTTGCGACTTCGTGTTTCATAGCGGTATCCTTTGCATGGATAAAAGTAGAAAAAGTGAAAAATAATAAAAAAAAAGGGTAAGAAAAGAGAGTAGGGGGAAAAAGAGAAGAGTTTACTCTTCATCCTCATCCTCTTCAAAAGGCTCTTCGCCATCTTCATCTTCAAAGTAGATGTCCTCTTCATTGCCATCATAATTATAATCGCTTCGATAGATTGGATCATCTTCTTCATCATCAAACTCATCCTCTTCATCAAGTTCGTCTTCGTAATCATCCTCATTCATTAAAATCTCTTCCACTCTGTCAATAAACGCATCAACATCACCTGTAAAGAGTTTTTCATAGCGTAGCGCATCCAAAATAAATTCACTTGAACACCCGCTTTCTAAAAGAAGTTCTTTCAAATCAGCCATCATCTACCTTTGCATTTTTTCGCAATTTTACACTAATTTTGGATGTTTTTCAATTGTTCTTCATAGGTTTCAAAGAGTGCATCATGTTTTACATGTAAAGATTCAAACTGCTCATAAAGCCCATTTAAAGTCTCTTCATCGCCTTTAAGTTCTTTAGAAAGACGTTGTAATTCGCCAAGGTCATTGCCAGAAGAGATGCGTATTAAAGCCTCATTTTTTGCCTTTATTTCCTCTTCAAGATGCATAATCTTCGCTTCACATTTGTCTATCTCTTTTTTCAAAGGAGAGAGTTTAGAACTGCGCTCTTGAATGAGTTTGGTACGCAACTTCTTCGTTTCATTGTAGTCACTTTGAGCGACTTTTTTGGACGTATTTTCAGACTCTTCTTCCCAGCCAATTTTTCTAAAATGCTTCATAGCTTCCATCAAAAAATTCAGCTTTTCCTTGATGAAAAATAATGAGCGCATCGGCTAAGGTTTTAAGCATCATCTCCGAGTGAGTGACTAAAATGGTTGAGCCTTCAAAGCTTTGAATCGCCTCTGTGAGTGCTTCAATGGAGTACATATCGAGGTGGTTGGTTGGCTCATCCAAAAAGAGAAGATTGGCAGGTGTTGCGATGATTTTTCCGAGCATCACACGGCTTCTCTCACCCCCTGAAAGCACAGAAATCTCTTTTTCCGCACTTTTGCCTGAGAACATCATCCCTCCACAGATGGCTCGCACTTTGGTAATGCCTAAAAGGGGATCGACTTCATAAATTTCATCAATAATCGTATGTTTAAGGTTAAGTCTTTGAATATTGGTTTGCCCAAAATGAGCGATAGCTGTTTCAGGATGAAAAGAAAGAGAGCCTTGTTGTAGAGCTAATTCCCCCGCTAAAACATTTAAGAGAGTTGATTTTCCTTTTCCATTTTTACCAATAATCGCAAGGCATTTTCCTTTTTCAAGTTTGAAGGAGAGGTTTTCAAAGAGGGGCTTTGTTTCATCATAGCCAAACCCAATGTTTTGCGCATCTAAAATAATTTTAGCAGGTGTTTTTTTTATAGTTAAACGAAAAGGAGAGACTGCTTTCCTCTTCCAAATCATCCATTTCACCCATTTTTTTCAAGCTGTTTAGCTTTACTTTGTGCCATAACGGCTTTGGAAGCTTTTGGCTTTTTGACGGGTAATAAAATCTTCTAATTCTGCTCTTTTTTTATCCAAATTGGCTTTGGTTTTCAGATAGCGTTCATCGTCCTCTTCAAGTTTGGTGTAGTATTTGTGCGTGTTTCCCTCAATAAGTAAAAGGCTTTTTCGTCTCAGTCCCATCGTGTGTGTGGTTACAGCGTCCATAAAATCCCTATCATGGGTGATGAGAATCAGCTCACCCTTAAACTCTCTGAGAAAGGTTTTTAACCAACGCATCGAGACAATATCCAGATAGTTTGTCGGCTCATCTAAAAGAAGCATGGAAGGGTTTGTGGCGAGAAGTTTGACGAGGTTAAGTCTGATTTGATACCCACCAGAGAAACTCATGGGATCTTTATCTAAATCTTCTTGAGAAAAACCAAGACCAAAAAGCATTTTTTCAATTTTATAGACATCAAACGCTTCATCGCCATGCAAGGCTGAAGCGCACTCTTCACGCACCGTTTTATGGGTAAAATGAAGGTGCTGACGTAATGTACCAATGGTGTAGTTTTTAGGAATGAAAACCTCTCCACTATCGGCTTCTTCTTCGCCTAAAAGGATTTTAAACAGGGTGGATTTTCCTGAACCATTACGTCCTACAAAGCCTATTTTATTGCCTCGATTGAGCGTAAAACTGATATTTTCAAAAAGGGTTTGTTCTCCAAAATGTTTAGAGAGGTTAGTAACTTGAATCATACAAAAAGCTCTTTACATGTAAAAGTGGTTTAGGCTTCTTTAAAGCCTAAAAAAACTCATTCGCCTTGTTTATTTAAGGTGTTGAGGGTATCTAAGATAGATTTTTTAGCAGCATTGCTAGGACCTGAAATACGCATGGTAAATTCGACACGGCTATTTTTTTCACGACCCTCATCGGTGTCGTTGCTGGCGATAGCTTTGGTATCGCCATATCCTGCTGAACTTAAACGCTCTTTGGCAATGCCGTTACGAATTAAAACACGAATGACCGCATTGGCACGCGCACTTGAAAGCTCTAAGTTGTCTTGATATCTTGAGCCACGAGGTGGAGGTGTATTGTCCGTAAATCCTTTAACAATGACTTCGACATTGGTGGGAAGCATGGTAATGATGTCTGAAATGCGTTTAAGAAAAAGCATCGAATCGCTATTGGTAATCTCAGCTGAACCTGCTGCAAAGAGCATTTTGGTAGGAAGTTTAAAGATAGCGCCATCAATTTTCTGATCCAGTGAACCCTCACCCATGTTCATCTTCTCTAGCATTTGCGCCATACGAGCAATCTCTTCAAGCTGTGCACTCATACCACCCACATTTCCGTTTTCTTTCTGTTTTTCTTTGCCCGCATCACCTGATTTAACGTTGAGATTCATAACAGGAGTAGCTTCTTCAGGTTTAGCACTGTAATCATAAATTTTAACAAACTCTTCTTTGAGTGCTTTCATCTTTTCTGTATTGACAGAAGCCAATGCGTAAAGCGCAATAAAAAGAGCCAGTAGTAAGCTTAAGAAGTCAGCATAAGGTACTGCCCATTTTTCACCTGCGGGGCACTCTGTTTTTTTACACTTTTTTTTACCCACTCAATGTTCCTTAGGCTTTATCGAATTGGCTTTTTTTCTCTTCCATTGGAGAGAGGTAATTAAGAAGCTTCGTCTCCAGCATACGAGGATTATCCCCATGTGAGATACCCAAAATTCCTGCCAAAATAACTTTTTTCTCTTTAATAAAATCATGAGATTTCGCTTTGAGTTTATTTCCCCAAGGTCCCATAAAAATATACGCACCCGCAATACCTGTTACGGTTGCCGTAAACGCACCCGCAATACCCGCCGCCATTTCCGCTGGGTTATCTAATTTTTGAAGGGCGAGAATCAGTCCTAAAACCGCACCAATTAAACCAATAACAGGACACGACTCACCAGCTAGAAGCCAATAGTGCGCTGCTCCATGGTAGTACTCTTCTGTCTCTTCAAGCATAATCTCTAAGGTCTCTTCAATTTCATGCGCTTCAGTACCATCGACTGCCATACTGAGTCCTTTTTTAAAAACTCATCGTCCATGGCGTTTGCATGGGTTTCAAGCGCTAAAATGCCATCACGACGCGCAATAATTGCTAAATCAATAATTTGTTTAATGCGTGCATGTAAATCAACGGGAGATTTTTTGAAAACCAGTTTAATCTCTTTAAATGCGGCACGAACATACTCAGGGTGAGTTCCTGTCATCGCTGAAGCCATTGCTGTTGGAACAACAATAATAAAAGAAGTAATATGAAGAACGTGCAGAGGATTGCCACCCTCCATAATATCTCCAACGGCGATAGAGGCGATTGAGATGACCATGCCAAGGATGACGGTTAAATCCATAAAAGTAGCTCCAAAATAATATTTAAACAGTTTCAAGCATTATCGGTTAATATACAAAAAACTTTACATGTAAAGCAATACATATAACAAAAATTCCTTGTAAAAAATAGTTTTTTTACCCTAAAGTGTAAAAATGGATTTGTTGTATAATGGCAAAAAAATTGTAGGAGGTGCATGGCTATGAAAGACCATAACTGTTGCATCAGTAATTTTTTTTAAACACCTTAGCGGTAAGGCTGAATCACGGTGTGCAAAAATTGTTGATGTAGCACATAGACTTTTTTTAGACAAAGGCTATGAAAACGTGAGTATGAACGATATTGTAAAAGAATCTGGTGGCTCTTTGGCGACTTTGTATAAACATTTTGGTAACAAATCGCAACTGCTCATTTATGTATTAGAGCAAAAATCGGAAGAGCTTTTTGGTGAGTGGGGCAGACAAAGTGCCAATTATGAAGGGCGTTTGGAAGCCTTTTTATTGATGATTGGTAAATCCTATTTAGATATTTTAGTGGAAGATGATGCGATTTTATTTAATCGATTAGCTGCTTCTTTAGGGTATCTTGAAGAGACGAAGTCTATTAATGAAAAGTTTTTGCATGTCATGATGCGTCCTGTTACTATGGTAGCTGAATATTTAGAGCATGAAAAAGAGTGTGGCAGAATTGAAGTCGAAGATACAACGCTCTGTGCACATCAATTTTTAAGCTCACTCGAAGAGCCTTTTATGTTTCCCCGTATTTTAGGCGTTGAAACAGATACTTCAGAAGAGAGTCGTATGAAAGCATTAAGACAGATTGTCACCATTTTTTGCCGAGGGATTAGCGCATCAAAAGAGGCATAAATGCTTGACTTATTTACATTTTGGGACTATAATTCGCCCAAAAAATGTAATGTAATGTACATTACACAATGAAAATGGAGCAAATAGATGAATAAAAAAGAAGCGTTACATTACGCATTAGCTCTTGGTTTAGGGGCTTTTGTTTTAGTAGGGTGCAGTGGTGAAAAAAAAAGATGCACACGCGGGTGGAATGGGAGCGATGCCTCCTTTACATGTAACGACTTACACGGTTAAAGCAGAGAATATTCCTGTGAGTTTAGAATACCCCGCAAAAGTCAAAAGCATGCAACAGGTCAATGTGGTTGCCCGTGTGAGTGGTATCTTAGAGAAGAAATCTTTTACTGAGGGAAGCTTTGTCAAAGCGGGGGAGAGTTTGTATCAGATAGATTCTAACCGTTACGAAGCTCTCGTACAAGAAGCTCTTGCGGATGTGGGCGTGAAAGAAGCGAGCTTGAAGCAAGCCACACGGGATTGGGATAGAATCAAAGTCTTATTTGAACAAGATGCTATCAGCCAAAAAGAGCGAGATAGCGCACTCTCTGCGTACGAATCAGCTCAGGCTTCTTTAAAAGCTTCACAGGCGAGCTTGAAAAAAGCACAGATTGATTTAGGCTATACCGCGGTCAAAGCGCCCATTTCTGGTTTAACCAGTTTGAATACCCAAGATATAGGAAGCTATGTAGGCTCAAGCAGCGAAAATCTCAATCTCACCACCATTACCCAAATGGATCCTATCTATGTTGAGTTTTCTTTACCAGACATCGAACTCTTAAAAAAAACGCTATACAATGAATGAGGGACAATGGAATAGCATTGCTAAGGCGAAGTTGCCTGTACAGATTAGCACGCCTGATGGCGGTGTTTATGATAAAGTAGGAAGCCTAGACTTTTTAGACAGTTATGTCGATAGTGAAACATCAACGATTAAAGCTAGAGCCACCTTTGCTAACCCTAATCACAGTTTGATTCCCGGACTTTTTGTACGTGTGAATGTCGGTGGATTGGTCTATAAAGATGCACTGAGTATTCCACAAATTGCCCTCTTACAAGATGCCACAGGTGCGTATGTTTATGTTGCCAAAGAGGGAAAAGCGACCAAAGTTCCTGTTAAGGCGGGAAGTGCCTATAAAGATACGTACATCATTGAAAATGGTTTACATGTAAACGATGTCATCATCACCAATAACCTGACAAAACTTCGTCCAGGTTCTGCCATCATCGTTGCAGAAACAAAGGAATAAGGTATGTTTTCAAAATTCTTTATCAACAGACCTATTTTCGCAACCGTCCTTTCGATTGTTGTGATTATTGCGGGTTTGATGAGCATTCGGGCTTTGCCCATTGAGGAGTATCCCGAAGTTACCCCTCCGCAAGTGAGCGTTGAGGCAACTTATGCGGGTGCGAGTGCGGAGACCATTTCTAAAACCGTAGCAGCTCCACTAGAGCAGCAAATTAACGGTGTGGAAGATATGATATATATGTCTTCAACCGCCTCTTCCACAGGCTCTTTAACCATCAATGTTTACTTTAAAATTGGAACCGACCCAGACCAAGCGACCATTAACGTCAATAACCGTGTTCAAGCTGCCCTTAACAAACTTCCTTCTGAAGTGCAAGCGCAAGGTGTGACGGTGACCAAGCAGTCTTCGACCATTTTAAAAGTTATCTCGATTATTTCACCTAATAACAGTTATGATGAAATTTACATGGCTAACTATGCCCTTATTAACGTCATTGATGAGCTCAAAAGGGTTGAGGGTGTGGGTAATGCTTCTTTGTTTGGCAATCAAAACTACTCCATGCGTGTGTGGATGAAACCAGATCAGCTGGCAAAATACAATCTTACGCCTACGGATGTCATCAATGCTATCTCCGAGCAAAATGCGCAGTTCGCAACGGGTAGGTTTAATCAATCACCTTCTAAAACCTCTCAAGCGTACACCTTCACCGTGACCACGCAAGGGCGTTTTGATAAAGTGGAAGAGTTTGAAAAGATTATTTTAAAATCGAACAAAGATGGCTCAACCCTTCGCTTAAAAGATGTGGCACGACTTGAATTGGGGGCTGAATCGTACGATGTGACCTCTACACTCAATGGTCAAACCATGGTGCCGATTGGTATCTATTTGCAATCAGGTGCCAACGCTCTTGATACGGCAAAAAAAGTCGATGAAGCGATGGAAAAACTCTCTCAATCGTTTCCTGAAAACATGGAGTATCGCACTCCGTACGATACGACAAAATTTATTCAAATTTCGGTCAATGAAGTGGTGAAAACCTTTATTGAAGCGCTTTTACTCGTTATTGCCATTGTTTATCTTTTCTTGCAAAATATGCGTGCGACGATTATTCCTGTTTTGGCGATTCCTGTTTCCATCATCGGAACCTTTGCAGGGATGTATGCGCTTGGTTATTCCATCAACCTTCTCACGCTTTTTGGACTTGTTCTTGCTATTGGTATTGTTGTGGATGATGCGATTATCGTGATTGAAAATGTCGAGAGGATTTTACACTCAGAACATGACATTAGTGTCAAAGATGCGACAATCAAAGCCATGCAAGAGGTCACAGGTCCTGTTGTGGCGATTGTGCTTGTCTTGTGTGCCGTGTTTATCCCTGTATCGTTTATGGGTGGGTTTACGGGGCAAATGTACCAGCAATTTGCCATTACCATTGTTATTTCCGTTATTATCTCAGGTATGGTCGCCTTGACACTGACTCCTGCTTTGTGTGCTATTTTTCTTACCAAAAAAGAGCCAAAACCTTTTTGGTTTGTTAGAAAATTTAATGAATTTTTTGATGCCTCAACCAACTGGTTCACGAGTGGCGTGAGTTTAGTCGTACGTCATGGTGTCATTAGCATCATTGTTTTTGCTGCTTTGATGGGAACAACGTATCAGCTTTTTCAAAAAGTTCCTAGTGCGCTAGTACCGATGGAAGATAAAGGCTACCTTATCTCTGTGACGGCTCTACCTCCTGCCTCTTCCTTGCATCGAACCCAAGCGGTCAGTGCGCAGGTGAGTGAGATTACCAATAAAATGCCAGAGATTGAGTATAACCTTGCGATTTCAGGCTTTGATTTACTGAGTGGTGCAGCAAAAACCAATGCCGCAACCACCTTTTTACCACTCAAAGATTGGAGTGAGCGAACAGCACCAAATCAGCACTCAGAAGCGTTAAGTGGTGCGCTCAATGGTGCACTTTTTGGTGTCTCTGATGCGACCATTTTTGCCCTCAATCCTCCACCGATTATGGGTCTTAGTATCTCAGGTGGTTTTGAGATGTATTTGCAAGATCGAACAGGCGGTTCACTAGAAGCACTAGGAGCGATTGCGGATCAAATCGTGGCAAAAGCGAATCAAAGACCAGAACTTGCCATGGTAAGAAATTCACTCAATATGAAAATTCCTCAGTATAAAGTGAATTTGGATAGAGAAAAAGCGAAAGCCTTAGGCGTTTCGATTGATGATGCCTTTAAAACAATGCAAGCAACCTTTGGTGCGTACTATGTGAATGACTTTAACCTCTTTGGTAGAACCTATCAGGTCAATGTCCAATCTGAGGCTGATTTTAGAGAAAAACCTGAAGATTTAAAACACGTGTTTGTCAAATCCAGCACGGGTAAACTGATTCCTTTAAGCTCATTGGTGAGTTATGAGCGTAGTGTGGGTGGCGATGTCATTGAGCGTTTTAACGTCTTTGCCGCAGCCAAAATTGAGGGTGAACCCAAACCTGGGTATACCTCTGGTGATGCGATTAAAGCCATTGAAGAGGTGGTCAAAGAGGTTGCACCTTCTGGCTATGAGACAGCATGGGCGGGCACCTCTTACCAAGAAAAAGCGATGTCAGGCAGTGGTTCTCAAGCCTTTATCTTTGGTATTGTCTTTATCTTCTTAATTTTGGCGGCGCAGTATGAGAGATGGCTTATGCCACTCGCGGTTGTAACAGCGGTTCCGTTTGCGGTATTTGGAGCGATTATGGCGGTCTATTTACGAGGATTAAGTAATGACATCTACTTCCAAATCGGGCTTTTGGTTTTGATTGGTCTCTCAGCTAAAAATGCCATTCTTATCGTTGAGTTTGCGATGCAAGCGCAAGAAAGAGGTAAGTCCATCTTTGATGCGACGCTTGAAGCGGCAAGGCTTCGTTTCCGCCCGATTGTGATGACCTCTTTAGCCTTTACCATTGGTGTTTTACCACTAGCTCTTAGTTCTGGTGCGGGGGCGGGAAGCCGTCATGCGATTGGTACGGGTGTTATTGGAGGGATGATTGCCGCAACGACCATTGCGATTTTCTTTATTCCTCTGTTTTATAACTGGCTAGCCAACTCAATGAAAAATTTTCTAAAAAAGGAGAGCATCATGATGCGTAATATCTATGCCCTCTCATTATCAGCATTCATTTTTGCGGGGTGTTCACTCTCTCCAGAGCTTAACATCCCCACAACACAGTTTCCAGAGCGCTATGAAACAGTGGCTTCTAACCCAAGCAGTGCATCGCTCATGCAGTGGTGGAAAACGTATGGGGATGAGAAACTAAGTGCGCTTATTGAGGAGGCATTGGCCAATAACTATGACCTTCAAAGCTCAATGGCAAACATCTCACTCGCCCGTGCCACACTCTCTAGCAACACGTCCAATCGCTACCCCAGCCTTGATGTGGAGGGCAGTGGACGAAAGTATCGTAGCAGTGCGGATACCTTTAGCTCAACCACGCACAATACCTATAACACTTTTGGGCTGAGTGCCGTTTTGAGTTACGAGCTTGATTTGTGGGGAAAATACAAAGAAGCAGAAGCCTCTGCAAGGGCTTCTTTAATTGCCAGTTATGCGGCCAAAGAGACGGTTAAAATCGCTTTGATTGCTAGTGTGGCGGAGGGATACTTTACGCTTATTAGCCTCAATGAACAGTTAGACATCGTGAAGGAAACCATCACGGCACGAGAAGAGGGCTTGAAGCGTTACCGTGTTCAGTACCAAGCAGGCTCCATTACCAAAGCGACCCTTTTGCAAGAAGAGGCGGAGCTTCGCAGTGCGCAAATCAATAAAGATAGCTTAGAGCAGTCCATTGTGACACAGCAAAGTACGTTGGCGGTGTTGGTAGGAAAATCACCTAAAGCGATTGCAGAATTTGCCAAAACCAGTTTGCCTAGAGTGCTTCCAACCGACATTGCAGTCCCTTCTTCTTTGCCCTCAGAACTCTTAAACAACCGTCCTGACATTAAACAAGCAGAAGAGAATCTTAAAGCGGCAAATGCCAATATCGGTGTAGCCAGAGCGGCATACTTTCCTAGCATTAGCCTCTCGGGCGTTTTAGGCTACGAGAGTGACCAGCTTTCCAATTTGGTGAGCTCTCGCTCAGCCATGCACAATTTTGGAGGAAGCGTGGCATCGCCTCTGTTTAACATGGGAAAAACCAGCTCTAGCGTTGAGAGTGCCAAAGCCAACAAAGAGTTAGCAGAGATAAGCTATGCGCAAACGGTACAAAAAGCGTTTCAAGAGAGTTATGATGCGCTCAATACCCGTCATATCCTAAGCACCAAGCTTGAGCATCAAAAAGCGTACCTTGATAGCATGGCACAAGTGTTTGTGCTGAGCAAGCGACAGTATGAGGCAGGGTATGGAGATTATTTAACGCTTTTAGATGCAAAGCGTAACTACCTCTCCGCCCAGTTAGCGCTTATTCAAGTCAAACAAGAGCTTTTAAGCTCAGGTGTCTCTTTGTATAAAGCCTTAGGTGGTGGTTGGGATAAAGAGCGCTTTAGTAACGAAACCTCTGCTCTTTAACCTTTACATGTAAAGCTTCTTGCATCATAGCAAGAGGCTTTACTGCTTCATTTTTTCTTAGAACATTGTAGAATTAGGCATGTTTTTTGGAGAATTTATCTAGCTTAAAAGCGCATTTATCTTTATAATCTACAGTTACATGTAAACGATAATGAAAGGAATTTGGATGAATGAAGCGATTGAGAAGTGTCGTTTAGACATTATTGACGTTATTGAAAGGTTATACCCAAAAAGCGATGAGATGGTGCAAAGTGAGATTTCAGCGCTTAGTTTTTTCCTAGCTTCTTCTCCCAATGAATTTAAAAGTATTGTCTATGAGCCGTCCCTTTGTATTATTCTTCAAGGTTCTAAAGCGGTAGGGTTTGGACATCAGATGTATCACTATCGAGAAAATGAGTACCTTTTAGCTTCAACGCATATTCCTGCGGATGTGAAAATCATCGAAGCCTCTACGCAAAAGCCTTATCGAGGGTTGACCCTTACGTTTAGTTTGGAAGCTATCTATGAGGTACTTAAAAATGTTGATGCTAAAAAACTCAAAGTTCAGCAAAAATCAGAGAAAGGACTCTTTTTTGATACGTTACATGTAAGACTTTACGAACCTATTTTACGGCTGGTAAAATTGCTTGAACGCCCCAATGAAGAGATTGAGTTTCTCTCACCGTTAATTATGAAAGAGATTTTATACACACTGATTAACGAGAAGAGTGGTTACTTTCTCACTAAATTTGCGATGGAGGGTACGACTTCCAATAAAATTGTTAAAGCCATTTCTGAAATCAAAGATAATTTTAGTGAAAAACTAAACATGGCAGAACTTGCCAAACGTATTGATATGAGTGAGTCGCATTTGTATCAGAATTTTAAAACCATCACCTCTCTCTCCCCACTTCAATTCCAAAAGAAACTTCGCCTTGAAGAGGCTAAAAAGATGCTCAGTATCCGCAAAATTGATATTTCTGAAGTTGCCTTTTTAGTCGGTTATGAAAGCCCTTCACAGTTTAGCAGGGAATACTCCCGTATGTTTGGTATGCCTCCTAAGGAACATCTTAAGTGTTTGCATGCGTAATTTGCATTTTTTGGAGAAATAGGCATCTGTTATAAAGAATTGGTCTAGGGGTAAAAACGGATTTTTTTTATAATGACTTCGAAACATTTTAGGAAGAGGAGTTCATTATGAATAACCAAATAAAAGCATCAAGACGTGATTTTATGAAAAAAAGCGCACTGGTTGGTGCTGGGTTGGTAGCAGTGAGTGTTGACGCACTGGCTACCAATACAAAAGAAGCCTCTTTGCAACCTACAGGAGGCATGGTCGTGACAAAAGTATGGGATAAAACATTCCCCAAGAGTCAAAATGTAGAACACCAAAAAGTGAGTTTTAAAAACCGTTATGGCATTACCCTCGTGGGTGATGTGTATATGCCTAAACATCTCAAAACACCTTCTCCTGCCTTAGCGATTTCGGGTGCATATGGAGCGGTTAAAGAGCAATCATCAGGACTTTATGCGCAAATTATGGCTGAGCGAGGTTTCGTCACACTAGCGTTTGACCCCTCTTTTACAGGGGAGAGTGGTGGTGAGCCACGCAATGTCTCTTCGCCTGATATTAACACCGAAGATTTTAGTGCGGCGGTGGATTATCTAGGGATTCAAACCTTTGTTGATAAAAATCGCATGGGTATTATCGGTATTTGTGGTTTTGGAGGCATGGGTTTAAATGCCACTGCCATTGATAAACGAGTCAAAGCCGTTGCCGTAACCAGTATGTACGATATGTCTCGTGTGATGTCCAAAGGGTATTATGACAAGATGACGCTTGAAGAGCGTACCAAAACACTTGAAAAATTAAACCTACAACGCTGGGAAGATGCTAAAAATGGAGCACCCGCAGCAGGGAATCGTTTATTGCCTGAAAAGCTAGTAGGTGATGAGCCTCAAGTTGTAGTGGATTATTTTAATTACTATAGGACTCCTCGTGGATTCCATTCACGTTCTCTTAACTCAACAGGCGGTTGGAATGCAACCAATGCACTCTCTTTTATGAATATGCCACTGATGACATACATTAAAGAGATTTCACCTCGACCTCTTTTAATTATTGCAGGTGAAAACGCACACTCTCGTTATTTTAGTGAAGATGCCTACAAAGCGGCCAATGAGCCTAAAGAGCTGATGATAATCCCCAATACCGTTCATGTGGATTTGTACGACAAAGTAGAAAAAATTCCGTTTGACAAAATAGAGAATTTCTTTAAAACAAATTTGAAATAACCTACAGATTAGGGTCTTTTTAGCACCCTAATCACTCTTTCTTCATCTAATTTCTACACTACAAATCAAAGGTTTTTTATGAAATATCATCATTATCAGCCAAATGAAAAAGAGGCAACACCTCGTTGGGGTGCTGTTTGGGCGATGTCTTTATGTGCAATGGTTTTAGTTGCATCCGAATTTATGCCCGTGAGTCTTTTAACACCTATTGCGAGTGATTTACACATGAGCGAGGGGTATACGGGGCAGTCCATTGCTATTTCAGGTTTTTTTTGCATTGTTAACCAGTTTATGGCTGACCTCATGGATAGGTCATACCAATCGTCGTTTGGTTTTACTCTTTTTTACGACCTTTTTTAGAGAGTGTCTTAGGGGTTAATGTTGAAGTGCTTTCATTTATTTTATTGGCAATGGGTCTTTGTGGTTTATTGGGAACATTCGCAATCAGTCATGTTTTAAAAACAAGGCTTTATAGCCTTTTAATTGGCACACCATTTTTGATGATGGTGATAGCTCTTGCACTTATCTATTTTGGGTATTCTTTGAGTACAGTTGTTGTGTTACTGAGTATGTGGGGCTTTGTAGGAACGGCTGTGCCTGTTGCATGGTGGACGTGGCTCGCTCAGACACTTCCGCATGAAGCAGAAGCAGGGGGAGGGCTTATGGTGGCGATTATTCAACTCGCTATTACATTGGGTGCTTCCATCGGTGGGCTTTTTTTTTTGATGCATTGGGCTATAAAAGTACATTTTTATTTGCAAGCTTATGCCTTGCGAGTTCTATGTTTGTGGCTTTTATTATTGCTTTGAAACACTCTTTACATGTAAAGTCATAAAAGAAGTAAAAAAGACTCTTTGAAAAACCTTTAGTTCATTACAATTCTTCTTATAATTCAACTAAGGTGGAAAAAATGAAATTTAAAGTTTTTGCTTTTGGTCTTTTATTTGTTTGGTGTTTTAGTGTTAATCTTATCTTTAACGGACAAGACCATCGCTATACGGAGATGGCTAAAGTACATGCGCAAGAGATCCTCAAATTACACGAGCAATCCCTGCTTATTGTACACTCTTAAGAGCTTCATGTGATAGAAGCGGTGGCATTTAATGTCACCGCTAATAAATCTACAAAGCTTTTTTGAGAATCTTCTCAATAACTTCTTTCGTATACACTTCATCCATTCCAAAATAGTGCGCATTATCAACAGCATTTTCAACAATCGCAGGAATGCTTTTCTCTTCGATGCCACAGTGTGCAAATTTTGTTGGTGTACCAATTTTAGCAAACCATGCCTCAAGAGCCTCAATGCCTTCCTCCGCACTCTCTCGTCCAAAAATAGTTTGGGCAAAACGCTTAAATTGTGCTTCGTTTTTCTCTTGATACCACTTCATCCATGCTGGCATAACAATGGAAAGTCCCGCACCGTGAGGAACATTGCAAATGGCGGAGAGGGCATGTTCTATCATATGGTTTGGAAACGTAACCCCTGCAACCCCCACATGCGTTAAGCCGTTTAAGGCACACGTAGCAGCCCACGCAAATTCGCCTCTTGCATCGTAATCATCTGGATTGATGAGGAGTTTTTCGGTCGTTTCCATCACCGTTGTAATAATCGCCTCAATCTGTTTACTGATAAATACAGGATGCGTCGTTGCCGTAAAATACCCCTCAATACAGTGTGCGATAACATCTGAAGCCGAATAAACCAAATATGCTTTGCTCACAGAGCTTTGAAGCAAAGGATTGATGATGGAGAGTGTTGGGTAAAGTGCTGGTGCTTGAATAAAATACTTTTGGTGTGTTGCATCGTTGGTAATCACTGCTCCATGGTTCATCTCACTGCCTGTGGCGGCTAAGGTTATGATGTCAAAGATAGGTAACGCCTTTTGAATAGTGGCTTTTCCTAAGAAAAAATCCCACACATCATTTTCATAGAGTGCCCCTGCCGCAATGGCTTTAGAGCTATCTAGCACAGAACCACCACCCACCGATAAAATCGCATCGACCTTTTCTCTTTTAGCGACTTCAATGCCTTCATACACTTTAGAAAGCAAAGGGTTGCTCACAATGCCACCACATTCAACAAAAGCAATGTGATGTGCTTTTAAACTGATAGCAACGCTCTCAAACAGACCATCGTGTTTAATTCGCTCACTGCCATAGGTAAGTAAGACTTTTTGAATACCATGCTCTGCTAAGTGCTTGCCTATCTCTTTTTCTTTATCTTTGCCAAACTCAATGCGTGTTGGGTTGTGAAAGGTGAAAATTTCCATGCTTTTCCTTTAATTTTGTTTAGCGTATTATAAAACGAAAAGGGCTTTTATCGCTAGATTGATTGTCTGTAAAATTTGCCTAATTCTCCAAAATGCTTTACATGTAAAGCATTTAAGTCTGAAATTCACTCATATAGGTGCGATATAAAAGTGGTACTAGATTGCGTTGTAGTTTAGGATTGTGTCTGCTTTGAATGGTGGTGGCTTGAAAAAAGCGTTGCCATTGCTGTTTCACCTGTGCTTCTTCCTTAGAGTAAAGTGGTGTGTCAAAGGAGACAATGGAGTGAATTTCATGGCTTGATTCATCCCTTAAAAAGGCTAAAGAGCGCGTTGTGTCGTGAATAATAAAAGGGATTTTTCCTAAGCGTTTGGAGAAGTGTTCACCCAAAAAGGGCAAAATGTTAAATTTACTTGCAACTTTTGCGTAGAGTGTGCCATCTTCTAGCTCTTCAAAACGGGTAAATCCGTACATTTTATGCACTAAACTCAACAGTTCTTTTTCCAGATTTTGGATATAAAAAAGATGCGCATTGGTGATATTTGCAAGCTCTTTTGGGTTTTTAAACCCAATGCGAATGTACTCGAAAAGTGCCATTTCATGCTCTTTGGTATCGCATAAGAAGATGTTAAAAATGGTGCGTTGCCTCTCTTTACTAAAGTGTTTTTTAATGGCATCTAACACCTTTTGTGCTTTCTTTTCATCGCTAAAGATTTCATGACAGCGCTCAACAGAGTGAATCTGGCATTTGCTTGATGATACGTGTGAACGGTAACTTCTCATAATATACCTCATACACCAGCGTTAAAAACCCCTCAAAACTCCCATCATACAGCAGTATCATTAGAGCTCTCCCGTGTAGATAGAAGTATCAAACAGTGTGGGCTGAATAATGTCGCCTCCTTGATGAATGAGAGCCAGTTTGAGCCTCTCTTCGTAGAGTGTGGAACCACGATGAAAATCATTCCCCGCAACGATAAAATAGCGTGCTTTTTTTAGCGAGATTTTGAGTTGTTTTAAATCCTCAAAATGAAGTGTTTTAAAACGTCTGGCTTGTAAAATTTTTAGGACACTTCGAATGCCAAGTCCAGGGATACGAATCATCACCTCTTTGGGTGCGGTGTTAATGTCAATGGGAAAAAAGTCTAAATGGCGCAGTGCCCAGAAGGTTTTGGGGTCAAACTGCATATCTAGGTTTTCATCTTCGTTTAAAATTTCATCGTATGAAAAGCTATAAAAGCGAAGTAACCAATCGGCCTGATAAAGCCGGTGCTCACGAAGCAGTGGTGGTTTACAAAGCTCAGGAACGGGGAGATGTTTATGGTGATTGACCGCAATGTATGCTGAGTAATAGACCCGCTTTAAAAGGGCTTTTTGGTACAAAGAGGAGGAGAGTTTTAAAATGTCAAAATCACTCTCGCTGGTGGCGCCTACAATCATCTGCGTGCTCATAGAAATGGGTTTGTTCTGACGCTCTAGCGTAATGTCACGTGCGTGTTTAAGAGGTGAGAGGAGTTTTTCTTTGCTTTTATCGGGTGCGAGAAGTGCCAAACTTTTGGCACTAGGAAGCTCAATGTTGGAGCTCACACGGTTGGCTAAAAGGGTGGCTTCATGAATCAACTCTTTGGAACTTCCAGGGATAAGTTTAACGTGAATGTAGCCGTTAAATCGGTACTCATGGCGTAAAATGCGCAGGGTTTGTAAGAGCAGACTCATCGTATGGTCTTCATTTTTGATGATGCCTGAACTTAAAAAAAAGCCCTTCAATGTAATTTCGTTTGTAAAAAGCAATGGTAAGCTCTGCGAGTTCTCGAGGGCTAAAGGCGGTGCGAGGCGTGTCGTTGCTCACACGGTTGATGCAGTACGCACAGTCGTAAATACAAATGTTTGAGAGCAAGACTTTTAGGAGTGAGATACACCGTCCATCGCTGGTGAAACTGTGGCAAATACCACTGTTATGGGTGCATCCAAGCTCGCCTGTTTTGTGGTTGTTTTCACTGCCACTAGAGGAACAGGAGACATCGTATTTGGCGCTATCGGCTAAAAGGGTTAGTTTATCCATGGGTGACATTTTCATGCAAAAAGCATACTGTGTTTTTACATGTAAAGGCTAAAATATTTCAAAATGAAATGTGTTAATCTCAAGGCTTAATTAAATAAGACAAAAATTGGGTTATAATTTTGAAAACAGTTTAAGGAGTGATGATGGATAAGAAAAAATTATTTTTAGAGGCGATGAATTATCGTCATGCGTGTAAATTATTTGATACCAGCAAAAAGATTTCGCCAGAAGATTTGAACTTTATTTTAGAAGCGGGACGACTCAGCCCTAGTTCCTTTGGCGTTGAGCAGTGGAAATTTGTTGTGGTGCAAAACCAAGGCTTAAAAGAGGCGATTGAAAAAGTGTCATGGAATCAAAAACAGATTTCGACGTGCAGTGATTTGTTGGTGATTTTGGCTAGAAAAGATGTTAGAAGTAGGGATGTTTATACCCAAAAACAACTCAGCCGTTGGGGTTTGGCTCCTGAGGCGTATCAGGGTTTTTTAGGGGTTTATAAGGGTTGGGTTGATGGCAGAGATGACCATACCATCGAGATGTGGAGTGAGAAACAGTGCTACATTGCAGCAGGAAACATGATGAGCGCAGCGGCGTTTATTGGAATTGATTCGTGTCCGATTGAGGGATTTGAGTCCCAAAAAGTTGATGCGCTTTTAGAGATTGACACATCCGTGTATCAAAGTGCTTTGCTCATTCCTTTTGGGTATCGTGCGAGCGAGCAAAGAAGCAAACACCGCTTAAGCTTTGAAGAAGTGGTTGCGTTTAAAAAATAATACGTGCCAATCCAAGCGTAAATAAAACCAGTGCGACCTCTTTTAATGAGGGGTCGTATGTGAGTGTAAAAAGCGCACTTAAGAGCAGTATTGTCCCCAAAAGAAAGGGTTTAAGATAGGCTTTTAACTCTTTCTTGAGCCACTCTAATTGGGATAGAGAGAGTTCGACTTTAAGCTCCCCATCGCTGATTTGTTTGATGGAGGATTTGACATGATGAACGGTTAAGGGAAGTGATTTAAACTCTTTTATTATGCTCTCCAAAATACTCTCATCTGCTCCTAAGGCTTTAGGAATATTGTCTTGTAA
>JAJOKG010000097.1 GCA_021206415.1 Sulfurospirillum sp. | reverse complement strand
GCTGGGTATCTTTTTCATGCACGTTTGCCTTCGAAATTGATACCCACATAGTAGCACAGAATCTTTTACATGTAAAGATAAAGAGTCCTCTTACGACTCTTTATACTCGTACAATCCCGCACTCAAATAACGCTCACCCGTGTCACATAAAATGGTGACAATCGTTTTTCCCTTGTTTTCAGCTCTTTTCGCAACTTCAGAGGTAACATAAACGTTAGCTCCTGCTGAAATTCCCACTAAGAGCCCTTCTTTTTTCGCAAGGTCTCGTGAAGTTTCTATGGCATTTTCATAACTGACTTTAACCACTTCGTTGTAAATTTTTGTGTCTAAAACAGAGGGAACAAATCCCGCACCAATGCCTTGAATTTTATGAGGGCCTGGATTTCCACCTGAAAGCACTGGAGAGGTTTCTGGCTCCACGGCGATGATTTGGATGTTGGGATTTAGCTCTTTAAGACGCTTCCCTGTACCTGTAATCGTTCCTCCTGTTCCCACCGCGGCAATAAAAATATCGACTTTTCCCTCGGTGTCTCTCCAAATCTCCTCAGCAGTGGTTTGATAATGAATCGCTGGGTTAGACTCATTGGCAAATTGCTGTGGAACAAAAGCGTTTGGTATCTCTTTGGAGAGTTCATTGGCTTTATCAACAGCACCTTTCATCCCTAAAGTTGGCTCTGTTAAAACCAGCTCAGCGCCTAAGGCAGCTAAGAGTTTACGGCGTTCCAAACTCATAGAACTTGGCATGGTAAGAATAAGCTTTAAGCCTAAACTCGCACATACCGTAGCCAACCCAATGCCCGTGTTCCCACTGGTGGGTTCGATAATGACAGAAGTCTCGTTGATAAGCCCTTTTTCAAGCGCTGTTTTAATCATATTAAATCCGATACGATCTTTCACTGAATGCGAAGGATTTAAAAATTCACATTTTCCCAAAATGAGCGCACCTGAAGCGCTCGAAGCGTGGTTGAGTTTTACAAGGGGTGTATTGCCGATGAGTTCGGTAACATTGTGTGCGTACATAGAATCTCCTTTATTTAAATACTATAGTTTAATTGGTGACTCAGTCGTTCTGAGTATACGTCAAATTCGGATAAAGGCACATTAAAAATTTCTTGCAATTTTGTGTTGCACTCTTCACAGAAGATCCTCAATACAGGGTTTTTAATCTCCGCATCTGTAATAAGAATATTTCCTTCAAGTGCAATAAGAATATCTTTAATCAAAATATCTTCTGCTTTTTTAGCTAATAAATAGCCACCATAAGCACCCCTGACACTGTTAACCAGTCCTGCTTGACGCAATAAAATCAAGAGTTGTTCAAGGTAGTTTTGAGGAATATCTGCACGTGTAGATATCTCCTTGATTTGTAAAGGCTTGTTGCTTTTTGATAAAAAAAGCTGGTACATGGCATTTAAGCCATACATTCCTTTGGTTGATAGTAGTGACATGGTTTTTCCTTATCCTAACGCAATTTTTAAATCTTGGATTAAATCATCCACATTTTCAAGCCCAATGCTTAAACGAATGAGTCCCTCTTTTACTCCTGCAAGTTCAAGCTCTTTATGTGAGAGCTGCTGGTGCGTGGTGCTCGCTGGATGGGTGATAATGGATTTTGAGTCTCCAATATTCACCACCACGGAGAAGAGTTTGGTGCCGTTTAAAATATGTTTAGCAAATTCAAAATCTTCCACTTCAAAGCTCAAAAGTCCTGATGTTTGCGCCTCTTTGAAGTACTGTTTGGCTCTTATATGTAAAGCATCACTTTCAAGCCCCGGATAGGAGACTTTTTTCACTTTTGGATGCGACGCTAAAAACTGTGCGACCTTGTAAGCATTGCGTGAGTGCTCTTTGACTCGAAGAGAAAGGGTTTCAAGCCCTTGAATGAGTAACCATGCGTTATAAGGCGAGATGGTCGCTCCGATGTCTCGAATGAGTGAAAGGCGAATCCTGAGTGAAAAGATAGGAAAGGGCAAATCCGCATAGACCAATCCATGATAACTCTCATCAGGCTCATTAAATTGCGGATACCGAGGGTTGCCAATGAGTTTGGCATTAAGCCCTTTAGCTTCTACCACAAGACCCCCAATAGCACTTCCTTGACCGTTAATGTATTTACTCGCACTGTGCACACTCACATCAATGCCATGCGCAAAAGGCTGGAAAAGAATAGGGGTGGCAACGGTATTATCACAAATAGAGATAATGTTATATTTTTGCGCCACCGCAACAATTTTTTCAATATTTGGAATCGCAATTTGCGGGTTAGAGAGGGATTCAAAAAAGATGGCTTTGGTTTTCTCATCGACAAGGGCTTCCAAATCATCTGCTTTATCGCTCTCAAAGACTCTTGCTTCAATGCCAAAACGTTTGAGTGTGTGCGTTAAAAGGGTGGTGGAGCCTCCATAGACTTTTTTGGCGACAATGATGTTATCGCCCACTTCTGCGAGGTTGGCAACCGCATAAAAAATAGCCGCTTGACCACTTGCGGTTGCAATCGCTGCCTCACCGTTTTCTACCGCTGCAATACGCTTTTCTAAAACATCCGTTGTTGGATTATTAAGACGGGTGTAGATAGGACCTAACTCACGAAGTGCAAAACGATTGGCAGCAGTTTCTGCTGAACCAAAGTCATAGGCGGTTGTTTGGTAAACAGGAACAGACATCGCCCCAAAACTTTCTTGATCGTATCCAAAATGAAGTGCTAATGTTTCTTGATGCATGGGTTTATCCTTTTTTGGTTTTCTTGCCAGAAGTATAGAACAATTTTTTTTTAATGTCAAGTAACTTTATCAAAAAAGTAGTAATTAAAAAAGTAGAGATTTATTTTCAGAAGAGAGGAGGGTAAACTAGGTATTTTCATCTTTACATGTAAAAAAGAAAAAAAGAGGCAAAATAATACATAAAATATACCATGTAGCCTTCTAGCTAACATACTATATTTTACAGATTATTATACATAAAATTATATGTAAATACCGCTATTTAGGCTATCTAAATTTATAAAAATAAGTTCAATAAAAAAGTTTACTAACAGTTGTGTTAGTTCTTCGAAACGTGATAAATCATAATATAGAAGCCTTTTTTCAGAAGATAAAAGCTATAATTTTTCTCTATTTGAGGAGTGCTAATGTTGTATGAAGACGACGATGATTTTTTAATGGGAACACCGCAAAGTAAATTTTTTGATATTCTTTTTCATGCGAACAGAGATATTGTTAAAGATAAACTGCTACAATGCATCGATCGTTACAATGCTATGGAGCTTTTATTGGAAAAAACGGTGTCTGAAGAGGCATTGGATGGGCTTGTTCAAAGTACGATTTTAGAAAATCCTGATCTGCTTTTGCAGCGAAATAACGATTTGTTTATTGCCATGATGGGAGAAATTTTAAGCCAAAATGAATAAAATTTTTTTTGCTAGTGTTGTAGTAATGTTTAGTGCGTTTTCTTTGATGTCAGCGCCTTTACAGTACGAATATCAGCATCAGTTTGCGCTTAAAAAAGACGAAATAGGCTCTGTTTGGATTAACCGTAAAGAGGTGACTAAAAAACCAACAGCAGAGAATCCCAACAATGAGTATCTTTTAAAAGTACGTTGGACACTCTTTACCAATAACATGTTGACGCTTTTGGTCAACTATAGAGGCTATCCGACACAATATGTGTTAGAAAAAAAGTATCCTCTTTCTAGTATCGTGATTCCTCTTTTGCCTGATGGTGAAAATAAAATGGTAGTGCAAACCTACGCTAGAATTGTTTTTGCTGACTTTGATCAAAGGAATCGTGAGGGAATTTTAGATATATTTATAGAAGATAATGCACAACGCATTGAAGTTGAATTTAGACCCAAAAAGAAACCGTAGGATTGTAGGTGTTAGAAAAAGTCGAAAACTTAATGGTAGAGATGGTCGCTTCTTTAGGCGATGCACACAGTGTTGAACTCTTGCGCAGGGTTCCAAAAGGGAAGCGTTTACGAGCAAAATTGATTTTAAAAATTGCAGGTGTGAGTGAGGCTTCTTTGAAATTGGCCGCAATTGTAGAGCTGATTCATGCGGCAAGTTTACTGCATGATGATGTGATTGATGATGCCTTTACTAGACGGGGTGAATCTTCCATCAATGCGTTATTTGGCAATAAAACCGCCATTATGTTAGGCGATATTCTCTACTCTAAAGGGTTTAGTGAACTCACACATATGCCACAAGAAGTCGCTTTTACGATTTCCAATGCGGTAGCACTTCTCTCTGTCGGTGAGCTTTTAGATGTGGAGCTTTCACACGGTTTTAATGAGAGCGAAACGCTTTATTTTGATATGATTTATAAAAAAACCGCCTCACTTATTGAAGCATCTGCTAAAGCTGCCGCACTGCTGAGTGGTAAAAATGGCGATATTTACGCACTTTATGGCAAAAACTTAGGACTTGCGTTTCAGATTATTGATGATATCTTAGATATTACCCAAAGCAGTGAAGTGTTGGGAAAACCCTCGCTCAATGATTTTAAAGAAGGTAAAACGACCCTGCCTTACCTTTACATGTACCACAAATTAATCCCCGAAGATCAAACCTATCTGTGCTCGTTATTTCAAGTAGAACTCTCTGCTGAACAGAGTGCATGGATTAAAGCAAAGATGCATGAAACCGATGCTTTGATGGATGCTATTGCGTATGCAAAAGCGTTAGGTTTGGAGGCGTTAGATGCTATTAAAGATGAGGACGATGTGGGACTCAGTTCGATTATGAAAGAGATGATAGAAAGGAATTTTTAATGCATTATCTTACCATTAGCTTTACCCATAAAAATACTGATATTTCTATTCGAGAAAAATTGGCATTTAATACCGAAGAGAAGAGTCGGAATTTTATGGCAGCGTTGGTTGCCTGTGAATCTGTGAATGAAGTGATTTTACTCTCTACATGTAACCGTGTGGAAGTGATTGCGAGTGTGGTTGATTGTCAAGCTTCTTTACACTCTATTTTTGCTCATCTAAGCGATATCTCAACCATCTCACGAGAAGAGTTAGAAGGTAGAGCAGATATTTACGAAGATAATGGAGCGATTCATCACCTCTTTAGTGTCTGTTCTTCTTTGGATAGTTTGGTCATTGGAGAGACACAAATTGCAGGTCAGCTCAAAGATGCGTTTAAATTTGCTTTTGAAAATGGCTATTGTGCTCAAAAACTCGGTCGTGCGATGCACCATGCGTTTCGCTGTGCCGCAGAAGTGCGTAGCCGTACAGATATCTCTAAAAGTCCCGTCTCTGTTTCGAGTGTTGCGGTGAGTAAAGCGAAAGATTTGTTAGGAAATCTTGGAGGCTTAACCGCGCTTGTCGTGGGAGCTGGCGAGATGAGTCAACTTGCGGCAAAGCATTTAATCGCGAGTGGGGTTAATATTATTATTATCAACCGTAACCTTGAACACGCACAAGCGCTAGCTTCAGAATTAGGAGAACTTGCAACGATTGCTCCGTATGCCAAACTCACGGAGTACATCAATCGTTACCGTTTGGTGTTTTCTGCTACGGGGGCACCTCATAGTGTCATTACCGATGATATGGTTGAAGAGCGTGAATTTTCACGTTATTGGTTTGATATTGCTGTTCCTCGTGATATTGAAGTGCAGGGACATAAAGACTTGCATGTTTATGCGGTGGATGATTTAGAAGAGATTGTGAGTAAAAATATGTCGCTTCGTGAAGAGCAAGCTAAAATTGCTTATTCGATTGTGGGTCGCTCAACCATGGACTTTTTTAAATGGCTTCAAAGCATGTGTGTGGATCCCATTATTAAAGAGATTCGTGACCATGCCAAAGAGTGTTCGATGCATGAGTTAGAAAAAGCCATTAAAAAAGGGTATATTCCCGAAGAGTTTCAAGAACAAGTCTCTAAAGTGCTTCATCATGCCTTTAACTCCTTTTTACACTCTGCAACTAAAAATCTTAAAGATGTCGCTGAAAAGCCAGAAGCCGATACGATTGTCCAAGCGGTTCAATATATTTTTAACATCAATGAAGACCAAACAAAACGTATGAATTTATACAAATGTGAATACCAAATGGGAGTGAAATAATGAAATTTTCAAAGCTATATGCACCAACAACTAAAGATGCGCCAAAAGATGCGACGCTTCCAAGCCATCAGTATTTGGTGCGTGGCGGGTTTATTGTTCAAGTGGGCAGTGGTCTTTATAACTTTTTGCCAATGGGAAAAATCGTTCTGGATAAAATTCGAAATGTCGTCAAAGAAGAGATGGATGAAACGGGTGCTCAAGAAATTCAAATGGGTGTGGTTAGTCCAGCTGAACTTTGGAAACAAAGCGGACGCTATGATGTCTTTGGCAAAGAGTTATGTCGTATTAAAGATAGAAAAGAGAATGAGTTTGTACTAGGCCCAACCCATGAAGAGGTCGTTGTCGATATCGTAAGAAATCGTATTAACAGTTATAAACAGCTGCCTTTACACCTTTACCAAATTACTACAAAGTTTAGAGATGAGGCACGTCCTCGTTTTGGGCTTTTAAGGGGTCGTGAGTTCATTATGAAAGATGGATATAGCTTTCATGAGGATGAGGCGAGTATGAAAGCCGAATTTGATGTGATGGAGCAAACCTATACGAAGATTTTTAATCGTTTGGGGCTTGATTTTAGAGCGGTTGAGGCTGATAGTGGTGCGATTGGAGGAAGCGGTAGTAAAGAGTTTATGGTATTGGCACAAAACGGTGAAGATGACATTGTTGTGTGTGAACAGTGTTCGTATGCAGCGAATATTGAAGCGGCAAAACGTGCTCCTAAAACGACCACACTAGAAGCACCAGAAGCTAATCTCTCAAAATTTAAAACACCCGATATGAAAACCATTGAAGATGTGTGTAACTTCTTTAAAGTGGATGCCTTTTACAGCATTAAAGCCGTGGTTAAAAAAGCAATTTACGTTGATAAAGAAGAGGTCGTTGTTTTCTTTGTACGTGGTAATGATGAATTGCAAGAGACCAAAGCGCAAAATGCGTGCGGTGCGCTTGATTTGGTCGATGCAAGCCTTGAAGAAGTCGAACGTGCGGGGCTAAAAGCAGGATTTATTGGACCCATTGGCTTAGAATGTGTAAAATTTTACATAGATTTAGAACTTAAAGAGGCAAAGAACCTTATTTGTGGGGCAAATGAAGTGGATTATCACATGGTCGGTGTGGGGATGTTCAACTTCAAAGAAGAGCGATACGCAGACCTTGTTGCGGTCAAAGAAGGCGATGTGTGTGCGTGTTGTGGTGGTAGACTAGGCATTACCAAAGGGATTGAAGTCGGGCATATTTTTCAACTGGGACAAAAATACGCTAAAGCGATGGGTGCGACCTTTTTAGATAAAAATGGCAAAGCGCAGCCTTTTTACATGGGATGCTATGGTGTGGGTGTGAGTCGTTTGGTGGCGGTGATGATCGAGGCAAGCCACGATGAGAAAGGGTGTATTTGGAACAAACAAACCGCTCCATACCTCTTAGATATTATTGTCTCTAACAGCAAAGATGAGGCACAAAGTGCGTATGCTGAGGAGATTTATAGTGCGTTGAAACAAGAGCGTTTAAGTGTGCTTTTAGATGATAGAAATGAGCGTTTTGGTTTTAAAATGAAAGATTATGAACTCATAGGACTTCCGTATGCGCTGATTGTGGGCAAGGAACTCGAAGAGGGTTTTGTAGAGATTGTTGAGCGTAAAACCTTAGAAAAAACAGTCGTGAAAAAAGAAGAAGCACTCTTAAAACTAAGGGAACTCTTAGCGTGAAATATTTTCTCATCTATCTCTTTGTAGAAGTGCTCGTAAGTGTTAATATCTCTTCAGCTATTGGCGCATTTGCAACGTTTGGAGAGATTGTTTTTTCTGCCATTGTAGGATTTGTATTGCTTGCGAATATGCGTTTAACCTTGATGCAAAATATGCAGGCTTTAATGCAAGGGGAGATTAGCGTTGAGTCATTTGAGCGTTTGAATCTTTGGTCCTTTGTAGGGGCCTTATTGTTGATTTTACCTGGTTTTTTTACTGATATTTTGGGACTTTCGTTACAGTTTAGTGCCTTTGTAACTCTTATTGCGTCAAAGCTTTTACATGTAAAAAAAGAACCGCCTCATTTTAGGAGTAAAAATCCACAGCTTAAAGAGGAGGAAATCATCGATGTTGAAGTTATTGATGATTCTAATACTAAGTAATGTAATGCTTTTTGCAACAGAGGATAGGCTTGATGATTTGGATGCTAAAGTGATTGCTTTTGTAGAAAAAACGGTTGCCTCCAATGAAAATTATATCTTTGATAAAGTGACGATTCTTAAAAAAGAAGATTTACCCGAAACAAAAACATGGAAAGCTTATGCGATTCGTGTGGATGTTATTTTACTCAAACAAGAAAAACAAAAAAATCAGTATGAATGATATTGTTTTTACGGATGGTATTATTTTAAGTAAAGACTTTATTGACCTTAAAAGTGGTCAAAGCATTAAAAAATACGCTATTTACATCACATTAAAGAGAAAAAAATGAAAAAAACTAATTATTGCAACACGTGGAAGTAAGCTCGCACTTTGGCAATCTGAATTTGTGAAAGCAGAACTTGAAAAAAGCACATCCTGGTTTGGAAGTGGAACTCTCTATTATGATGACCAAAGGTG
>JAJOKG010000073.1:2618-24651 GCA_021206415.1 Sulfurospirillum sp. | reverse complement strand
GTGCGTGAGAAAAAGGGAAGTTTTGCGGATATGATTGAATCCTTGCGTCACAAAGGGTATGTCAGAGCGCAAATTGATGGTGTTATGGTGCGTTTAGATGAGGAGATAGAACTCTCCAAAACGAAAAAGCACACCATTAAAGTCATCATTGACCGTGTGGTGATTCGTGAAGAAAATAAGGAGCGCATCGCCAGTGACATTGAAAAAGCACTTTTAGAGAGTTACGGTGAGGTGGAACTTGACATTGCCAACGCAGAGGAAGTGGGACTTCCTACCTCACATATTCATTACAGTGAACATTTGGCGTGTTTTGATTGTAAGATTAGTTTTGAGCCATTAGAGCCTCTTTCATTTTCATTTAACTCCCCCAAAGGGGCGTGTGGGGTGTGTGATGGTTTGGGGATTCGTTATACGCTTGATTTAAAGAAAATTATCAATGAACATGTGAGCATTCAAGAGGGTGCGATTAAGATTTTTTATGGCTTTAACAAAAGTTTTTACGCCAAATTTTTAGAAGCCTACTGTGAGGCGGCTGGCATTAACACTCGTATTCCTTACGAAGAACTTGAAGAGCATCAACAGCGCTCCATTCTTCATGGCGGTGTGGAAGAAGCCACTTTCTTTTGGAAAAAACATAAACTCACACGTAAATGGGAAGGGGTCATTAAAATCGCGTATGACATGCTCAAAGATGAAAAAGAGTTGGGCGAGTATATGAGTGAAAAGGTGTGTGATACCTGTGGCGGATACCGTTTAAAAGCGGAGAGTTTAGCCGTAAAAGTGGCTGGAAAAAACATCGCTGACATCTTAGAGATGCCCATAGATAAATGTTTGGAATTTTTCAAAAACGATGAGAATTTTGCCTATATGAAAGCGCAACATAAGATGATTTCGGAGCCAATTTTAAAAGAGATACGTGAGCGTCTTTTCTTTTTATTTGATGTTGGACTTGGCTATATTAGCTTAGGTAGAGATGCAAGAACCATTAGTGGTGGTGAGGCTCAACGTATTCGTATTGCTTCGCAAATTGGCAGTGGACTCACGGGGGTTATGTATGTTTTGGATGAGCCTAGCATTGGGTTGCATGAGAGAGATACCCTCAAACTCATTCGCACACTTCGTAATTTACAGAAAAAAGGCAACTCTGTCATTGTGGTGGAACATGATAAAGAGACCATCCAGAGCGCTGATTTTATCGTGGATATTGGACCTGGGGCTGGAAAATTCGGCGGGGAGATTGTTTTTGCGGGAACCAAAGAGGAGCTTTTAAAAAGTAATACTTTAACGGCACAATACCTCAATGGTACAAAGATTATCAATTACCGAGAAAATAGGGTACAAGAGCGTTGGATTGAGCTTAATAACGTCACGATTAATAACATTCAAAACCTTAATGTCAAAATCCCTTTGGGTAATTTAGTGGCGATTACGGGTGTGAGTGGTAGCGGTAAGAGCTCACTCATTCTTCAAACCCTGCTTCCTGTGGCAAAAGAGTATCTTAACCGTGCCAAAAAGGTGAACAAAGTCGCAGGCGTGGAGTGCATAGGACTTGAGCAACTCGATAAAGTGATTTATCTGGATCAAAGCCCTATTGGCAGAACGCCACGCTCAAATCCTGCGACCTATACAGGCGTGATGGATGAAATTCGTGCCTTGTTTGCTAAAACCAAAGAGGCGCAAATACGAGGGTATAGCGTGGGGCGTTTCTCGTTTAACGTCAAAGGTGGACGTTGTGAAAAGTGTCAGGGTGATGGTGAAATAAAAATAGAGATGCACTTTTTACCTGATATTATGGTGAAGTGTGATAGTTGTAAAGGACACCGCTACAATGCGCAAACGCTAGAGATTAAATACAAAGGTAAATCCATTTCAGATGTTTTGAGTATGAGCGTGGATGAAGCCTTTGAGTTTTTCAAAGCGATTCCAAAAATCCACCAAAAAGTTCAAACGCTGGTCGATGTCGGCTTAGGGTACATTACTTTGGGGCAAAATGCCGTGACACTCAGTGGTGGTGAAGCACAACGCATTAAGCTAGCTAAAGAGCTGAGTAAGAAAGATACGGGCAATACGCTCTACGTTTTAGATGAGCCAACAACGGGTTTACACTTTGCTGATGTGGATAGACTGGTAAAAGTGTTACACCATCTCACAGATATGGGCAATTCCGTTTTGGTCATTGAGCATAGCATGGATGTCATCAAAAATGCCGATTATCTGATTGATATGGGACCTGAGGGTGGCAGCTATGGTGGTCGCATAATAGCGATGGGAACGCCATTGGAAGTAGCAAGAGAGGCTAAAAAGTCAGGCAGTTATACAGGAAAATTTTTAGCTTTAGAATTGGAAAGTGAGAAAAAATAACCTATTTTGTTCCTTTTAGTAACAATTCTTTTCTTAAACAAACCTATAAATAGCTCTACATGTAAGAAAACATAAGTTAGACATAACTTTTCATTATAATCCTCGTTTAATCAGATAAAAAGGATTTGGCTTGGGGCATAGAAAAAAAAGAGATTGGAAGAGCTATACCATTAAAAGTTTAGCGTTTTGGGTTGTGGTTGCCATTATTGCAGGTATCCTCTTAGGGAGTGTTAGCCCAGAATTAGGGGTACAAACAAAACCTGGAATTGATTGGTTTATTCAGATTTTAAAATGGTTAGTAGGACCGATTATTTTTCTAACGATTATTTCAGGTATTGTGGGACTTGAGAGTCTTAAAGAAGTTGGAACCATTGGGTTTAAAGCTTTTATCTATTTTGAAGTCGTTAGTACTTTTGCATTAGCCATTGGTGTTCTTTTTGGAAATGTTTTAGGGGCTGGCAATGGCATGAACCTCTCTGCTGATTCGCTAGATCCTGAGAGTGTTGCAAAGTTTACGCAAAATACGCAAGAAGTAGGCTCTGCGTGGTCGATTTTAAAAGGTGCGATTCCTCACGACCCTATAACCCCGTTTATTAACGGCAACACCTTGCAAGTATTGGTAATGGCACTCACTTTGGCGATTTTAATCTCAGCATTTGGTGGAAAATATAAAGAGGCTATTTTACGTCCGCTAGAACAAGCCCAAAACTTTTTCTTCAAAATTTTAACGATTTTAATGTGGTTAAGCCCTATTGCAAGTTTTAGTGCGATGGCGTTTCTCATTGGTAAATTTGGTGTTGCTTCATTAATCAATATGGCAAGCTTACTCGGTGTGATGTTCGTCTCTGTTCTTGCTTTTATTTTTGGTGTTTTGGGCATTATTATGGCAATTTTTAAAATTAACATTTTTAAATTTATGCGTTTTATCTCCAAAGAAGTTCTCATTGTTTTTGCAACCTCTTCAAGTGAGTCAGCCCTTGCACCGCTTATGAGACGCTTAGAAGCAGCAGGTGTGAGCCGTGGTACCACAGGACTAGTAATTCCAACAGGCTATTCATTCAACCTTGACTGTACGAATATTTACCTCTCGCTTTCCATTATTTTTATCTCTCAAGCGTTTAATATTCCACTCACCTTAGCCGAAGAGTTGAGCATTATTCTTATTCTTATGGTAACGTCCAAAGGTGCGGTCGGTGTGACAGGTTCTGGCTTTATTGTCTTAGCTGGAACTTTATCGGCGATGGGTGGCTCTATCCCTGTGGCAACCGTTTCTGTGCTTTTAGGGGTCGATAAATTTATGAGTGAAATGCGTGCGGTGGGCAACTTATGTGGTAATGCCGTTGCGTGTGTGGTCGTTGCGGCATGGGATAAGCAGATTGATATGAAAAAATTTAGACACGCCCTAAATCATCCAGAAAGCGTTGAGGATGGAATTCCTTCGTAAATCATCTTTAGAGCTAATCAAATTTTTTATGAGAGTTCTTGCAAAACCGCAAGAACTCTATTAGCTTTTTAATAAAACCTCGTTATAATCTCTTTAAATTAATAAAAGAGAGATTCTATGATAGAAGCGATTGCTGAGCGTATTAAGGCTTTGCCCCCATTACCAAAAAGTTTTCATCAGATGAATGAGATTTTTCATAATCCTGAAAGCAGTGTGGGTGATTTAGCACGAGTCATTGAGCAAGATCCAATGCTTGTTGCTAACCTTTTAAAAGTTGCAAATTCTCCTTTGTATGGTTTTCGCAGAGAAATTAAAAATGTTGTTCAAGCCGTGAGTCTTTTTGGAATGTCAACGACGCGCTCTTTAGTGACGGATATGTCTATTAAAAAGTTGTTGCAAGTCGATATGGTGCCTTATGGAATTAGTCCAGAAGAGTTTGCGCTTATCTCAGGGATGCAAAGTGCTTTAATGATGCGCTGGTACACCAAAGTTGATCCTAAAAAACTTGATATGCTTTTTTTAGCTTCCTTGCTCCAAGAAACAGGCAAGATTTTAATTGCTGATGAGGTCGTGAAAAACGATGAGACGTATCAGTTTCGTTCAGAGATTGAAAATTGTATTAATGTGGCTGACGTTGAAAAAATGTTTGTCGGGATGAATAGCAGTGACGTTGCGGCGCTTATCTTTAAGCATTGGAAGTTTGATGAACGTATGGTGGATGCCATTGCCCATTCTGAATCATGGAATGATGCTTGCGATGAGATTCGACCGTATGCGGTTGCTTTGAAAATTGTAAAAACGGCTCTTCCGATTAATGCACCACTTTCTGAGCGTAGTTTAAATTTGGCTTTAGGGTTACTTGAAAAAGAGCAATTAGACACAGACTCTTTTTTAGAGGCTGTTGAAAAGTTAAAAGAGTCTTATTAGTATTTTTGCAGGGTTTTTAAGAGATTTAACAACCGCGTCTAAACGCTACATTCACACACCTTTGGTGCTTTCGTATGGTGCAAAGAAGTTTTTGCGCGATACTCAAATTCTTTACATGTAAAAGGCATTTTGTGAAAACATTGACTATTATTGATACCTTCGGTTTCTTCTTTAGAAACTATTATGCACTCCCACAACTTCGAAATTCTGAGGGGTTTCCAACAGGACTTTTAACAGGATTTGCTAATTTTATCTATGCGATTAAAAATGAGCACGATACAGATTATATACTGTTTGCGTTGGATAGCAAAGGCAAAAATTTTCGCCATGACATTGATCCTACATACAAAGCCAATCGCCCTGAAGCACCTGAAGATTTAAAAAAAACAACTTCCTGTAGCAATTTCATGGATTGAAAAGATGGGATTTAAGTGTTATAAAGAAGAGGGGTATGAAGCGGATGATGTTATTGCCTCGGCGGTTAAGTTTGCTAAAAGTCATGATATTAAAGTGCGCATTGTCACCCATGATAAAGATTTGTATCAGCTCATTGATGATGGGCGTGTTGTGATTTATGACCCTATGAAAAAATTAGAGATTGACAGTGAAAAATGTTTTGAGAAATTTGGTGTTTATCCCAGTAAAATTAATGAATATCTCTCTTTAGTGGGGGATACCGCCGATAATATTCCTGGTGTCAAAGGCATTGGTCCCAAAGGGGCAAAAAAGCTTTTAGATGATTTCCAAACTGTAGAGAATGTTTATGAAAATCTTGAAAAAGTAGGGAACCCTCGTGTCAAAAGTATGTTAGAAGAGGGCAAAGAGAAAGCATTTTTAAGCAAGCAATTGGTGCGTTTGGATGATTCGTTAACGATTGCTGATAAATTTGAATCATTTTATTTTCCATGTGAAAATCCTCTTTTAAATATTGCGGATGAATTGGAAAAATATGAACTACGTCACATGCTTTTGCGTGTCAAAAATGGTGCTTTACATGTAAAACCAAAAGAAGAGAATGCTTCGCAGTTTAAAGCCATTTTATTGGATGATGCACCGATGTTGTTTCATGTCATTGAAGGGTTAGAACAGGGGTGTATTGTTGCGTTTGATACGGAAACGAATGCCTTAGATGCGTATCGTGCAAAAATAGTAGGTTTCTCTTTTGCGGTGAATGAGCATGAAGCCTATTATGTGCCAATAGGACACTCTTATTTGGGCGTGGGAGATCAAATTTGTTTAGCGGATGCTAAAAAAGCACTTGAAATGCTTTTGACTCATAAAATTGTGGGGCAAAATCTTAAGTTTGATTTAGCCGTTATCGAGCATAATTTTGGTATTAGCGATGTTATGATTTATGCGGATACAATGCTCTTAGCATGGCTATTAAATCCTGAGAGTAGTGTTGGGCTTGATACCCTTGCCCTTCGCTTTTTCAATCACTCTATGGTTAAGTTTAAAGAGGTGGTTGCTAAGGGTGAGAATTTTAGTAGTGTCTCTTTGGATAAAGCGTGTGAATACGCCAGTGAAGATGCGTGGATGACGCTAAAGCTTTTTCATAAACTGCATGAGATGTTAGAGCCTCATTTATTAGAACTAGCAAAAGAAGTAGAGTTTCCTTTTATTAAAACTTTGATGAAAATGGAAAAAGAGGGTATTCAAGTCGATGGTGCATATTTTGATGCACTTTTAAAACGTACTGATGGCGCTATCGAAGCGTTGAAAACAGAAATTTTCGCTTTATGCCACGCTACGTTTAATCTTAATTCTACCCAACAATTGGGTGCTGTTTTATTTGAACAATTAGGCTTACCTCCTGTTAAAAAGACCAAAACAGGTTACAGTACCGATGAAAATGTCTTGAATGAACTTTTAGACAAACACCCCTCTATTGCAAAGATTTTGGAGTATCGAGAGCTCTATAAATTGCGATCAACTTATATTGAACCGCTTTTAAAGCTCTCAAAAGAGTCTCCTCTGAGTCGGGTACATACCTCGTTTATGCAAACAGGAACTGCCACAGGAAGACTCTCTTCTAAAGATCCCAATTTGCAAAATATTCCTGTAAAAACAGCGTTAGGGCGAGAAGTAAGAGGTGGTTTTGTCGCTAAAGAGGGGTATCAACTTATTGGTATTGATTACTCACAAATTGAGTTACGTTTATTGGCTCATTTTAGTGGGGATGAAGCCATGGTGGACGCTTTTAATTTGGGCAAAGATATCCATCAAGAAACAGCGCTGAAACTTTTTGGTGAAGCGGAGGCTGCTGCAAAACGAAGCGTTGCGAAGAGCATTAACTTTGGACTTTTGTATGGCATGGGACCTAAGCGTTTATCGGAGACTTTAGGGATTTCTACCAAAGAAGCAAAAAGTTATATTGAAGGCTATTTTGCAACGTTTCCTACGATTAAAGAGTATTTAGGACGTATTGCACAGAGTGCAAAAGAAGAGGGATTTGTTCAGACATTATTAGGGCGTAAGCGCTTTTTTGATTTTGAACATGCCAATGCGATGCAATATGCTGGGTATCTTCGAGAAGCAGTGAATACGGTCTTTCAAGGTAGTGCGGCGGATTTGATTAAACTTGCAATGAATCAAATTATGGCGACACTCGTGAATGATGAGGCAAAGTTGTTACTTCAAATTCACGATGAATTGATTTTTGAAGTGAAAAAAGAACGTGCCCAAGCATTTGCGCTTGAGGCTAAAAAAATTATGGAGGGCATTTATGTGCTTAAGGTTCCACTCAATGTTTCCATCGCCATAGGTGAAAATTGGGGAGAGTTGAAGTGATTGAAGTTGTACTGTTAGCATTTGCATTGAGTATGGATGCTTTTGCCGTTTCCATAGGATTGGGTTCAAAACAGCAAGAAACATACCTTTTTCTTGCGTTGAAAGCAGGCTTTTTCTTTGGGATTTTTCAAGCTATTATGCCTTTAATTGGTTATTTAGGTGGGCATGGACTCTTGGGCTTTGTGAGCTCGTATGCACCTTATATTGCCTTTGGATTGTTATTGCTTATTGGGGCTAAAATGATTTTTGATGGGGTCAATGAGAGTATTGAAGAGGAAATTTCAAAAATTACCAATAAACTCATGCTAACCCTTGCCATTGCAACCAGTATTGATGCCATGGCAGCAGGTTTTAGTTTAACTCTTTTAGATGTTAATCCTTTTATCGCATGTAGCATTATTGGTGTAATGACAGGTGTGATTAGTGTGGTGGGTGTGTATGTAGGAAAATTGACAGGAACATGGTTTGAGGGTAAAGCTGAAGTGTTTGGTGGATTTGTTTTAGTCGCTATTGGTTTTAGAATTTTATTTTTTTAGAGGGCCGGAGAGAAGTTTTTTTAACTTTTTTTTCACACGTTTTATACTCAGGCATAAACTCATTCACACATTGCCAGAACGCTTTTTGGTGGTGCTTATGGGTGATATGTGCAAGTTCGTGAACAACAATATAAGTGATACACTCTAAGGGGAGTTGTGCAAGGCTAAGGTTAAAACTGAGCTCATTAGCATGAGAACAGCTCCCCCATCGTTTCTTTGCTTTTCGAAACGTAATTTTTGTCGGTTTTACACCCATAATAAAACTCCACTCTTCAACCAGTCGTATCACTAAGGGCATCGTCTTTTCTTTGTAAAAAGCCTCAGGCGTTTGTTACATGTAAAAGAATATGCTCTCCTAAATAGAGTATTTTTCCCTCTTCTTCAAAAAGTTTTGGTACGGTAATGCGCTCTTGTGTCGCTTTGATTTTAGTAAAAATCCATGCGGCTTTTTGGGTCACAATGTGATGCACATGGTCATAAGAGCTGTAAGGGGTTTTGACAATAACACCTTTTTGGGGATCAATTTGGATATAAAGATGTTTGAGGCGTTTGTTGGTAATAATGGAGTATGAGAGTGTTTCTCCCTCATACTCAAGCCATTTAGTCAAACCAGCTTTTGATTTTATCAAAGACACTTTCGAACTTTTCATCTTTATGTTTGTTCTCAATACCAAACTCTTCTTGGAGTTTTTCTAGTAACTCTCTTTGTTCTTTGGTGATTTTTTTAGGATAACGAATGGAAATTTGTGCAATCATACTTCCGAGTTGATGTGTATGTACGTTTTTGACACCCTCTTTTTTGAAGATAAATTGTTGTTTATCTTTGGCTCCCAAAGGAATTTCAAGTTCTGCCTCTCCACGAATGGTTGGAATTTTGATGGTTTCACCGAGTGCTACTTGCGTAAAGAAAACAGGCACTTCGATGTAAATATCGTCGTTATGGCGTACAAAATGTTCATCTTCTTGGACATGCACTAAAATGTACAAATCCCCTCGTACACCTCGCTCATCTATATTGCCTTTACCCGCAACTCGGATGCGGTTGTTATTGTCAATGCCTTCAGGAATATCAATCGTGACTTTATCATCAACGCTACTAAAGCCTTTGCCTTTACAATCAGAGCAAGGATTGGTGATGACGCTTCCTTTTCCATTGCACGCAGGGCAGGTTTGTGAAAAAGTCATAAACCCTTGTCGGTAAAAGACTTGACCTTTACCGTTACACTCTTTACACACCCCTTTTGATTTATCTTTGCTTCCTGTACCATCGCAGGTGTCGCAGGGTTTTTTGTATGAAAAGCTGACCTCTTTTTTGCACCCAAAGATAGCTTCATTAAAGGCAAGTGTGACTTCGGCTTCAAGGTCAAGGTTATATTTTCGGTTCTGTTTTGAACTTCCACCTCCAAAACCAGCACTCCCAAAGCTACCGCCAAAGACAGACTCAAAAATAGACCCTAAATCGCCCATAATGTCTTCATAGCGCATATCAGAGAAGTGGCTAAATCCTTGAGAATCTAGTCCTGATTTTCCGTATCTATCGTAGGTAGAACGCTTTTGCTCATCACTTAAGACTTGATACGCTTCATTAATTGCCTTAAATTTTTCCTCTGCCTCTTTGTCCCCTTGGTTACGATCAGGGTGATATTGCAGTGCCAATCTTCTGTATGCTTTTTTTTATCTCAACAGCGTCGGCAGTTCTGCTGATTTCTAATACTTCATAATATTCTAAATCCACAATTATCTCTTTACATGTAAGTTTTTTGTAAGAGGTGTATTTTAGCAAAAAGTAGATTAAATTTTATCTGTTAAGGTTGATTAACACTCCGTTAAAAGCTCGTTAACAGCCCTCGTGTACTATTTCATTATCAACTTTTAAGGAGTCAAAAATGAAAAAGTCAATTTTAACACTTGCAACCCTTGTTGCACTAGGAACAACAAGCGCATTTGCGTTTGGTGGTGGAGGATGCCAACCGATGCAAGGCAATGGTATGAATTATGATAGAGGTATGATGCAAGGTGGCAAAGGTGGCGGTATGATGGGTATGCCTATGCTCATGTTAGACCAACTGAATCTTAGTGATGACCAACGTCATAAATTGGCAATCTTAAGAAGTGAAATGAAGCTTGAAATGACAAAACTTCGTGATCCAAAAATGAGAACAAAAATGCAAGATTTGATGAGTGCTGAGAGTTTTGATAAAAAAAGCATTTGTAAAAATGCACAATGAGATGCATGAAAAAATGCTCGCACTTCAAGCCGATCATATGGAAAAAGTATTCAATGTTTTAAGCAAAGAGCAACGCTTAGAGCTTAAAAAAAGTGATGAGTGAGCGCCCTGTAAGAGCGATGCAAAGAATGGCGCCTCCAGCAAAATAACCTCTTAATTCTTCTTAAGACCTCTTCGGAGGTCTTCTTCTTTAAAAATAATGCAAATTCAGTATAATTATGAAAAACCTTAGTAAGGCATATCTGATGATTAATGTTTTAATGATTGAAGATGATGAAGAGTTCGCTGAAATTTTGAGCGAGTATCTTGAAAAATACAATATAAAGATTACCAATTATGCCGATCCTTATTTGGGACTGAGTGCGGGGATTAAAAAGTATGATTTGCTCATTTTAGATTTAACGCTTCCTGGCATGGATGGGCTTGAAGTGTGTAAGGAAGTGGTGGCAAAGTACGATATTCCTATTATTATCTCCTCTGCACGCAGTGATATTAGTGATAAAGTCATTGGGCTTCAAATGGGTGCGGATGATTATTTGCCTAAGCCGTATGATCCTAAAGAGATGTATGCTCGGATTCAAAGCTTGATTCGTCGCTATAAAAAAAAGTTCTGCGATAGAAGAGGGGCAAGGATCGAGTGCCTTTAGTGTCGATGAAAAACGGCACGAAATTTCTTTTAAAGGGGAAGTTTTAAACCTTACGCCTGCAGAGTATGAAATCCTCTCTTATATGATTCGTCAAAATGGCTTTTCTATTTCAAGAGAGCAATTGGTGTATAACTGTAAATCGCTGAAAGATAAAGGCTCAAAAAGTCTAGATGTCATTATTGGTCGTTTACGCTCAAAAATAGGTGATGATTCAAAAAATCCAGAGCATATTCATTCGGTTCGGGGCATTGGGTATAAATTGGTCGGATGATTAGAAACTCTATTTTAAATAAAATCAGTGCTATTTTTGCACTTTCTCTTTTTTTGTTGGTGATGTTCTTTGCCCTTTTGTTAGAGCATCAAGGCGAGCGTAATTTAGAAAATATGAAACAACGCCAGCTCCAGTCGGTCAATTATCTTTTGGTGATGTATCGAAACAATGTCCAGCCCTCAGATATTGAAGAGTATTTTAATAACTTTGGTTTAAAAAAAAGTGACCAGCAAACACCTTAAAGATTCTGTGCTTGAACGGGGCGTGGTTATTTTTCAAAAGCTCTCTCCTATCAGCCGTTTTTCTTCCATTATTTACAATGACCGTTACTACCTTTTTATTGATAATTTTGAATCAAGTGTACTTTTAGAGAGTCAGGAGCATAAAAGTTTTAATGAAAGTTTATGGGTTGTTTTTGTCATTGCTTTATTGATTTTAGTTTACATGTACGTTTCCATTTACAAAAGTATTTCGCCTCTAAAAAGCCTTAGTGCGCAGATTCGTAAATTTGCAGGGGGTGATTTGGATATTGAGTGCAAGAGTGATTCGAGCGATGAAATTGGTGAAGTGGCCAATGAATTTGATAAAGCCGCTAAAAAAATACGTGATCTCATTCAGTCTCGACAGCTTTTTTTACGAACCCTTATGCATGAACTCAAAACGCCCATTGGTAAAGGGCGCATTGTTTCAGAAATGCTTGAAGATGAAATTGCTAAAAAAAGATTGGTGAATGTTTTTGGGCGTTTAGATCTTTTAATTGCTGAATTTTCAAAAGTAGAGCAGTTGAGTGCGAAGCATTATGATTTACATGTAAAAGAGTACACGCTCTTACATGTTATTGAGCAAGCGATTGATTTATTGATGTTAGATGAGAAAAAACGAGAAGAACAGGTAAAACTAGAGGGTAGTTTTGATTTGAGTGTTTGGGTTGATTTTGATTTAATGGCATTGGCAATTAAAAATTTAATGGACAACGCTTTAAAGCACAGCGTGGAAAAAAGGTTTTTCTTACCTATGAAGGGCAAAAACTGGTTGTGTCCAATAAGGGTGAGCCTTTAAAAATGGCCATTGAAGAGTATTTTCAGCCCTTTGTTTCAGGTTCTAAGGCATGTGGTAGTAGCTTAGGACTAGGCCTTTACATTGTTTCAAATATTATGGCTCTGCATGGTTTAAGCGTGCACTATCATTACATCGATGGCTACCATCAGTTTAGTCTTGATTTTTCAAAAGGAAAATGTGCATGATGCAAGGATTGGAAAAGTTTAATAAACTCGTTGAGGATTTGAAACACTCCCGACAGTGGGTCGAAAATCAGCCCTTCGTTTTGCGTATCATTTGGTTTTAAACGATACATTTTCTGCCATGAAACTCTCTAATGCTATCGAAAGTGCTGTGAAAAACATTCGAAAATGTGAGCGTTGTGGGGCACTCAGTGAACATGAAATTTGCGATATTTGTTTGGATGAGAGACGAGATGGTAGAAAATTATGCGTGGTAGAGAGTGCCAAAGATATCTTTATTTTAGAAGAGCATAAACTTTTTGATGGTAAATATTTTGTGCTTTCAAATTTGGATGAATCAACCATTGAGCAGCTTGAAGTTCTTGTCAAAGAGGGAATTCAAGAGATTATTTTTGCACTCACGCCTTCTTTAGCGAGTGATGCATTGATTTTATATATTGAAGATAAACTAAAATCGTACACCCTTCATTTTACGAAAATTGCGCAAGGGGTACCTACGGGTGTGCATCTTGAAAATGTTGATATGCTCTCCCTTTCAAAAGCGCTTGAATCACGGACAAAGACCTAATATTTTTTGCATGGCTCTTGGGTGATGATTTGAAAATTATTTACTTTTCATCACTATAATCTCTTCTAAAAAGGAGTACAAATGCGTTGTCCTGTATGTCAAAATGTTGATTTATTAATGTCTGAAAGGCAAGGAGTTGAGATAGATTACTGTCCACAATGCAGAGGTGTATGGTTAGATAGAGGTGAATTGGATAAAATTCTTGAGCGCTCTTCAAGCGCTAGTCAGAGTTTAGAAAAAGAGGTTCGCCATGCACCTAAGGAAGCGTATCGCTCTTATGAAAAACCGCACTATCACACAAAGAAAAAAGAGAGTTTTTTAAGCGAATTATTTGATTTTTAAAGGAGTAGAGCGCTTTACATGTAAAGTGCTCTTAACGCTCTTTTATTGATTTTTCCCACACTCGTTTTTTCAATCGTTGGTACAAAAACAATTTTTAAAAGCATCCCCTCACGTGCCATAATCCCTTTTTTAATAAACTCTTTGGCGTGCAAGAGTAACTCTTTTTCACTACTGGGTTTTTGTGGATCAAGCACAACTAGAGCAAGAGGACGTTCTCCCCATTTTTCATCTCCAATTCCAATTACCGCTACTTCTTTGACACTGGCATGTTGATGAAGAATATCTTCAAGTTCCAATGAAGAGACCCATTCCCCACCTACTTTAATGATATCTTTGACTCTGTCGGTAATTTTAACGTAGCCTTTTGCATCAATGTGCGCAACATCTCCCGTGTGTAAATAGCCTCCAGCCCATAGAAGTTCTGAGTTTTTTTGGTCTTTGAAGTAGCCTCCCGTAAGCCATGGTGCACGCACCACAATTTCTCCAGTACTTTTCCCATCGTGTGGAAGTGGTTGCATCTGCTCATCAACGACATGCATCTCAACCAGTCCCATGGCACGACCTGTTTTAATACGAATTTCACTTTGCGCCTCATCATCCAGCTCTAACATAGCAGGGGTGAGTTGCGCAAGACTTAAAATAGGGCAGGTTTCACTCATGCCGTATCCTGTGAACATATCAATCCCTCTTTTAAGAGCTTCTTGACACATGGCTTTAGGTAAGGCAGCTCCTCCAATGATGACTTTCCAACCACGAAGACTAACCTCATTAATTTTAGAAGAGTTAAAGAGCATATGCATAATGGTAGGAACGCAATGCGAAAAAGTTACATGCTCTTTATCGATTAATTCTAAAAGCAAATCTGGAATATAGCGTCCAGGGTAAACCTGTTTGACACCTAGCATTGTTGCAACATAAGGCAGTCCCCATGCATGGACATGAAACATTGGCGTGATGGGCATGTAGACATCGTTTTGGTGAAAGCTACCTTGCTTTGGAGCGCTTCCTAGTGTAGCGAGTACCCCTAAGGTGTGTAAAACCAGCTGTCGATGGGTAAAGTAAACTCCTTTGGGAAGTCCTGTCGTTCCTGTTGTGTAAAATGTTGTTGCCCGTGTGTTTTCATCAAAATCAGGAAAGTCGAAAAATGTGGGTTGTTGTGCGAGTAAATTTTCGTATTCACCTTTTACATGTAAAGATGTTTGGGGTAAGGTTTCATCATCACTTAAAAGAATAAATCCCTCAATATCGAGTCTTCCTTTGATCTGCTCCAAAAGGGGTATGAAATCGGTATGGGCTAGGATGAAGTTATCTTCTGCATGGTCAATGGTATAGAGAATTTGCTCTGGAGCGAGCCGAATGTTAATCGTGTGTAAAACAGCACCTATCATAGGGATAGCAAAGTAGCATTCCAAATAACGGTGTGAATCATAATCCATAACAGCTACCGTATCGCCTCTTTTAATCCCCATCGCACTAAGCATATGTGCTAGTTGATGCACACGTTTTTTAAAACTTTCATATGAAAAACGTTTCTCTAAACGATAGACAATCTCTTGATGAGGTTCGTAAGCAATAGGGCGTTGAAAAGATTTTTAATCAATAATTGATACTCATGAGCGCAAGGATTTTGCAATGTGTGTTCTAATTGCATCAATACTCCTTTTTAAGGGTTAAAGGTCAAAGACAGGACGCATAAGGGATTCAATGGTTTTTAGATCATAATGATTTGAAAAGAAAAGGTTAAAGGCAAGTACACCTTGATATAAAAGCATTTCTTTCCCATCTTTACATGTAAGATGATAGGCTTGTGCTAGTTTCAAAAAAGGGGTAGGTTTGTTGTAGATAACATCAAAAGCGTATTTGGCATTTTGAAAAATATTTTTTAAAAGGGCTGTATCGCAAGGGTACTCTTCATCTTTAAGCCCCGCAGATGTGGTGTTAATAATCAGGTCATATTTGCCATCTTCAAACGTTTCCCATGTTTTACATGTAAACCCTTGTGTCTCGAAAAAAGCAAGTCTTGAGGCAGAGCGATTCAGAATGGTTACATCGATGTCATGCTCTTTTAAAATAGTTGCAATGGCTTTAGCTGTTCCGCCTGCTCCTAAAATCAGGGCATTTCGAATATAGCCAAAACTTTTAGTCGCTTCATAAAAACCTTCAGCATCTGTGTTGTAGCCAATGATACGATTTCCTTCACGTACTAAGGTATTAACTGCTCCAATTTTTTGCGCAATGCCTCGTACTTCATCGCATTGGGCAAATGCACTCTCTTTATGTGGAACGGTAACATTCGCCCCTTCAAGTTGTAAGGTTTTAAATGTTTGCATCAGCGTTTCAGCATGTATAATAGGTGTTCTAATATAGCAAGCATCCAGTTTGAGAGCATTCATAACGTTATTGTGAAGGCGAGGGGAGATGGAGTGCGCTACTGGATAACCAAAAATAGTAAAAAGTAACATAGTATTTTATTCTCTAAGATCATCTAAAGAGCTCGTCATGGCTCCTAATTTGTTGGTAACTTCAAGGTATTCAAGCTCTGGTTTACTGTCTGCTACAATGCCAGCTCCTGCTTGAAAGATAATTTTTTCATGATCTAAATAAGCCGTTCGAATCATAATACAGCTGTCCATATTGCCATCAAATCCAAAATAACCAGCCGCACCACTGTAAAAGCTACGTTTAGTGCCTTCAAAATCACTGATGAGCTCCATGGCACGAATTTTAGGTGTTCCTGTCATGGTTCCAGCCGTAAAAGTTGCCGCAAAAAGGTCAAACATATCGTATTTAGTATCGAGGGTTGCTTCAATGTCGCTGACCATGTGCATCACGTGTGAATAGCGTTCCACGCGCATCATCTCTTTAACTTTGACGCTTCCCACTTTTGCAACACGCCCTAAATCATTACGCCCTAAATCAATGAGCATTAAGTGCTCTGCACGCTCTTTCTCATCACTTAGCATTTCAGTTTCGTATGCCATATCTTTTTCATAGGTTGAACCACGTTTGCGTGTTCCAGCAATGGGTCGTAGCAAAATATGCCCTTCCTTAAGCCCAACCATAACCTCAGGAGAGCTACCAATGATGGCAAATTCAGGATACGAGAGATAAAACATATAAGGAGAAGGGTTCTTTTGACGTAAAATACGGTAAAAACTTAAACGATCAATGTGCGCATATTGGGTAAAACGGTTAGACATTAAAATCTGAAATACATCACCACTTCGAATCATCTCTTTTGATTTTTCTACCATAGTGAAAAATTGCTCTTTTGAAAAAGTGAAGCTGCCTTTTGTTTTATCAACCTGTGCTGTTTGAATAGGAATATGCACATGAGGCTCTTTAAGTATTTCCTCAATAGCATCGAGCTGAAGCGCAATTTCTGGCACAAAAGTTGTCAAGATTAATGTATTGGATTTATGTGAAAAGGTACAGACAAGTTTGGGACGCATCAGGTCAATTTCTGGAATCAATAACTCATCTTTTAGATGATCCATATGCGATTTTAAACGAGGCTCAAAGATTTTAACAGCATCATATCCAATGTAGCCAATAAAACCATCAATAAATCCAACGCCTAATTCTTTAGCATAGTTTTGGTAGCGTGTTTGATCTATTTTTGCATAACGCTCTTTAAGAAAGGTAAAAGGGTTAGCGCCCAAATCATGCGAAAGCCCTTTTTCATCGATATGAACGCTGTGATCTTTTTGGTGAATAACACGCTCTTGCGCTCCAATAAAGAGAAAACTGAAGTTGCCATCATTATTGTTGATGGCACTTTCAAATAAAAAAGAGAGTTCTCCCTCAAAATAACGCTGTAATTTTGCAAAAATAGTAATAGGCGTTAACTGGTCGAACAAAATTTTACGAGAGCTTAGCACCTTACTTCACCTTATAAATAAAGGCATTTTTATTAACATTTGCACGAATCTGACTTAACGCACTTGTGGCTTCAGCAGAATTTGCATAAGGGCCAATTAAAAGTTTAACAACTTTATTGCCATTAACAACGGTTGTATAAGGTTTGCACTCAAAACCTTTGGCTTTAATATCAGCCAGCTGTTTTGCGCTCGGGGCTGTCGCTATGGCTCCAATTTGCACGTACGTACCAGGTACGACAGTCAGGCTTCCTTTAGAAGGCGCTGTACTTGGTGTTTCAACTTCAGTACTTCGAAGCATCTGTTGAGGTTTTGTAGCCTCTTTTTGTACCTCTTTTGTTTTCGCAGGTGTTGAAACGGGGGTTTCTTTTGTGCTTGTAGGCTGTGTCACAGGGGTTTCAGTCGAAGCACTTTTTGTCTCTTCTTGCTTTTGGGCTTCTTTTTCTTTGAGGGTTTTAATCATATCTTCAAAACTCTCTTTTTTAGGATTCTCTTCAATAATAGGAACCTGTTTAAAGAGTTGATCATCTTTGGGTATTTGTGTTTCTTGTGTTGGTTCTGGGGGTAAAATTAATTTAGATGTTTCTTTATTTTGGTCGTTGTTAGCAACTTTCATGCTAGCAAGGGCTACTAAAAAAACCAAAATCAAAAAAGCCACTAAAATCAAGATACGTTTGATTTTAAGGGTTTTATTATCCCCTTTTTCTAAAACAATATCGCTAAGCTCATTTCTATTTTCCATCGTTTCTCCTTTGGAGTGATAATAATACAAAAGGTATTGAATTCAAAACATACTTACATATGTTTAGACCAAGAAGCGCCTCTCTCTTTTTGGTATAAATCATAAGGGAGTGCTAAAATATTAAACTCTTTTGGAAGTTCTTGTGTCGGGAACATCCTCCACTCTCGTGGAAGCTTTTGCGAAAGCTTTGCTGAGAGCATTTTAGCAATTTGACACCCCTCTTGTAATGTGGTGTGCCCTTTATGAACATACAAATGCAAGTGACCTTCTGTTTTACTTTTAAAGGCTGTAAAATTGATAAACCCTTCTTCCCTAAGCAAAAGCTGTGCCCTATGCCAAAATCGCTCCGTATTTCTTCCATTATAGTCAAACACAATGTTTTCAACTTTATCAAAACGGTTAATCAACGAGTGAGCAACGGTAATTTTACCTTCAAGATGATCTTTAATGATACTATTGTTCAAAGGTTGATCAATACGTTCATATTTATCAAAAAAGACTCTCCCTCCAAAAATCAATTTTTTGGACAATATTATCCCGTTTAATCCAATAATGATCTGTAATCATTTTGATAAGAGAGACGTCTATAGTGTACATTATACCCCTTAATAGGTTGGTCTATCGTAAATAATGAAGTTACTCGCCAATGCTTTCATCTCATCTTTGATCTTTACATGTAAAGATTCATCGTTGATATTATCAAGAACATCAGCAATTTTATTTGCAATAATTTCGAACTCTTTTTCCTTCATGCCACGAGCTGTTAGAGCAGGGGCACCAATTCTTACACCACTGGTAACGAATGGACTTCTCGTCTCTCCAGGCACAGTGTTTTATTGACCGTAATACCTGCACGGCCAAGTGCTGCATCGGCATCTTTACCACTAAATTCTTTATTAAGAAAAGAGACAAGTACCATATGGTTGTCCGTACCACCACTGACGATATCATACCCACGTTTAATGAGGACATCAGCTAAGACTTTAGCATTTGCTCGTACTTGTTTAGCATAGACTTTCCACTCAGGTTTTAAGTTTTCGGCAAAACCAACCGCTTTTGCAGCGATAACATGAACCAATGGGCCACCTTGAATGCCTGGGAAAATAGCACTATTAACTTTTTTAGCAATCTCTTCATCGTTGGTTAAAATGATACCACCACGAGGTCCACGAAGGGTTTTATGTGTAGTGGATGTCACAATATGGCAATGTGGAAAAGGACTTGGATGTTCACCACCAGCCACTAAACCAGCAATATGTGCGATATCTGCAAAAAGGTAAGCGCCTACTTCATCCGCAATTTCTCTAAATTTTGCAAAGTCAAGTTCTCTTGCATAAGCACTTGCTCCACAAACAATCATTTTAGGTTTGACAATATGAGCGATTTCTCTTACTTTTTCGTAGTTAATGCGACCATCAAGTTCAACACCATAGAAAAAGCTTGAGTAAGTTTTTCCCGAACTGCTTACTTTTGAACCGTGGGTTAAGTGACCGCCGTGGCTTAAATCCATTCCTAAGATTTTATCGTAAGGATTGAGGAGTGCTTGATAAACACCTTGGTTGGCTTGACTTCCTGAATTAGGTTGTACATTGGCATAGGTACAGCCAAAGAGTTGACACACTCTATCGATTGCGAGTTGTTCAACCGCATCCGCAAATTCACATCCACCGTAGTAGCGTTTACCAGGATATCCTTCGGCGTATTTGTTGGTGAAGACACTTCCCATGGCTTCCATGACAGCAGGATAGGTGAAGTTTTCACTCGCAATCATCTCAAGATGGTCACATTGACGTTCCAACTCTTTAACGGTTAGTTCATAAACAACAGGGTCAACAGTTTTTAAAATACTCATTTTTTATTCCTCATCTTTTTGTGGTAATTCATCCGCATCATTGAGCGGTTTCATGGCAGGGAAAAGAATCACATCTTTAATCGATGCCTCATTGGTTAATAACATCGTAAGACGATCAATGCCCATTCCTTGTCCAGCCGTTGGAGGTAAGCCATAACCGAGTGCGTGAACATAGTCTTCATCCATCTCATGCGCTTCGTCATCACCTGCATTCTTCGCTTGGAGTTGTTTTGCAAACCTTTCATATTGGTCAATCGGGTCATTTAGCTCATTAAATCCATTGGCAATTTCTCGCCCTGCAATAAAGAGCTCAAAACGCTCTGCAATATTAGGATTACTTTCACTTCTACGTGCAAGTGGGCTAATTTCAATAGGATAGTCAATAATAAATGTTGGATCAATTAACTTTTCTTCTACAAAAAGATCAAACAGTTCTTCATAGAGTTTGCCAAGGCTTAAATTGCTCTCAACACTAAAACCTTTACTTTGAATGTAGGCAATAATTTTTTGGCAATCATCCAAAATTTCATCAGGCACACCACCAATTTCAGCAAGAGCCGCTCTAAAAGCGATCTTACGAAAAGGTTTAGAAAAGTCAATTTCAATCTCTCCGTAAGGAAGTTTACGTGGAAGTTTGAGTTTTTTAAGAAGTACATCAAACATCTCTTCGGTTAAATGCATTAAGTCATGATAATTATGATAAGCCCAGTAAAATTCAATCATGGTAAATTCAGGATTATGGGTTTGATCCATACCTTCATTTCTAAAGTTACGGTTAATTTCAAAAACAGCTTCAAAACCACCTACAACGAGACGCTTAAGATATAACTCTGGTGCAATTCTAAGATAACGATCAACACCTAAAGCATTGTGATGGGTTACAAAAGGTTTTGCATTTGCCCCGCCTGCAATAGGGTGCATCATAGGAGTTTCAACTTCCAAAAAGTCTCTCTCTTCAAAGAAATGACGAATTTCACTCACGATACGGCTACGAATTTTAAATGTTTTTCGCACATCACTGTTCATAATCATATCAAGGTAACGTTTACGGTACCTTAGCTCTTTGTCTTGAAGTCCATGAAATTTTTCAGGAAGAGGGGTAATAGACTTTGTGGCAATTTCTAATCTCTTTACATGTAAAGATAATTCACCTGTTTTAGTGACAAAAGGAAAGCCTGAAACACTGATGATATCACCGACTTCAATGAGCTTTTTCGCTTCATCAAACCATGCCTCTCCAATGGATTCACGGCTAAAATAAATTTGTAAAATTCCATGTTCATCTTCTATTTTGGCAAAGGCTGCTTTACCCATGTGACGCAAAAACTTAATGCGCCCAACGATGGTGTTGTTTTTATTTTCATCGCGTTTGAGTTCACTCTCAATCACGTATTCGTAACACTCTAAAAACTCTTTGGTGCTCGTATCTTTGATAATGTTATGTCGATAAGGATTGTGTCCTAGTGCTTGAAGGGCTTTACCTTTTTCAATTCTTTGTTGCTGGTATTGGTCTTGAAATATCAAAATAGTATCCTCTTTTCTTAATGGTTGCTATTGGCCTTTGCACATTTTTCACACAAGCCACGTAATTGCATTAAATGACTGGTAATATGAAAATTATGTACTTTGGCAATATCTAGTTGTAATTGTTCAATCTTCTCATTTTGAAATTCAATGATAAGTCCACAACTTTTACAAATCATATGATCATGATGTGGCTTATTTGCTAGTTCAAACTTTTTCCCTGCAACCCCAAAAGAGATGGATGTGACCATATGTGACTCTTCAAGAAGATTGAGCGTACGATAAACGGTTGCAATGCCAATATTAAGCTCAGGGTATTTTGTTTTAAGATAAATATAAAGGTCTTCGGGCGTAAAGTGCTCATTTTGTTCATAGAGTGTTTTTTAAAAATGACTTCACGTTGCTTTGTGAATTTCAGTTTGTTGGTTTTTAGTAATTCTTTAAAAGTTGAAAGCAAAGATGTGTATTCAGTATTTTCAAATGCGTTCATAATGGTTGCCCCTTCTTAAGGATTTTTGGTCTCTTTGGCTTGAATGCTCTCAAGCATCGTATTAGGATCAAGTTTTACAATGGCATGACCTGTCTCTAAAAAGAGAGGAAACATCATACTATTAGCTACGTAAGGTTCAAGACGAGATTTCACAAATTCGATATTATTTAAAGCAACAGCCAAGACAGAAAA
>JAJOKG010000073.1:0-2518 GCA_021206415.1 Sulfurospirillum sp. | reverse complement strand
GAAAAGACCAAGAATATTTTCATGCTTCCTACTGCAAAGCCAGCTAATTTGTCAATACTACCAAGCCCACTTAGGCTAATAATATGAGAAACAAGATAGCCTAAGAAGAGTGAGCTGACCCAAAAAAGAATTAAGACAGCAATAAAACCAAAAAGATAGAGAGACGCTTGGTTGGCAAAGGAAAATAGATTGGCATTAATAAGTTCGCCTGCCTCCGCTGCATAACGGGATGCGAAAAAAAACACCACCAATAATGCCTAAAAGACCAAATACTTCTTTCACAAAGCCATTAATAATGCCTTTAATACCTAAAATAAGAACTAACGCTAGAGAAATAATATCAAACATGGAAATATGGGTCATTAAAATGCACTCCTAAAAACAATTTTTTACCGCTTTTTTTTTGCCTCATAAAGTGCTTTATCGGCTTTTTCTAAAATTTCATCCGCACTCATATTTTGTTTATGCGAACAGATACCAGCACTGAGTGTTAAGTGAATATCATGATTTTTGTAAAGTAGTTTACTATCACTGGTCTCTTTTAAAATACGTTCAATAATCTTATTAGCCTCTTCACGGGATGTTCGATTAAGAATAACAACAAATTCTTCACCCCCATAACGATAAATACGTGTTCCGCGTCTGAGTGAATTTTGAATAAGTTTTGATAAAAAAATCAGTGTTTTATCGCCTGCAATGTGTCCAAAAGAGTCATTGATGTGTTTAAAATCATCTGCGTCAAACATGACAAGGTGCATGTCTATGTCTTTCTCTTTTCCAAAACTAAGCACTTCTTCTAAATCTTTAACCAAAACTCTTCGATTGTGTGCTTTGGTCAGGGGGTCAATATTAGACTCGCGCTTCAATCGTTCAACTTCCAATTTCAGTTTGCCAATAGTCTCATCTGCTGCTTGGAGTTCTTGAAAAATTTTGTTCTGAAAAAGATCAAAAGCGTGAAGAACGTCATTGGTGTCAATACGGGTGTAATCTTTTTTTATTGCATCAATGTTAATGGCTGTTTCGTCTGAAATAAATTTCAGATTATCATTGGTTTTAACAAACTCTTCTAGCCCTTTTTTGACTAGACCAAAGCATGATTCACTAATCATTTCTTCTTGTGATGCATTGGAAAACAAGTAGCTGTGTTTTTTTGAAAGGTCTAGTATTTCACTATTGCCTGTTTGTTCAAGGATTTCTATAAACATATCATGATAATACTTAGGATAAGGAGGAATATCTAGTACACGTAGTTTATTAAAAGTCTCTTCCGCAATGGTGAAAACAAGTTTTGATATGTGATTGCTTTGATTCATAGTGACCTCTTGTGAATTAATTTTTGCTTGATTATAGCTTGAATAAGCTGTAATCTTTGTAAAATGTTCTTGCAAACCTTCTGTGTTATATACCCATATTATTTAAGAGTTCTTGGGGTTGGGTTGAGTAACGAATAGCATCTTCTTTACTAATGAGATTAGCACGAAGGTGTTTCATCATCGCTTGTGTTTGAGTAATCATTCCAGTTTTTTGTTGATTGAGTTGCATTTGCGAATAAATTTGGTGCATTTTATTCTCACGAATAAGATTGGCAATAGGAGCATTATTAATCATAATTTCATGAATAGCAACCCTTCCTCCACCGATTTTAGGTAAAAGACTTTGTGAAATAACGGCATACAAAGAGGATGCAAGCATATTACGCACTTGAACTTGTTCTGCACCTTCAAAGCTATCCACAATACGGTTAATGGTTTGAACAGCAGAATTAGTGTGGAGTGTTCCCATGACTAAGTGACCTGTTTCAGCAGCAGTAATAGCCGTACTTATGGTTTCTTGGTCACGCATTTCCCCTACAAGAATAACATCAGGATCTTCACGCAAAGAAAATTTCAGTGCTCTTGCAAAACTTTTTGTGTCATCTCCCACATTACGGTGTGAAAAAAGAGCTTTTTTATTTTGGTGAATAAATTCTACAGGATCTTCAATCGTAATAACGTGACGATGTTCATATAAGTTGATTTCATTCAGTAATGCCGCTAATGTAGTTGATTTTCCGCTTCCAGTAGGCCCTGTGACTAAGATAAGACCTTTTTCTCGTTGAATAACATCTTTAAAAACAGGTGGAGTATTGAGTTCATCTAACGAGGGAATATCAATAGGAATAATTCTAAATGCCGCAGCTAATTCACTACCCATCGTATAGTAATAGTTAGCACGAAAACGACCAATATCTGGAAACATAATGGCGAAATCAAGTTCTTTCTCTTCTTCTAGTTTCTTTTTTTGTTTATCTGTAATTAGCGTATAACAAATTTCTTCAATAATATTGCCATCAAGTTTATCCATATCAAGGGGTACTAATTTTCCATCAATACGAATTTGTGGTTCACTGCGACTCACTAAGTGCAGATCTGATGCTTGTATGCAACACATTTTTTAGTAATGCTTTAATATTGATTGAAGCCATTTTATATTTTCCTTGATCTTAGATAGTCTTTATTCTATAATTTTTGGAACACAA
>JAJOKG010000166.1 GCA_021206415.1 Sulfurospirillum sp. | reverse complement strand
CTAAGTATAAAATACTTCAAGAGTGTTATGACAAACAAGAAGCTATGGAATTAGCTCCTTTGATTCAAGAGCGACTGAATAATGCTAAAGCAGACAATAGCATTTCGCATGAAGAGATGATGCAGCGCATCGATGAAAGAAGAGCGAAGCAAAAGGCTCAATTCAATGAGGAAAAAGAACATGATTAATTTTTTAAATGAACACTTTGGAGCACTGAGTGCTCTTTTTATTTTATCGTTGATGATCATCACCGAATGGAAAGACAAGCATGCAAAAGCTCCTGTGTCTTCGTCCAATAGTTTTAAAGCATCACAACATGAGATGCTTTTTTGGATTAAAATGATAGTACTGCTTCAAAGTGCTTTAGTACTTTTTAGTATCTTCAACTATTTTAAATAAGTAAAGAGGAGAAAACAATGGATGTAGCACTGTTTCAGTTTCTACCGTGGGGAATACTTTTGTTTTTAGGCATGTATCGCTTAGTGATGCATCCTATCAACCAACGTTACCAAAGAGCATTGAATCGTCTTTTAGCCAAAGAGATTGCTAGAGAGCTTTACCAACAGATACATCCTGATTTTACATATGAGTACAAGTACCATCCGGATGATTTAAACAGTCAACTACTATTAAATACGACCATTGAAACATTTACACAACTGTTGGAGGAAAAAAATGCGTAATGCAATGGTACGAGAACCAACGCACCCTGGCATCTTTTTAAAAGAAGACTATATGGTTCAACTTGGTTTATCTCAAGCAAAAGTAGCCAAATTATTGCATGTCAATAAGCGAACAATCCATGAGCTTTGTACTCAAAAAAGAGGAATAAGTGCTGTTATGGCTCTTAATCTTGAAAAACTTTATGGGTTAGAGGCTCAGTTTTGGTTAAGTGCTCAAAATTCTTACGATATTTGGCTTGCTCGGCAGAAATATGAAGATGTTTTAAAAATAGACATAGAAGAATTTAAACGTATTTGCAAACAAGATAAAAAGGATATTTAATGAGCTTTGAAAATGCATTAATTATCCTATTAGCATTCTTAGGTTTTTTAGCACTGGGTAAACTTTTACACGAGTCAAAATCATAAACGCATTATAAGACGCTATGGCTAGGTATTTTCTTATTCATATTCTCGCTACTCGTTGTTTTTATCGATGAATCATGGAAAGGAGTGGTATTATGCTGGTATTTGACTTTTATCGCTTCTGCTTCATGGTTTATTGGTAGATTTTTAGGCACAAACTGGCTAAGAGATTGGCTTGGAAGTATTTTTACCTGCGTTTATCTTTGGTTAACAAAGCATTAGAAAACTATTTAGCTCACTGCTCTATACTTTCATTACCAAGACAAAAACCTCCTTTTTGTGTAGATAATTTAGGCTTCTTTATAATATCACTCCGATTGCCCGGTCGGAGTGAGTATTTCATCTTGCAATATTTTCAATCTTCCGTTTAAAATAGCTCTATAATCACACTATTAACTTACCTATAGGCATTCTTCATGATTATCCACCTAGACCTAGATTGCTTCTTCGTCTCAGCAGAACGTACACGTATCCCTCAATTAAAAAATAAGCCTGTTGTTGTCTGTAAAAGCGGTGATAGTAAAATCTTTTCAGTGGAAGATACAGAGAGTTTAATGACAGAATCGGTTGGTGGCTTTAATGGACTGATGCAACATAAAAAAGAGTTTCGTGGATTTGATAAGCATGAGTGGAAAAAAGAGTTTCTGGATGATAAAGGAAGGGTTCATGGTATCGTCATTGCTAAAAGCTATGAAGCTAAAAAGCATGGCATAAAGACTGGAACCCATTTAAGGGATGCTTTGTTTATGTGTCATAACCTTTTAGTGATTCCCAGTGATCATCTCTTTTATCAACAACTCTCCACCAAACTCAAAGCCTTTTTAATGACACGTATCCCAATATTAGAACAATACAGTATTGATGAGTTCTGGGGAGACTTACGCGGATGGGTAAAAGATGAAGATACCTATAGCTTTATGGCCTCTTTACAACAAGAGATTCTAGAGAAATTTGATTTGCCTATGTCTATTGGAGCATCAAGTTCTAAATGGATTGCAAAATTAGCTACAGATTTTAATAAACCTTATGGACTAACGCTTGTTAAAAAAGAAGAGATTCCACGTTTTATTCA
>JAJOKG010000120.1 GCA_021206415.1 Sulfurospirillum sp. | reverse complement strand
TGTTGTATGTTATTCGTTTTCAACCGTTTGAAATTATAGCTATGTGTTCAAGTTTAGGGTTGAGTGTAATTCCCATTTTGTGACTTTGTGGAAGATTGATTAATGTTTTTGCTGTTTGTTCGTATCCTGTGAAGTCATCAATGTTTTGTAAAATTTGGAGCAGAATTATTTCAAAGTATGGGTAATAGTTGCAATGTCCGACGATATGAAAATTAAGCTCTTTCAATAAAGAAAGTATTTTATTTCTGATAATTGGCTTCGTGCTACATCGATGTTCAAGCCCTCCCAAATAAGATGTAGCCGTATCACCTAACCCATTCTCAACCGCTCTAAACGTATTAATGAGTAAATCTTCTTTCTCTTCTTTGGTTAGTTTTTCATCGGTGAGGTCTGCCCACTCATCGCCCATTTCAAGAGTTTTTTTTAATCGTTCTTGTTCTGCTATCTTGATGCACTCTTTAATTTGCTTTGGGTCTGCGGTAAAGTCTTTGGCAATGGTTGCAAAGTCTCTAAACGAGAGCATACAAAGCCCATCTACACCCCTTATAAATTCGGCAAAATCTAATTTAAAGTCATTTGAGGGGTGGATATTATCTTTCATTTTTACCCCTCCACCATCGCCAAAACATACTCACTCCACCAATTCAAAAGTAGGCGCATTTCTTCCACGTAAACGGCTTTTTGTGTATAAGCTCTCTCCACGCCACTGCCTACAACATGGTCTAAAACTTTCTCTTTTGCTTCATAACTACAACGATGCTCCATTTGGTGCGTATCGACCAAAGAGCGAAATGTACTTCTAAAACTGTGTAAGCGTTGTTTATTGCCTAAGCTTCGTTATTAAAGCCATACGTTGAAGCGCACGGCTTGGCGTTACTTCATCAATGTGTAAGCCATTATCAGCTACAAAAACATATTCTTTATGGGAAGTGAATAGATGCTGTTCTTTTAAAATAGCTATGGCTTCATCACTCAAAGGGATAATAAAATCATCACCGCTTTTAGCTTTCATCTCTTGGCGTGGTATGGTGATAGTAGCCGTGTCAAAATCAACGAAACGACCATTTAAAGCGATACGAGGTTTCCTGCTCTTAGTGGAACGTTGTAAAAACAAGCTTTAATGCGTTCTTGGTGCTTACATGCCCACCATAGGTATAAATACTATTTACAAGCTGTTTGAGGACAAGAGGGTCGGTGATTACACGCATAGTTTCTTTTTAACTATCTTTGGTAAAACACTTTTAGCGTGAATGTTTGGCACGATATTTTAACTCACAATAGCCGTGAGTACACGCAAATTGCCAAAGGTCGTGAAAGTAGCCTAAAAGTCTTTTGGCTGTTTCAGGTGTCTGAATAGCTTTTAGTTTGATAATCTGTACTAACTCATCGTGCTTAATATCTGCAATGGATTTATTTTTTAGAACAGGGATAACCGTTGTATCAAATAAGGCTCTTTTCTTTTTATAGGTGCTGTGGACTATGTGGCTTTCTTGCGATTGGAACCATAGGTCAACAACATTGATAAAATTACTCTCAATTTGTAGTTTTATCTCGGCTTTTTCTTCTCGTTTATTATCTATGGGGTCAATGCCTTGTTTGATGAGGTTTTGCCATTCGTCACGTTTGGCTCTTGCATTCGCTAAAGTTACGTTTGGATAAGTGCCAAAAGTGCTTTTGCGCCTTTTCTGTAACGTAGGAGACATAAAAATAAACTCCCACGCTTTGCGACCATCAGGGGTTATTAAAATATGTAGTCCTTGCCCATCTGCTAAAGTGTAAGCTTTTTCTTTTGGTTTTGCATTATTGACTTGTTTATCGTTTAATGGCTTTGCAATTCGTGGCATAGGTGGTTATCTCCATTTATTGTTACTTAAAAACAGGGCGATTTTAGTCAGAATTGAAAGAGTAACTTTCTAAGTAACTAAAAACATAAGACACATTGAGAGTATTTTAAGTTAAATGAGATTAGAATTTGCTTTAAAGTTGCTATTTTTAGGGGATTTTGAGAGTGTTTAAGATTAGTTGAGATTCTTCGAATGGTGGAGCTGTGGGGGATTGAACCCCAGTCCAAAAATAGCCACCTATGACGTCTACATGCTTAGATATTGTTGATAGTGTTTAATTTTGCTTCGTACAACAATCAGAAAACTACGCAAAACGAGC
>JAJOKG010000007.1 GCA_021206415.1 Sulfurospirillum sp. | reverse complement strand
GAGCTTAAAATTCTTAGTTTTAGGTATGTCTACGGTATTTATGTTTTTGGTATTATTGGTTTTAGTTTTAAATCTACAAGCTAAAATCATTATGAAATATTTTCCTACAAAAACGGAAAATATAAATCTGGGTCATTCTTCTTTAGAATCATCACAGCAAGGTAACTTGGCAGTTGTTGCAGCGATTGCTGCTTCTCTCAAATCATACAAACAATCAAAATAGCATAAAGGGCGAGATAAGATGGCTAAAAAATACATCGATGTGATGGATACGACGTTTAGAGATGGATTTCAATCCGTTTTTGGTGGACGTGTACTGATGGATGATTTTCTTCCAGCGGTAGCAGCGGCGCGTGAGGCAGGTATTAGCCATTTTGAATTTGGTGGAGGGGCACGTTTTCAAAGTCTCTATTTCTACCTCAATGAAGATGCTTTTGTCATGATGGATAAATTCCGTGAAATAGCAGGGCCTGATGCAAATTTGCAAACTCTTGCACGTGGAGTCAATACGGTAATGCTCGATACAGGGAATCGAGAATTAATTGATTTACACGCTAAAATGTTTAAAAAACATGGCACAACAACCATTCGTAACTTTGATGCACTCAATGATGTTGAAAATCTTAAATACAGTGGTGAACGCATTGCTCACCATGGGTTGAAACATGAAATTGTTGTAACAATGATGGATTTACCTCCTGGATGTGTTGGTGCACATGATGTTGCTTTTTATGAAAAAACCCTTCGTGAAATTTTAGACTCAGGTATTCCGTATCATAGTATCTGTTTTAAAGATGCCAGTGGAACATCAAGCCCTCAAAAAGTCTATGAAACTATCAAAATGCACGTAAACTTGTTCCAGAAGGAACCCATTTAAGACTTCATACGCATGAAACTGCGGGTGTGAGTGTTGCTTGTTATTTAGCTGCGCTTGAAGCAGGAGTTGATGGTATTGATATGGCAGCCAGTCCTGTGAGTGGGGGTACTTCTCAACCAGATATTTTAACCATGCTTCATGCGGTTAAAGGGAAAGAGTACGATTTAGGCGGGTTAGAATTAGAAAAAATCCTTAAATATGAAGATGTCTTACAAGAGTGTTTAAAAGATTATTTTATGCCACCTGAAGCTACTCAAGTTTCTCCACTCATTCCTTTTTCTCCTATGCCAGGTGGTGCATTGACCGCCAATACACAAATGCTTCGTGATAATAATATCTTGCATAAATTTCCAGAAGTGATTAAAGCGATGCGTGAAGTGGTTGAAAAAGGTGGATATGGTACCAGCGTAACGCCTGTTTCACAATTTTATTTTCAACAAGCATTTAACAACGTGATGTTTGGACCATGGAAAAAAATTGCAGAAGGGTATGGCAAAATGGTCTTAGGTTATTTTGGAAAAACACCCGTCGCACCTGATTCTGAAGTAGTTTCACTTGCAAGCGAACAGCTTAAACTTCTTCCTACAACAAAAAATGCACTTGATTTAGCAGATGCGGATGATACAAAATCCCTTTTACATGTAAAACAGATTTTAGAGAAAGAAAACCTTGAAGTCAGTGAAGAAAATCTTTTAATTGCAGCAGCATGTAAGGAAAAAGGTATTGCTTTCCTAAAAGGTGAAGCAAAAGTGAATGTACGTAAAGTCTCTGCTAAAAAAAGAAGAGAGTGTTTCTGCTCAGAGCGATTTTACAGTGACGGTTAATGGTCAAAAATACCATGTGAAATCTGAAAACAATAGCACTTCTATCGTAGTTAACGGTGAAAACTACGAGATTGATATTAAAGATGGCTTTGAAGAGGGCAGTGTATCATCATCAGTATCTTCCAAAGGAGCTTCTTCTGGCGTAGAAATTAAAGCAGGTCTCCCTGGTTCCATTTTTAAAGTCTTAGTGAATGTTGGAGATAAAGTGACTGAGGGACAAGTAGTTGTGATTATTGAAGCTATGAAAATGGAAATAGAAGTGACTGCCCCAAATGCTGGTGTGGTAAGTGCCGTTAAAGTTAAACAAGGTGATACCATTGTCAATGGTCAAGTCCTTGTTACGCTGTAAAGAGTTAAATATGAAAAAAGTGATTATTTATCTTCTCATGCTAATAAGTTTGAGTTTTATGACAACTTCTTCGTATGCCAGTGATGTCGCAAAAGAAAATCTTAATCAAGATTATAAATCTAAGAGTGTTCCTGAACTTTTTGGTTCTTTGTATGAATCAACAGGCTTAAATGCTATTATCAATCCTACCGAAGGGTTGGTTTCTCATGGCACTGTTGTCTCTGTGTTTAATCAGAGTGGCGGAAGAATCATGATGATGGCTATTTGTTTTGTATTATTCTATCTGGCAATTGCTAAAGGCTTTGAACCTCTTTTGTTAATCCCTATTGCTTTTGGTGGTTTTTTGGCAAATATCCCATTAGCAGATATCGCAGGACCTGATGGATTTTTAGGTATTTTATTTAATATGGGAGTCTCAACAGGACTTTTTCCTATTATTATTTTTATGGGGGTAGGGGCAATGACAGATTTTGGTCCATTGCTTGCTAATCCTAAAACTGCACTTTTAGGAGGTGCTGCACAATTTGGTATTTTTGGTACCATTGTTGGTGCGGCAGCTCTTTCTCAATATACGGGTGTTATTGATTTTTCACTTAAAGAAGCGAGTGCTATTGGCATTATTGGTGGGGCAGATGGTCCTACTTCTATTTTTGTTGCTTCAAAATTAGCGCCTGATTTATTGGGGGCTATTGCCGTTGCTGCATATTCTTATATGGCGTTGGTTCCTATTATCCAACCTCCCATTATGAAGGCATTGACAACCAAAGAAGAGCGCAAAATTAAGATGGAACAATTGCGTGAAGTTTCTAAATTAGAAAAAATTGTCTTTCCATTAACAGTAATGGTCATTTGTATTTTAATATTGCCTGATGCTACGCCATTAATAGGTGCGTTAACGTTTGGTAATTTTGTAAAAGAATCGGGGATGGCCAAACGTCTTTCAGATACCATGGAAAATTCATTAATTAATATTGTTACTATTTTCTTAGGACTTTCTGTTGGCTCAAAATTAGCAGCAGAGAAATTTTTAGTGCCTGAAACATTAGGTATTCTTGTCTTAGGACTGATTGCTTTTTCTATGGGAACGGCTGGTGGTGTGATTATGGCTAAAATTATGAATAAATTTAGTACACATAAAATTAATCCATTGATTGGCTCAGCAGGTGTGAGTGCTGTACCAATGGCGGCTAGGGTTTCGAATAAAGAGGGAATGAAGGAAGATCCAAGCAATATGCTTTTAATGCATGCGATGGGTCCAAATGTGGCAGGTGTTATTGGCTCAGCAGTTGCAGCAGGTGTTCTGTTGTCTATTTTTAAATAAATGTTTTGAGGGTATAAAGGTATGTCGAAGATTAATGAAATAGAAAAGTTAGGTTTAACAAATATTGGTAAGGTTCATTATAATAGTAGTTATGATGAATTGCTTGAACAAGAAATTAAAAACAATGAAGGCCGCATTACCCGCAATGGGACGTTTAGTGTTGACACAGGTATCTTTACAGGAAGAAGTCCAAAAGATAAATATTTCGTAGATCAAGCTCCTTCTAATCAATACATCTCATGGGGTAAAATAAACCAAAAAATCAATAAAGAGATTTTTGATGAACTGTTTGAAAAGGTAAAGGGGCAACTTTCCAATAAAGATATTTATATCCAAGATGCGTATAGTGGCGGCAGTTTGGCGAGTCGTAAAAGTATTCGCGTGGTAACAGAGGTGGCTTGGCAAGCGCATTTTGTTAAAAATATGTTTATTCGCCCTAGTGTTGAAGAATTAGCGACGTTTAAACCTGATTTTACGCTTTATAATGCATGTAAAGTTGTGGATGATGATTATAAAAAACATGGACTTCATTCGGATGTTTTTGTTGTTTTTAATGTGGAAGAAAATATTGCCATTATTGGTGGTACTTGGTATGGTGGAGAGATTAAAAAGGGTATTTTCTCTATGATGAACTATTGGTTACCATTAGAGGGTAAACTCTCTATGCATTGTTCTGCTAATGTGGGTGAAAAAGGCGATACCGCACTCTTTTTTGGTCTTTCAGGTACCGGTAAAACAACCCTTTCGACAGACCCAAAACGTAAATTAATTGGCGATGATGAACATGGTTGGGACGATGAGGGCATTTTCAATTTTGAAGGTGGCTGTTACGCAAAATGTATTAATCTTGATCCAAACAGTGAGCCAGAAATTTATGGCGCCATTAAAAAAGATGCGTTATTAGAGAATGTGGTTATTGATGAGAATGATGTGGTGGACTATTCAGATAGTTCCAAAACAGAGAATACTCGTGTTTCTTACCCTATTTATCACATTGAAAATCATGAAAAAACACTTCAAGCAGGTCATCCTAAAAAGATTATCTTTTTAAGTGCGGATGCTTTTGGTGTCTTGCCTCCTGTTTCAAAACTGACTAAAGAACAAGCAATGTACTACTTTTTAAGTGGTTATACGGCTAAAGTTGCAGGAACAGAACGTGGTATTACAGAGCCTGTTGCAACGTTTAGTGCATGTTTTGGAGAGGCTTTTTTACCATTGCACCCAACGGTGTATGCAAAGTTGTTAGGTGAAAAAATTGATAAGCATGGGGTTGATGTTTATTTGGTCAATACGGGCTGGACTGGTGGTGGCTTTGGCATTGGTAAACGTATGAGTATTAAAGCGACACGTGCGTGTATTAATGCCATTTTAGATGGTAGCATTAATGATTCTGATTTTGAAGCGATTCCTGTCTTTAACATTCAAGTTCCTAAAACACTCACAGGTGTTCCTACGGAGCTTTTAAATCCTAAAAATACCTGGGAAAATAAAAGCCTTTATGATGCAACACGTGATGAGCTTGCTGGCATGTTTATTGAAAACTTTAAAAAATATATTACTGCTGATTCTGATTTTTCAAACGCAGGTCCAAAACTCTAATTTTAATCTTTACATGTAAAGGTACAATCCTTTACATGTAAAAACCCAAACCTTTATTTAAGGTCTATTATTCTTGCAAAACGTAAGAAGTTTATTATCCAAGGAGACGTTTGAATGTCAAAACTATGGTCTGGTAGATTTGCCAAAAGTGGTGCGCAATTACTCGATGAATTTAATGCCTCATTACCTTTTGATAAAAAGTTGTATGACGAAGATATTAAAGGCTCGATTGCCCATGCAAGTATGCTTGCAAAGCAAAATATTTTAACGCAAGAAGAAGCAGAGCAGATTGCTAAAGGCTTAATACAGATTAAGCAAGAGATTGAAGAAGGTATATTTGAGTTTCATATTTCTCACGAAGATATTCATATGGCGGTTGAAACACGTTTAATTGCTTTAATTGGTGAAGCAGGAAAACGCCTACATACCGCACGTAGTCGCAATGACCAAGTGGCGCTTGATTTTAGGTTATATGTTCAAAAGCAAACTTTAGTGATTGTGCATGTTTTAGAAGAACTCATTGAGGTGCTGATGCACATCTCAAAAGAGCATACTTCGACGCTTTTGCCGGGGATGACACACCTTCAACACGCACAGCCCATCAACTTTGCATTTCATCTTCTAGCCTATGTTTCAATGTTTAAACGAGACATTGAGCGTTTAGAAAGTTCATACCATCGCAATAACATTCTTCCTCTAGGGTGTGCTGCACTTGCTGGAACGCCACATAAAATAGACCGTGAATATGTTGCAGAGCTTTTAGGTTTTGATGGGGTGAGTATGAACTGCTTAGATACGGTCAGCGATAGAGATTTTGCCCTAGAAATCCTCTTTAACATTTCAACCATTATGATGCATGTTTCTCGTTTTGCAGAGGAACTGATTTTGTGGTCAAGTTATGAGTTTAAATTTATTACCTTAAGTGATGAGTATTCAACGGGCAGTTCTATTATGCCACAAAAGAAAAATCCTGATGTGCCTGAATTGTTGCGTGGAAAAACAGGACGTGTGAATGGAAATTTAATTTCTTTACTGACCGTTCTTAAGGGACTTCCTTTAGCGTATAACAAAGATATGCAAGAGGATAAAGAAGGGGTTTTTGATAGTGTGGAGACCGTGTTTATCTCTTTAAATATTCTCAAAGAAGCCATTCGTACGATGAGTATTAATAGCGAACGTATGCGTCAAGCCTGCGAAGTGGGGCATCTAAGTGCCACTGATTTGGCGGATTATTTGGTTCAAAAATGCAATATTCCTTTCCGTGAAGCGCATTTTATTACAGGACGTGCCGTTGCACATGCTGAAAGTTTAGGATTGGATTTGAGTAAACTCAGCGTGGAAGAGCTTCAAAAAGTTGATGCTCGCATTGGTGAAGATGTTGTGGAGTCTCTTAGTTTAGTTAACTCTATGAATGCAAGAACCTCACAAGGGGGAACAGCGACGAGTTCTACATGTAAACAGATTGAACTTTTTGAGGCATGGATAAACGAACGAAAAAAAAGCGTAAGAAGAAGAGGCAGAGCCTCTTCTTGAAGGGTTAGAAAAACTTGCGAGAATCGCTGTCGCTTAAGTGATCCCATGAAAGTTTAGCCCCACCTAAAAGGTGAAAATGTAGGTGTAAAACTTCTTGCCCACCATCGCTTCCATTATTGGTGATGAGGCGATACCCACTCTCATCCAATCCCAAAAGCTTTGCAACTTTTTGTGTAAATTCTGTCAATCCCACCATGATTTTTGGATCAACTTCTTGAAAGCAGGTGTACTCTTTTTTGGGAATAATCAAAATATGAATCGGCGCTTTTGGATTAATATCATGAAACGCTAAAAAATCATCATTTTCCAATACTTTGTTGCACGGAATTTCGCCACTCACAATTTTACGAAAGATGCTCATAAGCTTCTCCTCTTTTTAGGAGGATTTTAACCTTTTATAATTAAAGTTTCACTAAAATGGGAACTCTAATAGACTGAGGGGTTATTGAAAACCTTATGATGAAAGGCTGATCTTTGAAAGAGATAGAAAATGCGATTATTTCATGTAAGTCGCTGGGTGAATTAGACAAAATAAGAGTCTCTCTTTTTGGTAAAAAAAGGGCATTTTGCCGCACAATTTGAAGAGCTTAAAAAAGCTTGATGGCGATGCTAAAAAAAGAGTTTGCACAAAATCTCAATGTCACTAAAGAGAAATTTTTAGAACTTCTTAATCATAAAAAAAGTGTACTTGAGAGCATTATGATTGAAGAAGAGATGAAAAAAAGCAGTGTTGATGTAACACTTTTCAATCAAGAAAGTAGTGCAGGTGCTTTGCATCCTGTGATGGATACAATGGATAAAATTATTGAGTATTTTGTCAGTATGAACTTTTCGATTGAAGAAGGTCCATTGGTCGAAGATGATTTTCATAATTTTGAAGCACTGAACTTACCTAAATATCATCCTGCACGCGATATGCAAGATACATTTTATTTTAAAGATTCGATGCTCCTTCGAACCCATACTTCTCCTGTTCAAATCAGAACGATGCTCAAACAAAGTGCTCCCATTCGTATGATTTGCCCAGGTGCTGTTTTTAGGCGTGATTTCGATATTACACACACACCGATGTTTCATCAAGTAGAAGGCTTGGTGGTAGATAAAGCAGGAAAAGTCTCTTTTGCTAATTTAAAATTTATTCTCGAAGACTTTTTAAAATATATGTTTGGTGATGTGAAAGTACGTTTTCGCCCAAGTTTTTTCCCCTTTTACAGAACCTAGTGCAGAGGCTGATATTAGCTGCATTTTTTTGTAAAGGTGAGGGGTGTCGTGTTTGTTCACACACAGGTTGGCTTGAAGTTTTAGGCTGTGGTGTGGTCGATTCAAATGTCTTTAAAGCGGTTGGATATAAAGACGTGAGTGGGTATGCTTTTGGTTTAGGTGTTGAGCGTTTTGCGATGCTTTTACATCAGATTCCAGATTTGCGGTCTTTATTTGAGGGTGATTTGAGATTATTGGAGCAATTTAAATGATAGTAACAAAACAGTGGTTAAATGAATGGATTGATGTTGCCACAATCGATACTGATAAAATTGTGATAGCATTGAATGCTATTGGACTAGAAGTTGACGGTGTTCAGAAAATACGTATTCCCCAGAATGTTGTTGTTGCAGAGGTGATCTCTTGCGAAAAGCATCCTAATGCCGATAAGCTTAATGTTTGTCAGGTCAATGTGGGCGAAAGTGTTCAGCAAATTGTCTGTGGCGCAAAAAATGTGGCTTCAGGTCAAAAAGTAGCGGTTGCTCTTATTGGTGCAGAACTGCCTGGTGGCCTTAAAATTAAAAAAGCAAAAACTGCGTGATGTGGAATCATGCGGTATGATTTGTTCTTCTAGCGAATTAGGGCTCCCTAAAATTAATGATGGCATTATGATTTTGGATGAGAGTATTGGCACACTTGAAGTTGGAAAACCTTTGTGTGACTATCCTCTCTTAAATGATGATGTCATTGAAATAGGGCTTACCCCTAATCGAGGCGATTGTCAGAGTATTTATGGCGTTGCAAGAGATTTAAGTGTTTATTTTGATTTGGAAGTTAAAACGCTAGGGCAAAAAGAAGAAGAAGAGAATCAACCAGGTGTTGGTAGAGTGCTTCATCTGCAAGGTAATGAAGCATTGGATGGCTCTTACATGTACAAAGTGTTTGATAATACTGAAATTGCAGTGCCTCTGCTTGTCGAACTTCGTTTAGGTATTGCCCAGATCGAATCTTCGTGTCTTTTAGGTAAAACGATAGAGTATGCAACCTATGTCACAGGTGTTTTTATTGCGTGCTTATAATCATGCTTGTTTTTGTGAAAAAGAGGATAAAGCAAAAATTATTATTAACAAAGATGAAAATGAGTTGGATG
>JAJOKG010000157.1 GCA_021206415.1 Sulfurospirillum sp. | reverse complement strand
GTTGGGGTGGTCGTAGCTTTGACAGTAGCGATTGAGTACATGTTTTTTTGGGTCATCACCAAAACGACACCCTCCTGCTTGAAGGTTTTGTGAAGGCAGGGGCGAGATATCATAAGTGATATTTTTTGCCTCCATTTTTTCAAGTACTTTAAGAGCTTTTTGGGCTAAAAACTCTCCTACTTTAACATCTTGAGGGTGTGCTCCGATACGGATGTTTGCCACAGGAATGCCGTATTTGTCCTGATAGTTTTCATCAACGCTTACAAAACAGTTATCATTGGGCATCCAGTCGGTAAAAACTTCAAAACTGAGTGTTCTTGTGGTGGTAAAAGTTTGGAAGATTTTGTCTTGAAGTGCTTTTCCAAAGAGGAGTTTGCCATCTTCTCTTTTAAGGCTATTGGCTCTTCGTATGGGGTTTGGATGTTCAAATAAAAAGTCAACAACACCGCCTTTAAACTCTTTGGTAAAATACCAATCTTTTAAGGCACGGTTGACAAAAAGTCCACTTTGCAAAAGTGTTTCTTGTGAAAAATGGCTAAGGTCAAATTCGCCAGAACCCATACCTCCTCCTGTAAAGAGCATATTTTTGCCTACTGCTCCTGAGGAGTTAGCAAGTCCATCTGGGAACTCTTTATTTTTAGAATTGAGCAAAAGTCTTGAACTCTCCACCGCTTGGGCGGCAAGGACAAAAAGTTTGGCTTCCACGCTTTTTTGCGTTCCCTCTTTGGTCAGATAAAGAGCACTTTTGATGTTTTTAGTTTCATCGGTGAGTAGTTTAACCACAAATGCGTTGGCGATGATGTGAAGATTGTGTGTGGCAAGAGCGGGTTGGATAAGGGTAGCACGAGAGCTTCCTTTTGCACCACTCGAACACGCATACGAACCGCAATAATTAGAGTAGTAGCAAGGATTTCTTCCCTCTTTGGACTCCGAGATAATGGCTCTAGGTGTTTTAAAGGGTGTAAAATCTAAAGCCTTACATGTAGCGTCAAAATGCTCTACAATAGGATGTTCCGCTAAAGGAGGATAAGGATATTCTGGTGAGCTTCGCTTTTCTTGATGTGCGTATGGGGTCACTTTCCCCGAAACACCTACGACTTTTTCAACCAAATCATAAAAAGGCTCAAGTTCGTCATAAGAGATAGGCCAATCTTCAACATTGGCTCCTTCAAACTCGCCATAAACGGATTTGAGTCTAAAATCATCAGGTTTGAGGCGGTGAAAAAAACCGCTCATAAAATTTGATGAGCCTCCTAATAATGAGCCATTCCAAAAGCTCCAACCGCTCTCATACGTGGGAGTTTTAACCCATTTTCCCTCTTCGTAGGCTTCGATGGTGTGGTATTGCTCTTTCAGTTTGGGTGTAAAGATATCGCGTTTGGTATAGGCTATCTCATCTTTAGAAAAATCTTTTTCACTGTAAATATCTCCTTTTTCAAGGATAACCACTTTTTTCCCTGCACGGGAAAGCTCATACGCAATAGGCCCAGCTCCCGCACCACTGCCGATGATGCAGATATCGTACGTCATGATTTTTCTCCATATTTTTGAGTAGGGCGAGGCTCTCCGCTTACATGTAAAGTCGATTTCCATCCAATTTCGTTGGTATTTCCCCCATAAATAGGGTCTCCCAACATCGCTTCAAAGCCATAATACATCACCCGTGAGAGCCAATATTCAAAATAGTCATCCTCGCTGGCTTTTTGGAGTGTTTGGTGTTTGGCTTTGAGATTTTGTGTGAAAAATTGTGGAAAGTCTCGTTTAAAAAAGAAAGCACCTTTGGTGATAAGCTCAACATCATCTTTATCAAAATGCTCATTGTCGATATTTTTCATCAGGTAAGACAGAGCATTAAACGCTTTGGCGCTGGGCATCGTGGTAGTTTGAGGAAAAAGAACATCCTGCACTGCTTCTATGGTATGCCAAATGGCGGGCGATATCTCACGAGCGTGAATATCTACATGTAAGAGAAAAGGGGTTGAAGCACTTAGTGCTATAAAAGTTCTTCTGTTCATGGAAGAAATTGTACCACGAGAGTGTAAATTTTTTGTGTAGTGACTACATATTGGCTACACAAAAAATAATTATAATGTCACATCTCAACTTTCGCACATAAAACCTAACTCTTTCTTCGTGTAAGCACCGATGGCTGTGATGATTTGGTGTAATTCTTTATTGCTCTTGAAATTATCGCTGATATTAGCTATGTTGGTGAGGATTTGC
>JAJOKG010000062.1 GCA_021206415.1 Sulfurospirillum sp. | reverse complement strand
TACCTTCAAATATTCGTCAATTAAACAATAAACTGTTATAATATCTCGCTCCATAATCTCGCCTCCCACGGCTTTTTATGGAGTCTAAAGCAACTTTCAAACCATATTTACAACTAGCAGTTTGGGTATAATAAATATATTTATTTAATCAACACTGCTTCATCAGGAGACCCAATCAACTCAATACCAGGGCTTAATGGACTTGGACAAACACGCCAACAATTTGTTGAGATGAGTAACGTTCAGTTGGTTGAAGAGATGACGGATTTGATTACAGGTCAACGTGCCTACGAAGCGAACTCAAAAGCCATCGTAACCAGTGATGAGATGCTTCAAACCGTGAACGGACTCAAGCGTTAATAAGATGCTCATTCTTGTACCCTTTATTGTGATTATTTTAATTATTGTCGCAATAGACCAACTCTATTACAGTGATGCAAAGCCTTCAAATGTGCCTCCCAAAGAGGCACAAGGAAGGGTTCTTGAAACCAATACCACTAAGAGCTATCTTGATAAATACATCAAGAAATAGCTTTACATGTAAAGAACTCCTATGAATTTTTTAAGTATCGTAAAACTGACTATTCCTGTCATGATGGGCTACATTCCTTTAGGTATGGCATTTGGGCTTTTGCTCTCCAAACTGCTTATTCCTTGGTACTATGCACTGTTTATGAGTATGTTTATTTTTGCGGGCTCAGGGCAGTTTTTAGCGCTTACCTTGTTTGCTTCGCAAGCAACTATTTTAGAGATAGGCATTGCGACTTTTTTACTCAATCTTCGTCATACATTTTACGGACTTTCGATGATATCGGCTTTTAAAGATTTTTCATGGAAAAAGCATTATCTCATCTTTGGACTGACCGATGAGACGTTTGCGCTTTTAAAAACCAGCGATGTACCAGAAGCAAACCGTGAAAGAGCCTATTTGCTCATCACGGCTCTTAATCAATCGTATTGGATATTTGGCAGTGTTGCGGGTGCGCTTTTGGGGAATATCTTACCGTTTAATTATGAAGGCATTGAGTTTTCATTGACGGCTTTATTTGTCGTGCTTTCTATTGAGCTTTATAAGAAAAATAGATTGCACAAGCCTTTTTTTTGTAGCACTTATCATTGGACTTTTTTGGCATGGTGCTATTTCCACCTCAAAAAATGCTAATTTTATCGCTCTGTTTAGCGGCGTTTGTGTTGATTGTCTTTAAAAGGAGTATGGAAAGTGGAAAGTAGTTATCTTATTGGTGCGATTATTGTTGCCACTGTGGCGACATATACGACACGGATTATTCCTTTTTTACTCTTTCGTAACTGTGAGCCTTCACCTCTGATTCGTTATATTGAGCTGAATATGCCTGTGATGATTATGGTTATTTTGGTATTTTACGCTCTTAAAGATGTGAAGTGGGAAGTCTATCCGTATGGTTTGGCAGAGATTATTGGAGTGGGGCATTGCGATAGCTTTACATGTAAAGTTTAAAAAATGCACTTTTGAGTATTTTTATCGCAACGCTAGTCTATATGGTCTTAATTCAAAAAGTACTTTAAGCTTTTTTCACAAATTCTGATTTTAAGCCCATCGCGCCGATACCTTCGACTTTACAATCTAAGTTATGGTCACTCTCAAAATTTAAACGAATATTTTTGACTTTTGTGCCACCTTTGATGACAGCAGATGAGCCTTTGAGTTTTAAATCTTTAATGACCACAACGGTGTCGCCATCAGCCAAAACGGTACCGTGTGCATCTTTGATGAGCGTAGTGTTTTCGGCAGTAGATGCGCTATTTTGCAACCATTCATGCGCACATTCAGGACAGATGAGCATTTCTCCATCTTCATAAGTGTATTCGCAATTGCATTTTGGACAAGCAGGAAGTTGCATATATTAGCCTCTCTTTTTTAGCAAAAGTATGCCATGCCTTGGCACAAAAAGAGCTAAACTCGCTTATTTTCGAAGGATGAGTGGAAACTCTCGCTCCTTTTCATAGCGCCTCATTTTCTCTTCATACGCATTGATTAAATCAACCATTTTGTTCGCAAAATCGCTGTCCAAAAGATAGTCTTCTTCATTTACATGTAACGAAATGAGACCTTTTTGACGTGCGTTATACATAAGTGCATCACGAGGGTTGTCTGCGTTGTTGTCTGTAAGCCTTTTGATATCATGCCCCAAACCGGTAATCCACAAATCCATAAATTGAATACGAAAAGGAAGCATTTTTCCCCATGTATGGCTCATCCACACACCTTCTTTCAAAAAGAATTCATGAAAGACAAT
>JAJOKG010000022.1 GCA_021206415.1 Sulfurospirillum sp. | reverse complement strand
TTTAAAAGCCCATTGATAATATTTGCACATCGATATTTTTAATATCATAAATATTCTTTTGTGCGAGTTTGGCAAAGTGTTTTTTTAAAATAATATTCCTTAGTGTCAAGCGTTGATTTACGTTGCGTGAGTGATACGTGTTTCATATACTCATTGAAGAGGGCAAGCAAGGTGATTTTTTTATCAAGAGGTTTTCCTGCTTTAAGTGAAGCAATAAGATCATTTCTTTTTTGATAAGCGATTGTCGGGTTTGTTTTGATATCATCATTGGAATAACCAACAATCTGTTCAGTATCAACCAGCCCCTTGAGCTTAATTCTTACTATGTAAGTTTTTACTTTAGTCTGAGGATCTTGGATATAATACACTCCTGGGAACTTCGTTTTTGTATAATCTCTTTTCAAATTTTACTTTCCTTTCCCACACTTTTTCCCACACTTTTTTAAAAGTATTTGGTAATAATAACTATAAGACAAAAGAACTTAGTAATAAGTTAACCTTTAGAAAACCCCTATATAAAGGGGTTTAAAAGTAGTTAGTATAAAATAGTAGGATTTAGTAAAAGGCTAGTGTGTAAATCTCATAAGCCGGAGGTCGAGGGTTCGAGTCCCTCTCTTGACACCACTCTTACGATAGAAACTCCCACCAATACGCAGAATAGAAGTAATCACGATAGTAATACAATAATTTTTAGCTGTAACTATAACACATAAATAGTTAAAAATATACTCGTTTTGTGTAACACCTTGTGTATCACTTACAATAGTTGCTTGTCAGGCGAAGTGCAATTTTAGTCATATAAAATTTTCTAAAAGCCTAAAATACGAATAGACCTTTCAAAATATATACTTATTTTTTCACTTCATCTCATAACTAAGGCGAGTGTTGAGCTGAGCATTAATCCAGCCGATGTTTTACATATCACCGATGATAGTAATACCATTTTGAAAATTTTGGGTGGTAGCGATGATACATTGCATGGCACAGGCTGGACCCAAACCACAGGCGCAGATGCTGGATTTACCCGCTTTGAAAGCAGTGACCATGTGGTTAAAATTGATGTGCAAGAGAGCATTGTTCATACCGATTTTTAATAGACTTCTTGCAAAATTTATTTTGCAAGAAAGAAAAGCACCAAAGGTGCGTGGGCATTCCGCCGAGGAAAACCCAGTGTTAACGTAGCCTTTAGAGTTCTGCGAGAACTCTAATAATTAAGGAGGCGATTTGCCTCCTTTTATTCTTTACATGTAAAAAGTTTTATAACGACACCATCGCTTCTTTTAGTTTAAATCTATTTTGACTATGATGTGCTATACAAAAGACATCTTGCAAAACTCCTTTTGCAAGAAAGAAAAGCACCCAGTGTGCGTGGGCATTCCGCCGAGGAAAACTTAGCGTTAGCGTAGTCTTTAGAGCTTTGCTTTAAAGGTGTGCTAAGAGTTCTGCAAGAACTCTAAAATAGAAAAAGGATACCTTACGATTTCACATGAAGAACAGACAAGAATCACGACGGTGGTGGTTCGTGTGGCAGTGATGCTTCTTGAATACGGTGCTGAGAGTCGCTTGATTGAACAACTTTCTTCTCGTTTGGGTGTTGCTTTAGGGTGTACCTCTGTTGAGATGTCTCTTATTCCCTCTGCGGTTGTTCTCACCACACTCGTTGGTGATTCTTCCGTGACGACAACACGACGTGCGCAAGAACAACCTATTAATCTCTCTATTGTCCATCAAATTGTGACGATTTGCATTGAGACAGAGAAAAATCCTTGCGATATTATGACGGTTGAGCGAAAATTGATGGCGATTCATGCGGATGCGTATCCTGTATGGTTATTGATTCCTATGATTGGTTTTTCGTGTGCGGCGTTTAGTCATTTGCATGGTGCGGATTGGTCTGGATTTTGGATTACTTTTTTGGCAGCTTCGGTTGGAATGATAGTACGAAGAGAGCTTTCTCATCGCAATTACTCTTTATTAATCGTTTTTGCTTTTACCGCATTTGTCTGTACGCTCATTGGTAGTTTGTCCTTTTATAATGGGCTGAGTACTACGCAGAGTGTTGTGCTCTCTTCAAGTGTTTTATTGCTCGTTCCAGGTTTGCCTTATATCAATTCGATGTTGGATGCTTTTAAAGGTTATATCAGTATGGGATGGGGGCGTTGGACACAAGCGACGTTATTGACCCTGATGTCTTCTCTTGGCATTATGCTTGCCATGGGGCTTTTAGGTCTTAAAGGATGGTAACAATGGCTTGGATACCTCTTTTACTAGATGCGTTGTGGGCAGCGATTCCCTCCGTTGGATTTGGGATGATTTTTAACGTGCCTCGTTCGACATTACCCTTGTGTGCTTTTGGTGGTGCGTTTACGTACGGACTAAGAGAAATCTTGATAAACAATGCGCTTTCCATTGAACTTTCGACGTTTATTGCGGCGACTGCGATAGGCATAATAAGTGTTTTTTGGTCTCGTCGTTATGTGATGCCTCGTCCTGTGTATACGGTTCCTTCTATTATTCCTATGATTCCAGGGACATATGCGTATGAAATGATGATTAGCTTAGTTCGAATGAATAGTGATGGTGTGAGTGATGTTCTGCTTTCTGGTTTTATTCAAAACGGTTTGCATGCGATTAGCATTTTATTTGCGATTGCTTTTGGGTTGGTGTTGCCTTCAATGTATTATACTAAGCGTAAAAAGCCTATTATTTAGTTATTTTATACTATTTTGAAAGAACATTTTTATAGAAAATCTTTTTTACATGTAAGAATAAAAAGCCCCCTAAAGGGAGCTTTTAGCTATTTGTGTGTGAGTACTCGTGTGGCGTTAAGAACGGCAATGAGAGCAACGCCTACATCGCCAAAAACCGCTTCCCACATGGTTGCAACACCAAACGCACCCATAATAAGAATTGCCCCTTTGACTCCAAGGGCAAAGATGATGTTTTGCCACACAATCGTATGGGTTTTACGTGCAATTTTAAGGGCAGTGGCGACTTTGGTAATTTCATCGGTCATAATCACCACGTCAGCCGCTTCAATGGCAGCGTCAGAGCCAACCCCACCCATGGCAATGCCCACATCCGAGCGTGCTAACACAGGTGCGTCATTAATGCCGTCACCCACAAAAACAGTTTTGCCTTTGCCCTGTTTGCGTGCCATGATTTCTTCGAGTTTTTCCACCTTTTGATGTGGCAATAACTCCGCTTCAATCTGCGTAATACCTAATTTCTCACCCACACTCTGCGCAGTGGCTTTATGATCGCCCGTGAGCATAATAATCTCTTGAATCCCTAAAGATCGAAGCGCTAAAATAGCCTCTTTACTTTCATCTTTTGGGGTATCTTCAATGATTAAGTATCCTATCAATTCTCCCTCTAAGGCAACATAGACAACGCTATGCGGTGTGGTAATGCGTTCATGCGCAATGCCTTGTTCACGAAGTAGTTTATCGTTACCCACAAGAATGGTTTGCCCATCAATGTGTGCTTTAACCCCATACCCCGCAAGCTCTTCATAGTGCTCGACGTTGCCTTCATGAGAGGCGCTATACGCTCTTTTGATGGAGAGTGCTATGGGGTGGTTGGAGTGCATCTCTGCTAAAGCTGCTAGTCTTAACACCTCCTCTTCACATTTATTAGCAAGTGCTTGAATGCGTGTCACACTAAAAAATACCTTTGGTAAGCGTTCCTGTTTTATCAAAAACAACTGTATCGACCTTTTGAAGGGCTTCAAGAAAATTACCCCCTTTGACTAAAATACCATTACGTGACGCACCTCCGATACCTCCAAAGAAGCTTAGCGGAATAGAAACCACCAGTGCGCAAGGGCATGAGACAACTAAAAAGACTAAAGCACGCCTAAACCACTCACTAAATTCTGCTCCTTCGATAAGAAGAGGGGCAAAAAAAGCGAGTAGGGCAGCGGAGATGACCACAAAGGGGGTGTAGTACTTAGCAAAATGGGTAATAAACTGCTCTGTTTTAGCCTTTTTATTGCTGGCATTTTGGACTAAGTCAAGTATTTTGGAAACCGTTGAATCGGCAAAAAGTTTGGTGGTTTGAACCAGTAAAAGACCTGTTTTATTAATGCTTCCAGAGAGTACCTCTTCGCCTTTGCTCACCTCTTTGGGCAGGGTTTCACCTGTAAGGGCGGAGATATCAAGTGTGGATGAACCCTCCACAATCATACCGTCTAAAGGAATTTTTTCCCCTGCTTTAACCAAGATGAAGCTACCTAAAGGGACATCATTGGGGGCGACTTTTTGCTCTCCATTCTCTGTTTTTAGGTTTGCAAAATCAGGGCGAATATCCATGAGTTTGGTAATGGATTTGCGTGAACGAGCCACAGCCAAGTCTTGAAAAAACTCACCAATACGGAAAAAAAGCATGACCGAAACACCCTCAGGATACTCACCGATACTAAAGGCTCCCACAGTAGCTAAACCCATCAAAAAGTTTTCATCAAAGAGTTTTCCTCTTAAGAGATTACGAAGCGCAGCGTAGAGAATCTCTCCACCCACTAAGAGAAAACTAGCGACGTAGGTTGCAAGCATCCATGGATTTCTTTCCTCCATAAAAAGGGCAACGATAAATAAAAGTGTGCCCACACAAAAGGCATAAAACTGTGAGGAGCTAAGCATCTCTTTAAGGCTTTCATCACTATGTCCGTGGTGATGGTGATGGTCGTGCTCATCGTGGTCGTGGTCATGAGAAACATGGGTGTGCGTATGCTCATCTTGTGCATGATGGTGGTGTTCATTTTTGGCATTGACTGGAACGATAGGTTCACACCTTGAGCAACAACTTTGCATTGACTCACAGCTTTTTGGTTCTTTAGAAAACGGCATGCTCAAATCCTCGTGGTTCTAATATATGCTCTAAGCCTTGATTGAAAATCGTTTTAATGTGTTCATCATCCAAGGAGTAAAAGACCACTTTTCCCTCTTTGCGGTGTTTGACCAACCGTGCTTGACGAAGGACACGAAGCTGATGAGAAATGGCAGATTGGCTCATGCCTAAAAGCACAGCAATGTCACAAACACAGAGTTCTGCTTCAAAAAGGGCTGAGATAATCTTAACCCGTGTGGTATCTCCAAAGACCTTAAAAAGCTCCGCCAAATCATAGAGCTTCTCCTCTTGTGGCATCTTTTTTTTTAACGATTTCAATGAGATTTTCATGCAAAATATCGCAACTGCAAAATTCATCACCCATAGAATCTCCTTTCTACTTATAGTTGTACATATGAACAATTATTCACATGTTAGAGCAAGATAGATTATAAAATCCTTAAAGTGAGAGTCGAACTCAAAATGTTTTACATGTAAAGAGAAATAATCTTTTTGGTCAAAAATATTTGACTGATACAAGAGAGGCAAATGTACTTTTTGGTAAATTTCAGGAAACTTTATGTACTTATCTCTTATCTGCTTCAACCCTCTAAACGATATGCTAAAAATGCATATTTAAGTTTCTTTTAAGTTTTTTTTCTACTTTTTTAGACCTTTTTAGCCTAAGCTTACCTATGGTACATTTTCTCAAAATTGGTCAAAAACTTTTGACTGATAGAATAAATAAAAAGACAAAAATAGGGTTTTGTTTCTACAAAGATTCCGTGTTTTCCCTTGTTTGAGAGGCTTTACATGTAAAAAGCCTTTTTGGTCTGTTTTTATTGACTTTAAAAAATGAGGAATGAACCATGTTAAATAAAGAATCCGTCAATAAAGCCCGTTCTCTCTATTATGGTTTTTTGAGTAAGTTGTTTGTTTTTACGACAAGCCCAAGTCGTTATGAAGGTTTGGCTGAGGCTTTGGAAGTGATGGCTCAAAATCCATTGGATGAAAACTCAGGTGAGGCGTTAAGGGAAATCCAACTTTTTTTAGCTCACAACGGCGAGAGTGCGTTTATTCAAGAATACGACGATGTTTTTCACAACCCTTCTTATAAAGTGGTGCGCAATACCGCTTCGTATTATGATGAAGGGGTTGAAAGTGGTAGAAAACAGCTTGAAGTAAAAAATTTCCTTGCCAAAACAAAAATCAGACGTAATGAGCAATATTTTAAAGAGAATGAAGATAGCGTTGGGTTTATCTTTACCTTTATGCATGAGCTAATTGAACTTATTATGAATGAGCAAAAAGAGTATGACTCTTTGCAACACTGTCTTTATACAGAGGTGATTAATCCTTTTATTGATGAGTTTATTGTCAAAGTGTATGAGCATCCCATGGCACGTATCTACAAATCGGTCGCTATTGTTTTAAATGCGTTTATGGCGTTTGAGCGTCTCTATTTTGATGTCGCAAAACCTCCCTTAAAAGAAGTGGAGCGTGTTCAAAAACCACAACCTTTGGAGATGATCTCAGGTGCGGAAGCTAAGCGTAGAGCAGAGAATAAGGCTAAAAAAGAGGCCGACAAAGCTAAAAAAATGGCAGAAGTCTAAAAGGCAGTCCTAAGGGATTGCCCAAGGCTATAAAGATGGCTTTGAGCAATCCCTTGAAAGAGGGATTATCTCATAAGGAGGTGCTCAATGAACGAAAGCAGACGTGGCTTTGTTAAAAAAAGCTGCACTTGCAGGTGCGATTACAGCCGTTGGCGTAGCCAGTGCACACGCAAGTTCTTCTGGTTCAAAAAGTTCAAATGGCGTTGTTGTAGGGAAGTCTCCCAAAAAAGAGATTACCTATAAGAAAACACAAGCGTGGGAAGATTATTACAAATCTGCTCTATAAATTAGGAGGCACACATCATGCAAAATGATACCATCCGTGCTCTAAGCACGACTGTGGGTCGTCGTTCTTTCCTCAAAATGGCAGCGGTTGCAAGCGTTTTTGGTGCAACATCAAGCTTTGCGAGTGAAAAAGTAACGAGAGCCGCAACAGAGGAAGAGGTTAAAAACCCATTTCCTGGAAGTAAAAAAGTTAAAACTATCTGTACATCTTGTTCTGTCGGATGTGGTGTAATCGCAGAAGTTCAAAATGGCGTATGGGTTCGTCAAGAAGTTGCTCAAGACCACCCAATAAGCTTAGGCGGACACTGCTGTAAAGGTGCGGATATGATCGACATGGTCAGATCTGAAGTACGTCTTAAATATCCAATGGTCAAAGAGAATGGTCAATGGAAACGTTTAAGTTGGGATGATGCGCTTAATCGTATCGCAACCAAATTAGCAGACTTAAAGAAAAAAGATGGCGCAGATGCCGTTCAGTTCTTAGGTTCAGCTAAAATGAGCAATGAGCAAGCGTACTATTTTAGAAAGTTTGCAGCCTTTTTTGGAACCAATAACACAGACCATCAAGCAAGAATCTGACACTCTTCCACAGTCGCTGGTGTAGCGAACACATTTGGATACGGTGCGATGACAAACTCTTTAGGCGATATTCAAAAGTCTAAAGCGATTATTATTTTTGGTGCAAACCCAGCGGTGAATCACCCTGTTGGTTTCCAACATTTCTTAAAAGCAAAAGAGCGCAATAACTCTCAGTTGATTGTTATTGACCCACGTTTTACCAAAACGGCGGCAAAAGCAGATATTTATGCACAAATTCGTCCAGGAACTGACATTCCTTTTATGTACGGAATGCTTAATATTATTTTCCAAAACGGTTGGGACGATAAAGAGTATGTTGATGCACGTGTTTTTGGTATGGATAAAATTCGTGAAGAGGCCAAAAAATGGACACCTGAACTCGTTGAAGATGTCACAGGCGTTCCTGCTCAAACACTCATTCAAATTACCAATCTTTATGCAAAAAATCGTCCAGGAACGTTGATTTGGGCAATGGGTCTAACCCAACATAGCATTGGAACTAGCAATACACGTATGGCACCAATTCTCCAATTAGCGCTTGGCAATATGGGTAAAGCAGGTGGTGGTACCAACATTCTAAGAGGTCATGATAACGTTCAGGGTGCTACTGATATGGGATGTTTGGCAGATTCACTTCCTGGTTATTATGGATTAGCTGAGGGATCATGGAAATACTTCGCAAAATCATGGGGTGTAGAATTTGAATACCTCGAGAAGCAGTTCAAAGACAAATCATGGATGAGTAAAAATGGTTTTTCATTGGCTCGTTGGTGGGCAGGTGTACAAAATGTAAAATCAGATGAAAAAATCGAAAATGCAGGTACATCGCTTAAAGCATTGTTGGTGTTTGGTAACGGAATTACCTCTGTTGCGCAACAAGCAAAAATCAAAGAGGGTTTAGACAATCTTGATATGCTTGTTCTTGCAGACCCATTTGTGAACGAAGCGGCGATTTTGACCGATAAAAAAGACAATGTCTTTATCTTACCTGCTGCAACACAGTTTGAGACCAGCGGTTTAGTGGTTGCAACGAATAGAAGTGCACAATGGCGTTATAAAGTCGTTGAGCCTCTTTATGAGAGCAAACCTGACCAAGAGATTATGTTTGAACTAGCTAAGCGTTTAGGTTTTTATGAGCAATATACCAAAGGTATGTTGATGCAAGAGACCAAAGATGGCAAATTAGAGATGATTCCTAACAAAAAAGATTTCGTATGGCCAGAAGATGCGACCAATGAAATTGCACGTATTATCAAAACGATTGGCTTAACAGGTTGGACAGCTGAGAGGGTTAAAAAACATACCGACAACTGGCATATGTTTGATGAAGTAAGTGGTGCTGGAATGGGACCAATGAAGGGCGAATACTACGGACTTCCATGGCCATGTTGGACCAAGACACACGGTGGCTCTCCAAATCTTTACGATACCTCTATCTCTGTTAAAGAGGGCGGTATGGGCTTTAGAAATAACTTTGGTTTAGAAAAAGATGGTGTCAATCTTTTAGCAGAAAAAGGCTCTTTTCCTAAAGGCTCAAAAATTGAAGCAGGATATCCTGAAATTACCAAAGCGAATATTGAAGCCGTGCTTGGAATTACACTTACAGAAGAAGAAAAAGCAGCGTGTGGTGCAAACTGGAAAGTGGATAACAGTGGTATTTTGGTTCAAAAGTGTATGGAAGCGGGTGTGTGTCCTTACGGTAACGCCAAAGCACGTGCGATTGTGTGGAACTTCCCTGATCATATCCCAATGCACAGAGAACCACTCCATTCACCACGCCATGATTTAACACTCAAATATCCAGCGTACGCGGATAAAGCAAATCATTTCCGTGTTATGACAAAATATATCTCTGTTCAAAGTGCGAAAGACTACTCTAAAGAGTTCCCAATTAACATGGTAACAGGACGTTTAGTCACAATGAACGGTGCGGGTATTGAAAACCGTGCGTCAAAATACATTGCAGCCTTAACCCCTGAGATGTTCTGTGATATTCATCCAGATTTAGCGCACAAGCATGGTATTAAAAATGGTCATATGATGTGGATTCATTCACCAGAAGGCACAAAAATCAAGGTGAAGGCAAAATACTCTTATACAGTTTTACCTGATATGGTCTTTATGCCATTCCACTTTGCAGGATATTTCCAAGGCGTGGACAGAACAGGTAATTTCCCAGCAGGAACGAAACCATTTGCAAGTGGTGAGAGTGTTAATACCGTTACAAACTATGGTTATGACATCATTACTCAGATTCCTGAAACTAAAGGCGGCTTGTGTCGCGTAGAAAAAGCGTAGGGGGTTTATGATGGAATACGCAAGAATGAAATTTTACTGCGATGAGAGCAGATGTATAGAGTGTGATGGATGTAGTATTGCGTGTGCGGAAGCGCATGAACTACCTGTGGGTATTAGCAGACGTAAAGTTATTACGATTAATGAGGGCATCCCAGGCAAAGAGTTTTCAACCTCTGTAGCATGTATGCATTGTACGGATGCTCCTTGTGAGCAAGTCTGTCCTGTGGATTGTTTTTATATTAGAGAAGACGGCATTGTCCTTCATGATAAAGAGAAGTGTATCGGTTGTGGATACTGTTTATATGCATGTCCATTTGGTGCCCCTCAATTTCCTCGTGATGGCGCCTTTGGTGCTAAAGGTGCGATGGATAAATGTACGATGTGTGCAGGAGGACCTTTAGAGACAAACTCAGAAAAAGAGCGTCATCTTTATGGTCAAAACCGTATCGCTGAGGGAAAAGTACCTCTTTGTGCGGCAATGTGTTCAACCAAAGCCCTCTTAGTAGGCGACGCACAATCTGTCTCTAATATCTTTAGAGCTCGTGTGGCAGCGCGTGGCAAAGGTGCGAACGCTCCTTATGGATGGGATAAGGCGTATAAAAATCAATGAAAGGATTCGCAATGAAAAAATATCTTTACATGTTCATTGCGACCCTCGCTTTGGCATCCGTGGCATGGGCTACGGAGAGCCAAATCTGGGGTGAGATGCGCATACAAAATATTTTAGGATACGGTCAAGAAGAGAGTCTAAAACTTGGAGTACTCTTTACCTTCCTTCAAAGTAAATACTTTGCATGGATCTTTTTAGCAGTCCTTATTGGTGTTCCAACGGTCTTCTTTGTGCATTATAAACTTGTCGGTCCTAAGGTATTTCCACACAGTCATAAAAAACACTATGCCTTTAACCTGTTCCATAGAACGGTTCACCAAATCGCAGCCATTAGCTTTTTAGTGCTCGTTCCAACAGGATTTATTATCGTGTTTGGTGATTTTTTTGGGGGTGGAACGTTGGTTCGAATGGCAAAAAACCTTCATGGTATTTTTACCATTCCTTTTGCAATTGTCGTTATTCCTATGGCGCTTATGTGGCTTAAAGAGGCACTCTTTAACTTTGAAGATGTCAAATGGTTTATGATTTTAGGAGGCTACCTCTCCAAAGAGAAACAGATCATTAACGCTACTCAATTCAACGCAGGTCAAAAGATGTGGTATTGGGTGGCTATCTTAGGCGGTATTACTATGATTTTAAGTGGTGCGATGATGTTCTTCTTAGATTTTAAGATGGAGATGTTGCATAACTTAACAGGACTTAGCCAAATTGATTTGCTTCGTGTAGCAGCCATTGTGCATAATGTCATGGGCTTTGCGGTTGTCGCTTTGTTTATTACCCATGTCTATATGTCAATGTTTGCGATTAAAGGAGCGGTTAATAGCATTATCACAGGCTATGTGGAAGAAGAGGAAGTAAAATTCCTTCACAATGCATGGTATAAAAAGCTCAAAGAAAAAGGAAAGTTCTAAGGCATATTTTGACACGACTCTTGAGCGAAGCTCAAGAGTCTACGTTGCGACTACGCACTAAAGCTTGCCTCATTTGAGGCAGAGTAATGACTTTACTTAGAGCATTTCGATGGTGACACGAATGTCTGCGGGTTTCGCATGGTAGGGTGAAGAAGTGACAATAAAATCCACACCTGTCTTAGCAAAATCTTCGATGTTATGTTCGCCAATGCCACCTGTAGCAGAAAGCAGTAAGGAAGGAAAATTTTTCTTGAGCGAAACACAGCGTTTGAGCATTTCAAAATCCATCTTTTCACACTGTAAAATATCTGCTCCTAGCCTTGCAAAATAAAGAGCCTCTTCATAATTTTCCACTTCAACCGCTATCTTTTTCTCTAAAAATTTTTGTTTCATTTTGGCAAACTGTGTTTCAAACTCTGCCTCATCGGGGAAAAACACACGGTGTTGTTTAAAGACTAAAATAGAGTCGTACAACCCTAGACGATGGTGCGCTCCACCTCCTGCATAGACCGCTTTGAGGGCGAGTTCTTTGGTACGAGGGAAAATTTTTCTCGTGGTTAAAAGCTCAATGTGAGGTTGATGCAGACGTGCTAAGGAGATCATTTTTTCTGTTTTACTGGCGATACCACTTAAAAATTCCAAAAGATTTTGGCTTGCTTTCCAGACTTTATGCACCGCATCTGCTCTGCCATACGCTTCAAGCACACATTCGTTGGCACTGATTCTATCGCCACATTGTTTAAAGCGTTTACACTCAAGTCCTAAACTTTGGCACATCTGCTCAACCAACTCAAGCCCACAGATAATCACCTCTGCTTTAGGTGCAAAGGAAATTTTTGCTGCTTTAGCCCCAAAGCCCAAACCTTCCGTGGTTACATCAATCAGTCCAATATCTTCTTCTAAAATATCCATCATTTCAAAAATCCTTTTACATGTAAAAAGTGTTTTATTTTCCAATTAAAATACTGCTCGATTTAATCAAGGCACACACGTGTGCTTTTTCTTTGAGTCCTAGGGTATCAACCGATTCGGTGGTAATGGTTGCCGTGATAATATCCCCATGCCCAATATCCACGCTCACTTGAGAGTTGATCTCTCCTCGTTTTACATCACAAATAAGACCTTGAAGCTTGTTACGAGCACTGGTGGCAACATCTAGGGTGGTGGTGAGTAAAACGCTTGATGCTTTAATAATGCCTACGACTTCATCACCCACGTGAAGATTAAGCTCTTCGATAGCACTGTGGGTAATGTTGGAAATAAGCAAAACCCCACTTTTAAGTTCTACGGTTACTTCCGCACTGACATTGCCCTGTTTTATCTCAGCTACTTTGCCCATCAGTTGATTGCGTGCGCTAATTTGCATACCGATCCTTTGTAAATGTTTGATGTGTTCCATATTGAGTGTTGACATTGATGAAAGAGTGTGAATAAAGCGCTCATACTCTGATTTGAGGAGGGTATAATTCTCTATCATCTCTTTGCCAAAGGGTGTTAAAGTGGTTCCACCACCGCCACTCCCTCCTGTGGTACGAATCACCAAAGGGGTTTGGGAGAGATTGTTCATGGTATCTATGGCTTCCCATGCGGTTTTATAACTCAGTCCCACACGTTTGGCCGCTGTGGAAATAGACCCACAATCCAAAATCGCTTCTAAAAGTTTAATACGTTTTTCTAACAATGCAGGTTTATCAAATTGCATTAATCCTGATGCCAATATTTCGCTCATGCGCCTTCCTTATATAGTTTGGATATATAACGACTCTGAAAGTGTAACACGTCACACTTAAAATTGTTACATGTAACGCTAAATCGTACCAAATTCGATGGGAGTTTTGGTATAGAAAAGTTCTAATTTCTCTTGAGATAAAGCCTTAAACAGATCTTCACATAGCTCTTCACTCACGTTCATAACCACTTCTAAAGGCTCATCAGCCAGTTCAAAAAAAGTATCCGAATGAAGCGTTCCATCTCGACCCACGCCTTGCGAAGCCTTAATAACCGTTACGCCTTGAATGCCCAGCTTCTTTGAAAATCCTATCAGCCAATGACTTAAGTGCTCCCCATTAGGGTGTTTGCGACTTTGTAGGGTTGAAAATGTGAGTTGAAAACCTTTCATAAGCTTCCTTTGTGAAGTAGGGTATAACTTGCAACGCCCAAAAATGCCATGACAATAGAGCCTATCACATGCAAAAGAATAGCCCCAAAGCCTAGAGCCAAACGTCCCTCTTGCAAGAGGGCAAGCATCTCCGCACTAAAGGTACTAAAGGTGGTAAGACCCCCTAAAAAACCAGTGATAATAAACAATCGCCACTCAGGGGATAAAGCACTATGTGAAGCAAAAAAAAGCAATGGCAACGCCAACCAAATAGCCTCCCAGTAAATTAGCTCCAAGCGTTCCTAGGGGAATAAAGGATAGAGGCTGTTGAGTTTGAGGCCTAAAAAATAGCGCAAAAGCGCACCCAAACCCGCCCCTGTAAAAATAGCCAAAAGAGTGGTGAACATTCTTAACCCTTGCATGATAAAATCAAGGGATTATAACATAAAGCTAAAATCCCCGTGAATACGATTTTGCACAATCCAAACAGACTTTTTTGCCTTCTTCAAGGCGCATTTTATGCTCAGGAGCGCTCTCTCCACATTGTTCACATACCACAGAAGTAAAAATTCGTGCGTGTTCAGGAAGCTCAAAAGAGGGCTCTTTGAGGCTAAACAGCTCTTCAAGCGGTGCGCTTAAAATATGCGCTTGCAAGGCTTGTCTATCTAGGTTTGGCAAGAAAGAGCGGTTGAAAACCACGCGCCCTTTTTTATTTTGTTTGCGGTCAAAAAAACTAAAGGCTTGTTTGCCTGTATCTTTATAAATAAGATTGCCTTTGCCAAAACTGCATCCTAAAAGTACTTGAATCGCATCAACCCCGCACGCATCATTTTCAGTAACACACACTAACTCTTCATCCTGACTAAAACCCGTCATACCCAGCCAAACATGTGCTGCTTCTGCTGCTCTAAATCCTATGGCCAGACCTGGACATTCATGCCCGTGAAAGGCAACACATTTTTCCCATAAATGATTCATTTTCTTTCCTTATTAGTGATGATGAACACCTTGCACTTCATCATGCTGGTGTCCGTAGTACACAAAGGTGTGACCGTTATGTACATGTAAAGATGTCTCAACATCAAAAAGCGTTTGTAACATAGAGGCTTCAAGTGATTTTGTAGGGGTATCGTGAATGATGCGCCCCTCTTTGAGCATTAAAAGCCGATGGGTGTAATGAATAGCATGTTGCATATCGTGCAAAACAATGAGGGTGATTAAAGCTTTGTGTTGGGTGACATGACGCATGGCTAAGAGCATTTCAAGTTGATTTTTAGGGTCAAGATGAGAAATAGGCTCATCAAGCCAAAAGTACCTTTGGCTCTTGCAAGACGCCCCAGCAATCAACACTTTTTGCCTCTCACCTCCGCTTAGTGTTGCAATGTTGCGCTCTAATAAAGGTGCCAGATTGAAATGATGAATACTCTCGTGAATCATTTCTCTGTCCTTTTGCGTAAGAAGCATACCACTGTATGCCCTTCGTCCTAGTTCCAAAACCTCTAAAACACTCATGGAGGGTGTGGTGGCAAATTGCGAGAGGTAAGCAATCTCTTTGGCTCGTTCACGGGTAGTGAGTTTGCTTAATTCGATCGCATCTAAGAAAATGTGAGAGGAAGGTAAAATCCCTGCAATATGTTTTAATAGCGTACTTTTCCCCGCACCATTAGGACCAATAATACCCACAATTTCACCGCTGTGTACGTGTGTATTAATAGCGTCTAATAAGCGCTTTTTGCCTACGGTGTAGGAAAGATTTTCAATGCGAAGCATCATAGCCGTTTTCCTTGTGTGGTGAGAAGGTATAAAAGTACGGGTGCACCAATAAATGAGGTTAAAATCCCCACGGGAAGAATAGAAGGGTAAAGGAGCATACGTGCTAATAAATCAGCTCCCAAAAGCAAGGCTCCCCCACACAAGGCTGAGAGTGGAATCAGCATGCTGTGCGCGCCACCTAAAAGCAAGCGGACCAAATGGGGCGCAACCAGCCCAATAAAGCCAATAATGCCAAAAAAAAGCGACAGCACTAGCCGTGCAAAGTGCGGAAATTAAAAAAAACGACACTGCGAAAGGTTTGCACATGTACCCCCTTATTAAAGGCACTTTCATCCCCAAAACAGAGTGCATCAAACTTCCAATGTCCTATCCATAAAAGAAGCAAAGAAGGAAGAAAGATAAGTGTTAAAAACGTTATGTTTTCATACGTTGCTTTGCTTAAATCGCCAAAGGTCCAAAACAGAGCTGCTGCGGCATTGATTTCCGTGGTGAAGTATTGTAAAAACATCGTACCTGAGTGAAACAAGGAGCCTAGCCCCACGCCTGCTAAAATAATACTGCTTGGGCGCATCTGCACTTTTTTACTATCCAGACAATGAGAAAAGTACAGAGCATACTAGCAATAAAGGCACACAATGCAATGCTAAATTTTGAGAGCAGAGGATGCGAAAAGCTTGTACTTTCTAATACAATAATCGCAAATGCCGCACCAAATCCTGCTGCTTGAGAGATACCTAGCGTAAAGGGTGAGGCTAAAGGATTGTGCAATACGCCTTGCATGGCAACACCTGAGAGTCCTAAAAGCATTCCGACCAATAAGGCCGCAAGTGCTCTAGGCAAACGAATAGACTCTATAATCACCCTAAATGCCTCAGGTTCACTTTGCAAATGCAAAAGTTTGACACTATCACTCCAGACAAGACCGCTAGCGCCACTAATCAGGGCTATCCACAAAAGCAGTACAATAAGGGCAGCAAAGCCAAACGCAATCAAAAATCGTTTGAGAAAGCGTTTACGATAAAGTCGGTGTATGCTCATGGGCGCGAAAATCCATACGGCAAGGATTCAAGCAATGCACTGCCATTTTTTTCTTGATAAAAGGCGTTAAAAATAGCATGGGCTTTTTGATTGATGTCCACGGGTTCTCCTAAATAAGCGGCTATTTGCCATGCAATGACAAGGAGATTTTCAACATTGGTGCTGTAAAAATTAAAGCCTAAAACATCTTTGACATTGCCTGTTTTATAAGCGCTAAGGGTATCATAGAGCGCTTTTTGATAGCGGTAATCTTGTTGCACTTTTGATTTTCCAAACATATCAAGAAAAATAATTTCAGGATTGTTTTGCATTAGTGCTTCAAATTCTATAAACTGATGACCTTGTGTAGTTGTTCCTTCAAAAAGGCTATTTTTAAGCCCTAAAAGTTCAAAAGGAGGGTAGTTTGCTTCAGTGCTCGTTAGCCCTTGAACACCTTTATAGCCAATACCACCGACATAGAGTTTTTTAGAAGGCAGTTTGAGGTTATGGAGTGCCTCTTCTTGTGTTTGAATAAAGCTAACCAACGCTTTGGCGCGCTCGTGCGTGCGAGTAATGTTCCCTAGAAGAAGCAAAGAGTTTTTAATATCTTCAAGGTTTTTTTTTACTGGTCCGCCGTAAGAAGCCCCGTAACTTACCGCTACAAGGGGGATGTTGGTTTTTGAGGATATGAGTTCTAGTTGATTTTTATCGACAAAAGAAGCAATGATAAAATCAGGTTTGGCGACAAGCAAGGCTTCTAAATCGGGCATTTTCCCAGGCCCACCTGTGCCAATAATCGGTAATTTTGAAATTTTTTCTTTGCCTAAAAAGGTACGATAAGGTGAAAGTGCTGAGGGGTCGTTTTCTGTTTTTTCAATGCCTACAAGACGGGTTTCAAGTCCTAAATAGACCGCAAGACGAAGTGCGCCAGGTCCTATACACACAATTTTATCGCTTTTATCAATACGAACTTCACGCCCTAGCATATCGGTATAGGTTTGTGAAAAAAGCAGAGAACTTAAAAAACAGCAAAAAGGCAACACTCTTTTTCATAGAAGTTCCTTGTGTCAAGATGAATATTTCTAAAAGCTATAATAATACTAATAAAAATCTTGTATTATTATAGCCACACAAAGATTAAAAAAAGGGTGTATGGCTAATGTTTCCACATTAGTATAACTTTTTCAGCCTTGGTACTCACTTTGAGGGATTGATGCTCTGCATAGTGTGCTATGAGGGCTTTTATCTTCTCTTCATCTCCTTGAATACCTCTGCGTTCTAACTGCTCTTTCGCATAAGCCATAGCCTCTTCAAAGCTGTAAGTATCGCTCCATTGCGTCTCAAAGCGCTTAGAAACATACTCCATTCCTTTGTGTTCTAAGCGTTCGATGACATCTTCTGCTTTCATGCTTCCTGTTTGCAAAAAGCGTTCTTCTGGAGCATGTGCCTCAAGCAGTGCGTCAACAAAAGGGTTGATTCTAAAAGCACCCCATGCGACAAAAACGCCATATTTTTGAGAGGCATTGATCATTTTATCAATGGTAAAAGTATCATGAATGGCAGGCGTCATAGAGGCTAGAACGATGTCGTAGGGGGTGGATACATCAAACGTATCCCAATCACTTTGATGGGTTTCAATGAGCGGTAAAACCCCTTCATCTTGGGCATCTTCTCTTAAAATTTCAAGCATTCTAGCAGAAGGATCAATGGCTGTAACCTTTACATGTAAAAGCGCTAAAGGAATACTAAACGTACCTGTACCTGAGCCAATATCTAAAAGTGTGCTTTGTGGGGCATACGCTACGCCTTGCTCTTTTGTCCACGCAAGTACACTCTGCACATCTTGACGCATAGATGGGGTATAAAAATGGGGATAGCGTTTTGCAAGCATATCCCAAAAACGTCTTTCCATTGCCATTTAAAAATCCTTCTTCGTTATGTAGTAGTAACTATAACGAAATCTGTCTAAAAAAAAGGCTAAGACATCTTTACATGTAAAAACTTTGAGAGCAGTTGATTGAGGGTGTGTGAAATCTCAAAAAGCTCTTCTGAAACACGTGCTACCATTTGTCCTTTATCTTTGTTGGTAACGCTTAATGTCAAGGTGTCTTGCATTTGCGAAATCAGCGTGTTAACATTGTGTGAAACCGTGTGTGAAAGGCCTACTGCTTCATTGGCTGTGCCTAGAGAATGGGCAATCTCTTTTTGTGTTTGAGTGGCAATATGCTCCAAAGAAGCCATACGTTTCCCCGTATTCAACATAAGGTTGCTCATATGCTCAAGTCTGTGTGTATTTTTCCCAACGCCTTCAATAATCTCTTTGGCAATCTTATCAATATGACCTAAGCTCTCATGGGTTCGCTCAGCCAGTTTTCGCACTTCATCTGCTACCACGGCAAAGCCACGACCATGTTCCCCAGCACGTGCAGCTTCAATAGCAGCATTGAGGGCTAGAAGATTGGTTTGATCTGCTATTTCGTCAATCAAATTAAACACGGTTTGCATTTGTGCAACATGCTTACTAAGCTCTTGCATTTCAGTATGAATGGCTTTTTGCTCACCTTGACTCTGGTTTATATCTTCATGAAGCGTGGCTAAATCACGCATAAAATGCTCCATCACTTGAATGTTTTGTTCCAAAATTGCTTTGGTTTGCTCACTTACGCCTTCGGATTGGCTTAGGGTATATTGGAGTGTTTCTATGGGAGATTTCATATTTTCAATACTACTTTCTTGTTCATGAATGGTCTCAAGAAGCGTTTGAGACGTATGTTGCAAACGTTCTGCGGAAGTATGCGAATGGTTTGAAATATCACAAATACGAATAATGGTTTGTTCTACATGTAAAAAAACAGAACCAATCACACGAGCAATGCCATCGAGTTCATCTTTATTGACAGGAGGGATATTTATTTTATGGCGAAAATCAATATGGTTTGGATCATGAATTAACTTTTGAAATTGATCTTTCATTTTTAGTGTTTCCATAACAATAAGACGAATAGCAAAGAGTAGAAAAAAGAAGAGTGCCAATAAAAAGAAGGCGGCAATTCCTAAATATAAGGTGCTTTCTTGATTGGTTGTGTGGAGTAATTTTAGTGCATGATGACTTTTTTCAAGGCCTTTGGTATCCTCCTCAAGATGGCTATTAAGGTAGCTTAAATTTTCTTTGAGTGTACTCATACTTTTATAGGTTTTATCATTAAACTTCAAGGCTTCATCAATCACTTTCCCTGTAATATCCTCAATGACCAACGTAATGTCACGTACAATATCTTCATTGGCTTCGCTGCGCAAACGTGTCGCTAAAATAGTAAATTGTCCCGCATAAGGCGCAATAAAAGGGTGTTGACCTGCTTTGGTATTTTGCCATGCTATGAGTTCATCAATCAAGCGCTCCATCTTGCGCTGTTGTGATGGTTTAAAGTTTAGCGTACTAAGCTCGTCTCTAAGAGTACGTAGCGTAGCAAGGTCGTTGTAAAGGAGCGTGACTTCTTTGGCTTGTTCCTCTAGCGTGGAAAAATTTTCAATGGTTTGCGCATTGACATGGGTGTTTTGTTTAAGATTGGTACTTAGGTTTTTGGCTTGAATAATTTGTGTATTGAAAAAACGTTGATTGTGTAAAAAATGTGTGGCATAAATGTATGCCATGATAGAAAATGCACTAAAAATTGTTAAAAATCCTAAATAAAAACGTTGTTTAATACTAAGTTTTTTTAAAAGTATCGAAAACATAAAAAGACTCCAATGCCTGTATTTGTAAAGGATTTTAGAAAAAGTTCATTGCGAATTGGTAACAAAGAGGGTTTTTTAACCACTTCTTGCAACACCTTTATAACGCTTTGTCGATATAATTAAAGTGACAAAATTGTGAGGATAAGGAGTTTCCATATCGTTCAAAGCCAAAATCTTAACCACCATTTCGGTGCTAATGTTTGCAAGTTTAAGTATTTTTGGGTTTATTAGTTATATGGATACCAAGAAAAATAGTCTAGCCCAAGTTGAACAGAGTCTTCAAATGGCATCACGCGCACTGACTGATTATATTGATGTGTGGATTGCGGGTAAAAAAAAGCGGAGTTGAGAGTGCAAGTCGCTATTTAATTGATGTTCAAAATATGGAAAAAGCCAGTGTGATGGCGATTTTAAAAGAGACGACGAAAACCTTAGGCGGTTTTGATACTACCGTTGGCTTAGAAGATGGAACGGCATACACAGGTTCAGGAACTCCAATGCCAGCAGGGTATGACCCACGAGTGCGTGGTTGGTATAAAACGCTTAAAAGTACTCAAAAAGTCGGTGTGACGGATGCGTACGTGGACGCTACCACCAATAAACTGATTGTTTCTATCATGGCACCAATTGTGAAAGAGGGAAAGTTTTTAGGCGGTGTTATTTTAGATATTGCTTTGGATGTACTTATTAAAGCGACTTCTGATGTCACTTTTAACGGTGGTTATGGAATGCTCATTGATACACAAGGTATTTTTATAGCTCATCCAAATAAAGAGCTTTTAGGTAAAGAGATTAAAAGTGTGAATGCAGAGTTGGCACAGAAATTAAAAGAGAAAGATTCAGGTGTCATTGAATATCTGCACTCTTCATGCCCAAGCAATGCTTTATTGCTTGGGCATTTTAAGCTTCGAGTTTGTACAATCACCTTAAAAAATAATGTGAGGTTTTTATGCTAGATAGATCTCTCCTTCAAGGACTCTATGTCCTCACCGATGAATTTTTAACTCCCAATGAAACCCTGCTAGAGCAGATGGAACGTGTGCTGAAAAGTGGCGTGCGAGTCATTCAATATCGCAATAAAAACGCTGATGAGGAAGAAGCGCTGAGAGATTGCATTCGGCTTCAAGCTTTGTGTGATTATTATGAGGCACTTTTTATTGTGGATGATAGGCTGGATGTGGCGTATGAGATGAATGCCGATGGTTTACATGTAGGGATGGATGATGTTGGTTATGAAGAGGCGAGGGAGCGTTTAGGTAAAGATAAAATCATTGGCGTTTCGTGTTATGGCGATATCGAAAGAGCGTTGTACTATGAAGCTTTAGGGGCAGATTATCTGGCATTTGGCTCTTTTTTTCCTTCGCCCACCAAACCCCATTCACAGGTTATTTCACCTTCGATATTAAAAGAAGCTAAAAAGCGTCTAAAGGCGCCTATTTGTGCGATTGGGGGAATTAATCAAGAAAATATTTTCCAGTTGCATGCCTATGATTTAGCGATGTATTCAGTGATTAGTGCAGTGTATAACGAAGATGCTATTGAAAAAAATATTGAGGCATTTTACGCACAATTAAAGTAGTACATTTTCGGTATCAAAAGGCGCAATAGGTTTTCGTTGTTTTTTTAGAGGCATCGGTGTCATTAAGCGCTAAAAGAGTACTTTTGCCCTCAAACAAAGCTTTTGCTTCCATGCTGAATTGTGTACTTTTGACATCGCCTTTGAAATGACTGTATGCTTTAAGAATGAGGTGTTCACAGGTGATTTCTCCTTCACATTTTCCCTCTACAATCACTTCTTTAGCATAAATTTCTCCTTTAATGAAACCTTTAGATTCTATCCAAACAGAACTATCGCTAAAAATTTTACCTTCAACAATGCCTTGAATTTTAAGAGGTTCATGCGTATGAATAATGCCTTGAAAAGAGGTCTGTGAAGCAATAAAACTGGTCATAGAGCGTCTTTACATGTAAAGACGACTACAAGAAGATTCTTGTAGCGTTATAGAGTGTACATTAAGCATTTGCAAATTTACGTTTGTATGTAAAACCTAATCGTACGAGGTAAATCATAATGACTGCCGCTGTTGCAAAACCACTATTAACCGCAACATCGTGACTTAAGCCAAATGGGAACTCTTTAGCTGTGAGTAGGTATCCCACTAAACTAGCGGTGATAAACGTTCCAGGAAGAGCTGTGATCCAGAAATTTCTTCCATTTTTCACAAGGTAAGCGGTTGCTGTCCAAAGCGCAAAAGCAGAGAGCATTTGATTGGAAAATGTAAAGTACTTCCAAATAGCAGCAAATCCAACTTGTGTAATAAAAAAACGCGACGATAAAAATAGGAAGAGAGATGGTCAAGCGGTTGGTGACTTTGGCCTGAGGAATATTAAAACGATCTGCAATCGTTAAGCGAATCGCACGAAACGCTGTATCGCCTGAAGTAATAGGGGCTACAATAACACCTAAAATCGCAAGCAATCCACCCACAATGCCAAGATAACCTACGGTGACTTCATTGACGACCAAACCAGGTCCTCCCTTTGCAAGGACTTCACTAAGACCCGCAATGCCATTAGGGAAAAATGCCATACCTACCGCTGCCCAAATCATAGCAATCACCGCTTCTGAAATCATCGCACCGTAAAAGACTTTACGACCAAGATTTTCATTTTTAATGGTACGTGCCATAAGAGGCGATTGGGTTGCATGAAAACCACTGAGTGCACCACAACTAATGGTAAAAAAGAGTGCTGGCCAAATAGGTGTACCTTGTGGGTGAGCATAATTTCCCATATCTGTAATTTCAGGAATAGCAAGACCATGGTACATCATAGCGCCTGCCACACCAAATGCCATAAACATTAAAACGCCACCAAAGAAGGGGTAAATGCGACCAATAATTTTATCAACAGGAAAAATAGTTGAAATAAAATAGTAGGCAAAAATTAAGACAATCCAAAATGTTTTATCAGCAAACATGGTTCCTGCAAAAACACCTTCCCCACCTGTTTGAAACGTAAGGTTTGCCAAAAGTGCTGCTGGTCCTACAATAAAAACAACGCCTACAAATAAAAGGAGCACGACGCTTACAATCAACATAGCATAACGGCTCGTCTCACCGAGATAATCGCCTGTTAACTCGGCAATACTCTTTCCTTTATTGCGAACAGACATCATACCTGACATGTAATCATGCACGCCACCTGCAAAAATGGCACCTAACACAATCCATAAAAAAGCAGCTGGCCCGTACAAGGCACCCATAATTGGTCCAAAAATCGGTCCAAGTCCTGCGATGTTAAGAAACTGGATAAGATAAACTTTCCATGTTGCCATAGGGACAAAATCAACACCATCTGCTTGCGTGATGGCAGGTGTTGGTCGATGGGGGTCCATACCAAATGTTTTCTCAACAAATTTACCATAAATGGCGTATCCTAAAAAAAGGATAACGAGGGAAGCAAGAAAGGTAATCACACTGATCCTCCTAGGGGAAATGAATGCTTAATATTCAGAAAAGAGAGATGTAATCTCACCACTTTTTACTAAACTTTCTCAATTATACGGCGCATCTATCACAGATAAATCACAGCATTTTTTATAAAAATGAGATATAAATGAGATGTTAGTGAGATTTGAGAGGCTATTTTAAAGTTACAATGGCTTATAATTCAAGCAAAAAAAGAAGAGACACATGCTTTATACCCTTAAAGAAAAACATATCCTTTTTTCTCGAAGATAACGAAGAGTTTGCAGAGAACTTTATGGCACTCTTAGAGCTTTTTGTACATAAAATTTTTCATTGTACGACCTTAGAGAGTGCATATGAAATATTGCAAACACAAAAAATAGACATCATTATTTCTGATATTAAAGTACACAATGAAAATGCGCTGAGCTTCATAGAAACGGTGCGCCAGACCAATACGCACATTCCTATTATTGTCTTAAGTGGCAATAAAAGCGAGGAGCTTTTACTTCGAGCAATTCCTCTTAATTTAACCGCATATTTGCTCAAACCTGTCAAATACAAAGAGCTGATAGATACACTGAATCGCTCTTCTATGACGCTCAGTGCGAATAATCATATTATGCTTAAAAATGGGTATGCTTTTGATAAACACAATCGGGTTTTGTTTACCAATGAGGGCTATAAAATAGATTTAAATAAAAAAGAGACCGCCTTTGTTGAACTTTTACTTGAACATCAAAATCGTGTGGTGAGTAAAGCAATGATTTACGAAGCCCTTTGGAACTTCGATGATGTAAGCGACCAAGCTCTTTTAAATTTCATTATGCGTTTTCGAAAAAAAGTGGGTAAAATTTTCTACAAACCGTTTCAGAAGCGGGATATCGTTTAGGTGTTTAGTAAAATAGTGACACATACTCCTTCTTTGGTGTTACGAAATGAGAGCTTTTTATTGTATTTTTCTAAAATTTGTTGACACATAAAAAGACCGACTCCTTTTAAAAGGTCATTTTCAATAATTTTGCCTTTAGCATTGTCACAAAAAGTAACTTTTGATTGTTCGATTGTAATGATAATTTTACGTTTTTCCACACGTTCAGGGTGAAAAGCATGCATTGCATTGTTAATAATGTTGAGCCAAACTTGCATAAACTCATTTTTAATCCCATAAAGTTCGACGTTCATATCTCCTTGAAGTTCTATATGAACATTATCTGCTAAAAGGTTGGTTTCAATAATGCTCAGCGTTTGATGAATGGACTCACAAATATTAAATGTGTAGTATTGACTGGATGGTTTATAAAACTCTAAAAATTTTGCATGGTTTGTGACATAAAATCAAGCGCATTTCAATGCTTTTGAGTTTTTGATACCACAAAGCTTTGTCAATCGTTTGGTTTTGTTCTAAATATGCCATCATCATGAGGTTAATACTGCTCAGATTTGAGAGTGGTTCTCGCCATTGGTGTGAAATGTTGCCAATGAGTGCACCAAGCTCAGCTTGTTTAGAGTGTTGAAGCATGATTTTTTGATTTTCAAGATTGCGTTTAACAACGCTTTCAACTTTTCGTCGTAATAGGGCATTCCAAAGCAAAATACCAAAAATTAAAAGCAGTGTACTACTAAAGATAAAGTAGAGTAATGGGGGATGAATGTGTTGTAAAAAATTTTCAAAAAACGATACGTGCATCACGACTTCTTTTTATTCAAGGGTTTATGAAAAAAGGGTATTTAAAAATAAAATTGTATCATAACAGGATTTTTTTAAGTAAGATAAGCAATCATTTTTTTTAAAAGGCAATGAACGTGTTAGAAAAATTTGATGTATCCATCACCAATGCGAGTAAAGGCATGGCGTTGATGCTCATTTTATGGCATCATCTTTTTTATGAGAAGCCTGAGAGCGGCTGGTTTGTGTTTCAAACCGCTCTTTTAGCTAAGGTGTGCGTGGGTATTTATGTCATCTTAAGCGGTTATGGTTTAGCAGAATCGATTAAAAAACGAGGCATGGAGCTTAGAGCTTTTTATAAACGAAGGCTTCTGAAGCTTTATATGAATTATTGGTTGATTGCTCTTTTATTTGTTCCTTTTGGCGCATGGTTTATGGGCAGAACTCTGTTTAGTGTCTATGGGGAACACTCGTTTGAGGGCTTTATGATTCAGATGTTAGGGCTTCAGATGTTCACATGGGTCGGCTATGGCTATAATGCGACATGGTGGTTTATGAGCCTTATTGTTGTGTTGTATGCGATTTTTCCACTGATGCATTTTTTAACGGC
>JAJOKG010000107.1 GCA_021206415.1 Sulfurospirillum sp. | reverse complement strand
GGACAAAAAAAATGGTTTTGGTTGGGCATCTTTTTATAATGCAATTTTTTTAATTGGACAAATGGATGTATTGCACTTAAAAATAGTGATATGGATTTAATTTGGAATTCAATTGATACAGGAACACCGATCGAAATTCGACCATAGAATAAAAGAGTTTGAGTTCTTTAACTTTACATGTAAAGCCTCAATCCTCTTTATACTTCTTTCCATTAAATGAAAAAATCGTCTGAAGATTGATCTTTTTTCCATCTTTTAGCATTAAAAACTCTTCATATTCGATCATCATTAATTCTGCTACAACGCCTTTAATCGTGATCTTTTCTTTGTTTTCAAGATAGACAATGGTGGAAGGAATTTTGCGTTGAATGGCAACCATGAGTTGGTCGTAAAATTCGCAGGAGATGGGGTTATTCATAAGCACTTCTTTTCATGTGTGGATTTACGATTCGATGGCTAAAAAACCAAGATAAACAAAAACATACCGTGCCAATTTGGCACTGCTTACAATGAGTAAAAACTTCCACCATTCAAAGCGTGCTATTCCTGCTACAAAGGTCAGTGGGTCACCAATAATGGGAAGCCATGAGAAGAGCAGGCTCCACATGCCATAGCGCTCAAAAAGAAGCGTGGCTTTGTGCTGATGTTTGGCTTTGATGTAGCCTTTTTCAAGAGCAATATGCGAGGCGTATTTTCCTAACATATAATTGACAAAAGATCCTAACGTATTGCCAAGCGTGGCAATGGCTAAAAGTGTGTAAGGGTTTAATTTTTGATCTAACAGGTAGAGAAAAAAAAGCTTCACTTCCCCCTGGTAAAAGGGTGGCAGAAGCAAAGCTAATTCCTAAAAGGCTGAGAAGTTCCACCTTACTCTAAAACCGCTAGAATGGTCTTTTTATCGGTGAGTTGTGAATCGTATTTGATGATTAAAAGTTGCTCACTTTCATTGCGATACCACTCGATGATACCTTTAACATGGCTAAGATGCAAAACTCTCGTCAAATCAATGGTTTCAAAAGGGAGATAGAGGTTTTTATTGATGCTTGGATTGTGTAAGGTCGCAATTAAAAAGAGCCACAAAATACAGGCAATAAACATCACCCACGCAATTTCCATAATGCCAAAGTGCTGTAAAAAGAAGCCTCCAAAGACACCACCCACAAAGGTTCCCGCATAACCAAAGGAGTTAAAAACCCCAAGTGCTGCACCTTTTTGGTGAATCTTTGCGTATTTGCTTGCCATCGATTGCATCAAAGGCTCATGTATATTAAAGCCAATAAAAAAGAGCACAACTCCTACAATAAACCATGGCGCACTTTTGGCGTAGCCCATCATGACATAGCTGATACCAAAAAAGACAATGCCAATCATCAGCATCTCTTTGGCTTTATGTTTTTTTTCTCCCAAAATAGCTGAAGGTGCCATCGCTAGTACCCCACAAATCATCGCAGGTAAATAGACCATCCAGAGCTCTTTTTTCTCAAAGCCAAACTCTTTAAACATAATGATAGGAATCACCATAAACGCTAGGGTCATCATCCCTTTTTGAAGCATGTTGGTGATGTTCATTTTCATAAGATTTTTATCTTTAAAAATGTGTTTAAGCTCCGCCTCATCCGCACCGTAATGATGCACAATTTTAGGAGGATTAGGCACTTTAGTGTAGAGAATAATAATCGCTAAAAAGACAAAAAAGAGCGGTCAGAAAAAAAGAGTTTATCCACCCCGTAATAGCCACCAATGAGTGAGCCTAGCATCATGGAGATGGCAAAACTTGCTGCAATACTTCCTCCCATAATTGCCATGGCTTTGGCACGCACTTCTTCTTTGACCATATCGCTAATCATCGCGGTTCCAACCGCACCAATCGCACCAGCACCTTGTAAAAAACGACCCACCATTAAGCCATAAATGCTCTCACTCAATCCACAGATAATAGAGCCTGCCATAAAAATAACCAGTCCAATAAAAATGGTAATTTTCCGTCCGATTTTATCGGATAAAATGCCAAAAGGAATTTGTAAAAACATTTGGGTCATGGCATATCCACCAATGGTAATACCCACTAAAAATTCATTGGAACCTTCTAAGTGAAGCGCATAAACAGAAAGTACAGGTAAGACGATAAAAAGACCTAAGAAACGAAGCGAAATAATCAGGGTTAGGGGGAAAACGGTTTTTAACATGAATACACTATTCCTCGAAATTTAATCACGGTTGATTTTACCTTTGTTAAACTTTGAAAAGTCTATGAAATTTCAAAATCAAACTTGGCTCAAGCTTCTTTTATGTTATAATCTGCAATAGTTAAAGTACTCAAACAAAGGAGTCGTAATGGAATTTAATATTACACATATTTTAGGTTTCGCTGGATGCGTGTTGGCGTATTTTATTACGCTTTATTACATTGGTTTCAATCGCTGGAGTGTGATGGAAAACGACAAAATTTATGCAGAGTTCGATGCGATTAAAGCAGAACTTGCGTCGCTTAAACAAAAGGTTTAATTAACTTAATGAGGCGCTTTTAGTGCCTCTTTTCAATGGATGTAAATGCGCTATTTTATTTTTTCTTCGTTCGTGTTAATGGTAATTTTTTTCTGGCTGTGCTTCTAAACTCTCCCCTACATCACAAGATGATGCTTTCGTGGCAACGATTCAAGAGCAAAACAGGCATTTTGAACGCTTTAGTCATGAGGAAAATTTTGATGAGCTTTTAATGCTTTTTCGTGAGAAATTGTAAAGCTCCTCAGACGCAAAAAAGTCTATGCAAAAGTGTGCGAACAATCTTTACAATGTAAAGGATGCAAAAAGCCTTTTTTCAAAATGCTTTTGTGCTTAAAAAAAGTAGAACCCAATGAGCAACGCTCAATGCTCACAGGTTATTATGAACCACTCTTGTATGGAAGTTTAAAAAAGAGTAAACGCTTTGCGTATCCTGTTTATGCTAAACCCAAAGATTTGATTAAAATTGTGGGTGAAAAGGACGCAAAAATGCGTGGGCGCTCAGTAAAAGGGAAAGTTGTTCCTTATTTTACCCGTGCGGAAATTGCAAAACGTAAGATGAAAGCAGAGATTTTGTGTTACGTGGACGATAAAATTGACCTCTTTTTTATGGAAGTACAAGGCTCAGGCAGGGTAGAGCTTGAAGATGGAAGAGTAATGTTTATAGGCTATGCCGATAGCAATGGACACAAATACAAATCACTCGGACGAGAGATGGTCGATAGAGGGATTTTTTGCAACGCCTGAAGAGGTCTCTATGCAAAAAATCAAAGCGTGGTTAGAAGCACACCCCACAAAAATAGATGAACTTTTAAATACCAATCCAAGTTATGTCTTCTTTCGCAAAATGGAACAAAAAGCAACGGGAAGTTTGGGCGTTGTGTTAACGCCTGAGCGTTCTGTGGCGGTGGATAGAGCGTTTATCCCGCTAGGTTCACTTTTAGCACTTAAGAGCGAATCGCCTCAGTATAAGGTTGAAAAATTTGTTTTTGCGCAAGACACGGGTGGGGCGATTAAGGGGCCAAACCGTGCGGATATGTTTATGGGATATGGGCAAAGAGCCAAATGGGTTGCAGGCGAGCTTAAAGCGCCATTGGAAGTGTGGATTATGGAGCCAAAGTTTTAAACAAAAAATGGGTAGAATAAAAGCTTATATGAGCAGGGAGAATGAGCGTTGAAAATTGTATTGGCCACATCTAATCAAGGCAAAGTTAAAGAGTTCCAATCATGGATAGAAGAGTATGAAGTGGTGGCATACAGCGACATTATGGAGCCTTTCGAGATTGAAGAAACAGGAAGCACGTTTAAAGAAAATGCGCTGATTAAAGCACGTGCTGTTTATGAAAAATTGAGTGATAAAAACGCTATGGTGTTGAGTGATGACAGCGGAATCAGCGTGCCTCTTTTGGGTGGAGCACCTGGTATTTACAGTGCCCGTTATGCGGGTGTGGGTGCGACTTCAGAAGCCAATTTAAACAAACTTATCGCAACGCTCAAAGAAAAAGGTGTGACAAAAACACCTGCATTTTACACCGCAGCTATTGCGCTGGTGTGTGCTAAGGGTGAATTTTGTGTGCACGGTTGGATGCATGGCGAGGCATTGGCAGAGGCAAGAGGTGAAAACGGTTTTGGGTATGACCCCATGTTTATTCCCTGTGGATACATCCAAACATTGGGCGAATTAGATGAGAGCGTAAAAAAAGCCTTTTCTCACCGAGCAAAAGCGCTTGAATTGGCGCATATCGTTATTAACAGTTTGAAATAAAAGCACCAAAAGGTGCGTGGGCATTCCGCCGAGGAAAACTCAGCGTTAGCGTAGTTTTTGGAGTTTTACTTCAAAAACGTATTAAAGGGTTTTAAAAACTCTTATGAAATAAAAACGTAATAAAAAAAGTATAAAATAGACTAGGCTTTTTTGATAATTTCTATTGCGATAGGGATTATTAAAGAAGCCTCATAATGAAACCTAAAAGGAAAATCATGGCAACAGTTTTAATTATTGGTGCAGGCGGTGTGAGCCGTGTTGTGACCAAAAAATGCGCAATGAACAGTGATGTGTTTTCAAAAATCGTTTTGGCAAGCCGAACCAAATCCAAGTGTGACCAAATCGCAGCAGAGATTAAAGAGTCTTTACATGTAAACATTGAAACCGCAGCGATTGATGCGGACGATGTGGACGCTTTAGTCGCTTTAATTGAAAAAGTAAAACCTGCTTTGGTACTGAATATCGCTCTTCCGTATCAAGACTTAACCATTATGGACGCATGTGTGAAAACCAAAGTGCCTTACCTAGACACAGCTAACTACGAGCATCCAGACCTCGCAAAATTTGAGTATAAAGAACAATGGGCACGAGATAACGCATTTAAAGAAGCAGGCATTATGGCACTTTTGGGCAGTGGTTTTGACCCAGGGGTTACGAATGTTTTTTGTGCCTACGCACAGCAATATCTTTTTGATAGCATCGAGAGCATCGACATTTTAGACTGTAATGCGGGCGATCATGGATATGCGTTTGCGACCAATTTTAATCCAGAGATTAATCTTCGAGAAGTCAGCTCCAAAGGGCGTTATTGGGAAGAGGGCAAGTGGATAGAAACAGAGCCAGTATCCGTAAAGATGGTTTGGGATTACCCAGAAGTGGGGCCAAAAGACAGTTATTTACTTTACCATGAAGAGTTAGAATCGCTAGTGCTTAACATCAAAGGGCTTAAACGTATCCGTTTCTTTATGACTTTTGGTCAAAGCTATCTGACACACATGAAGTGTTTGGAAAATATCGGAATGTTGCGCATTGATGAGGTCGAGCATAAAGGTATGAAAATCGTTCCCATTGAATTTTTGAAAACCTTGCTTCCAGATCCTGCAAGTTTGGGACCTAGAACAGTTGGATTTACCAATATTGGGTGTGTATTTGAAGGTCTAAAAGATGGCAAAAAACGCAAAATCTACATCTACAACGTGTGTGACCATCAAGCGTGTTACCGTGAAACGGGTGCGCAAGCGGTGAGTTATACCACGGGCGTGCCTGCGATGATTGGTGCAAAACTGATGTTAGAAGGCACATGGTCTGGTAAGGGCGTGTTCAATATGGAACAATTTGATGCCAAGCCATTTATGGATGAACTCAATGTTCAAGGGCTTCCGTGGAAAATCATCGAAATGAAACCTGAAGAGACTTACGAGGTTAAATAATGCTATTTGCTCAAGGCTTTACATGTAAAGCCTTGAGTCACCTTCTTTTTTACATGTAAAGGCTCATCGTGTCAAAATCTATTCTTCTTACAGGCTGTTCAACAGGCATTGGTTATACGTGTGCGCATGGACTTCAAAAGTTTGGTTACGCCGTTTTTGCCACGTGTCGCAAAGCAGAAGATGTGGAGCGTCTGAGGTCTGAGGGACTGAATGCCTTTAGGCTGGATTTGTGCGATTCGAACAGTATGCATGAGGCTCTTGCATGGATGCTCTCTCAAACAAATGGTCGCATCGACGTGCTTTTCAATAACGCCGCTTACGGACAACCAGGAGCAGTGGAGGATTTGAGGCGTGAGGTGCTTCGTGAACAGTTTGAAACCAATGTCTTTGGAACGCTTGAACTCACCAATCTGGTTCTTCCTTACATGCGCAAACAACGAAGTGGGCGCATCATTTACAACAGTTCTATCTTAGGATTTGTGGCGATGAGTTATCGAGGGGCGTACAATGCTTCTAAATTTGCCATTGAAGGATTGGCAGATACGATGCGACTTGAATTACACGGCAGTGGCATTGAAGTTGTACTGATTGAACCAGGTCCCATTCGAAGTGATTTTCGTAAAAATGCCCTCGCTAAATTTTTAGAGCATATCGACCAAGAAAACTCTGCGCATAAAGAGGTTTACGCCAAAACACTCAAGCGTTTGGAGGGGAGCGGTAATGCCCCTTTTACACTGGGGGCTGAGGCTGTTTTAGAAGTGTTAATCAAAGCCATTGAGGCAAAAAAGCCAAAAATGCGTTATGCTGTAACATTCCCGACCAAACTCTTTGCAGTCTTAAAACGCCTTCTGCCTACCTCATTAATGGACATCATTGCACGAAAAGCGGGAGAGTAACTCTCCCGTGCTTTTACGTTCTAAACTTATTTAAAATGCCGTTGAGTTTTTCAGTCAAGGCATTAAGGTGTTCACTCGCTCCTGCTATCTCCTCAACACTGCGTGTATTTTGGGTTGAGAGGGTGTTGATTTCTTCAATTTTGATGACGATAGTATCAATTTTATCGCCCGTTTTAATGTAATCTTCTACGGTTTTATCGTTCAGTTTGGTCGCATTGTCCATTATTTCAACGGTTGCATTGATTTTTTGTTCAACGTCATGTGCAATGGAAGAGAGTTCTTGAATATCACTAGAATTGTGGTTCATCTGCTCACTGCTGTCATTGATGGATTGGACGATGACATTGATGGTTGCGTTTATTTCAACCAAACTTTTTTGAGTGCGTTCTGCTAGTTTTCGTACTTCATCAGCCACAACGGCAAAACCACGTCCATGCTCACCCGCCCGTGCGGCTTCAATGGCAGCATTGAGCGCTAAAAGATTGGTTTGGTCGGCAATATCTCCAATAACCGTTAAGACATTTTTGACTTGTTCTGCATCAGAGCTTAATTGCTGAATACGGTGTGCGAGTTCCATCTCTGTTGCTGCGCTATTTTGGACACGTTTTCCTAAAATCTCGATGTGTTCACGGGCACTTTTGAGTTCACGGTTTGCTTTAATCACCTCTTCCTTGCTCTCTTTTGCCTCTTCTACTGAAGCGACAATCTCTTCTTTGGTTTCATGGGACATTTGGGTTGCTTGATGAATAATCATCGTCGAATCCTCAACCCTTTTGCCCACTTGAAGGGTGGTTGCTGAGAGCTCATGCGCAATGGAAGCGTTTTCACTGCTGGTCTCTTTGGCTAGAGCGACTGTTGATCGCACTTTTTCAATAAAGTTATTAATTTCATGCGATGCTTCACCAATTTCATCGTGTGTTTTAAGTTCGAGTTTTTTAGTGAGGTCTCCATCCCCTACGGCTAAATTGTGTGCAGTATCTTTGAGATTGACTAAAGGAGAGGCGATCATGGAGTTAATCATCATATAAACAATTCCAAGAACAAGCATTGCGGCTACGGAGCTAAAGGCGATCATGGAAAAAATCATTCCATGAATATTGGAGGAGATTTTTTCACCTTGTGCTGTGACACGTGCTTCAATTTCGTCGATATAAAGCCCTGAGACAATAATCCAGTCCCACTCTTTAAAATACTTAGCATAGGTGAGCTTGTCTGCATTTTGTTTGGTAATGGGATGAGGGTAGTTGTACGTGACAAAAGCTCCTTCATTTGGATGTTTAAGGGCTTCATCAACAATCTCTTGACGATAAACTTTACCTTTAGAGTCTTTGACATCGAGCTTAATTTCAGTATTTTTGAGTTTGGCTTCTGTGCCATGAAACGCATAGGTGTAGCCATTGCCCCCTTTTTTGTAGGCAAAGAAGTAACCATCTTCTGCGTAGCGTAAACTCTCTAAAACTTTAATCGCCTCATTTTGGTAAAACTCTTTAATGCTCGAAGCATAATCACCCGTACCAAAAACAATATCTAAAGGCTCAAAATAGAAGTTATAAGCAATTTTCGGCTCATCCACTTTAGTTTTTTGGATGAGGAAAAAGAAATTTGCTAATGCCTGTGCCATCTTTGGCCGTTTTGATGACATCTTTGATAATAAATGTACCCTGTTTGTCTTTGAGCTCTATGAGATTTTTACCGACTAAAGAGGGATTGATAGGATGAACCACGTTAATACCCTCAGGGGTATACGCATAAAAATAGCCTATATCGTTGTTATACCGATAACCATTTGTGACGCTGTAAATGAGCGTGCGTAGTTCTTCTTTGGAGAGCTTATCTTTATTTTTTGCATAGATATCTTCAATGATTTTTTGAAACACTAAGGCGTCTTCTTTGATTTTATGCGCGATATTTTCATCTAATGTCATCTTGTAAAATGAGGCTATTGCTTTTTCCGCCATCATCGTATAGGATTGAAGTTCATTTTTCTTCATTTCCAAAATAAGTTCTCTTTCCTCATTCACTTGTGTGTGTACTAAGGTATTGGATCTATAAAAGATAATACCCAGTGAGATGAGTGTTAAAACTCCTAAACTGACAATAAATAAAATAAGCGTTTTAATTTTAATGCTTATTCCTTTCATATGATTGTTCTCCTTCTTCTCTCAACAATTTTTAAATGTTAATAATCGTATCGTCTTTTCTAATAATTTATGTAGGTTTTTTTTGTTAAGGGGAAACATGTTACATTATGTGAGTAAAAATCGGAGAAAATCATCATGAAAATAAGTAAAATTGAAACGGTTTTAGCGCAGATAAACACGCCTGCATATGTCTGTGAAGAGGCATTGCTAGAAGAAAATTTGAAGCTTCTCAAAGAGGTGAGTGAACGCTCAGGGGCGACCATTTTACTAGCCCTTAAAGGCTTTGCGTTTAAAGCGCTGGCTCCTTTGGTGGACAAATATCTCAGTGGCTGTACGTGTAGTGGACTTCATGAAGCCAAATTTGCCAAAGAGTTTTTTAAAGGCTCGGTGTGTACCTATTCGCCTGCGTATAAAGAAGGGGAGATTGACGAGGTGGTGGCTCTGAGTGATCATCTTATCTTTAACTCCTTTAATCAATG
>JAJOKG010000160.1 GCA_021206415.1 Sulfurospirillum sp. | reverse complement strand
GAGCCACCAATACTCTTGCCGGCTTTAATATCTTGAGCAAATTGCTCTACGTCTATTTCTATCTTCATATCTGTGTCCTTGGGTATTTGTTATTTTACCCGATTGACACAGAATTCTGAACGGTCCCTGGGATAAGGAAATGAAAATATAAGTGGGAATTTATCCCACTTGTTTTAACGATTTACGACTAAGGTTTAAATCATCTAGTTTTTGAATAAGCCACATTTTAATGATAGATTGACGTGTGACACCCATACGTTTAGCCTCTTTATCTAAAGAAGCGATAGCCCATGAAGGCAAATCGACATTTACTTTTTTTGATTGATAATAACTTTTTTTTCAAATTCACTTTTAGTCATTTTGGAAGATAAATCAATATAAGGAAGTATATCTTCACCATTATCAAATTTTCTATCAAATTCTTCCGCTGATATTTTTTTCATACTATCTCCTTTTCATTTTTTCGACATCGTCTTACACTGATAATTCTTATATTATCTTCACGCATGGTAAATACAGCTACATAACAAAGTTCACCAATATAACCAACAAGTAAAAAACGCTCTTCATTGTTTATTTCAACTTGTTTAAAAACCGAGTATTCATTATCCCAAAGAGCTTGTGCCTCTTCAAAGTCAATTCCATGTTTTTCTTTGTTGGCTTGACTCTTTGCTTCATCGTATTCAAACATCAAAGACCTTTTTATTTTAGGTATGGTTATTATACTCTTATTATATTTATAAAATCAAGTGAAAAGAGGGTTTAAGAAAAGTAGTATCGGGCAAGATACACGTTGTCTATTTCAAATTGAAACATTTTTTGCTACCATTCATAAAAAAATGCGAGAAGAGAATGAGCCTTAAAAAAACCAATGCGCGCGGTTTTTGGATACGTTGAAACTACCCTATTCCATGAGTTCGTATGAGGTAGATGAAGAGGACTTAAGCGCCGTACATGCGGCAAAATCTTTAGGGGTGTCACCTGAGTGTGTGTTTAAAACACTGGTTGCTCGGGATGATGCTAAGCGCATTTTAGTGGCGTGTATTCCCGCGGCAGAAGAGATTGACCTGAAAGCTTTGGCGAAAGTTGCAAACGCTAAGCGGTGTGAATTGGTGGCGGTTAAGGAGCTTTTGGCGCTTACTGGGTATATTCGTGGGGGTTGTTCACCACTGGCGATGAAAAAGCAGTATTTAACCTTTATCGATGCATCGGCTTTGGAACATGAAAATATTTATGTAAGCGCAGGGCTAAGAGGAGTACAACTTGTTCTGAGCCCTTTTGTGCTCATCCAAGCTACACATGCACAATGCGAACCTCTTATAAAACATTAAAAATTCTTTAAAAAAAGAGGTTATACAACGCATTTGTCACACTTATGCTATACAATGGCATGATAAAAGTATGGGAGTGTGGGATGTTTGAACATGTCTCTTTTTATAAAACATTAGAAAGCTTCGAAAAATCAGTTAAATCTGGAACATACCTTCTTATGATTGCGCAGGAGACACTTTTTTTAGAACTCCCCAAGAAAAAAGGGTTGGTGTATGCGGGAGCTATTTTCCCAAAAATTATTTTTAAACAGAAAACGTATAGCAGTGGCCTTATTGCCGCTAAGCTTTCCAAAACATCTACATTGCATATTATGGATATCCATAAGGAGTGCGACACCCTTTCTTCTATTCACAATAGCCATTCTATTTTTACGATTGTGGATGGCTATTCAACTGCTATTTATGATTTTTTAGAAAATCTCTATACACTCATTCCAGAAACATGTAAAATTATAGGAGCGGGCTCTGGTAAAAATACGCTGATTCAAGAGCTAACGATTTTCGATCAAACACGTTTTTATCTGGAGAGTGCTATTGTTATTGCATCTCAAAAGAGTATTGGCTTAGGTGTAAAACATGGATGGAAACCGTTACATGGTCCATTGATTGTTTCTCAATGCCATCATACAACCATCGAAAAAATGAATTATGAAGATGCCTTTGAGGTGTATAAAAATGCGATAGAAGCTAAAAGTAATTTACGTTTTGATAGCACGCCATTTTTCGAGATTTCACAACGCTACCCAATTGGGCTTGTTCGCTACAATCAAGATTTTCTTGTAAGAGAACCTCTTTCTACCGATGGAAAAAGTATTAAAGTAGTCGGTAAACTTGAGCAAAATTCTATTGTTTGTATTCTTACATGTAAAGAGAATGAACTGATTCAAGCGGCCCATGAAGCGGCGATGCTTTCACGTGAAAGTAAGGGAAAGGAAGCTATTCACTCTGTGATGCTTGTTGATTGTATTTCACGATTTTTGGTTTTGGATAAAAAGTATTCTCAAGAACTCAAAGCCATTGCAAAAGCGTATGAACCGCAGACTTTACTATGGGGTGTGCTCTCGGTAGGAGAAATTGCCAATGCCAATCAAGAAGGCATTGAATTTTATAACAACACATGTGTCATTGGAACACTCTAAACGACGCATTGAGTACAAAGGATTTTGAGTCATGCGCCACTTAAACGAACAGCTTTTCATTGCTTTTGAGTGTATCAGCGCGATTGGTACTTCTTTAGATTTAAAAATAATGGTCGAACATTTTCAAAAAGTCATTTGCACGAAAGACAGGTGCTTTAGCTTCAATCTATTGGCGTTATGATGAAAAGCAACATACTTATACACAGCTCACATTTCAAGGTAAAAAAGCTTTTTTACCTCTGTTTAAAACACCCTCAACATGCATGCCTTATCCTATCCTTTCTTTAGATGAAACAAAAACAAAAAATCTTTTACATGTAAAGATTGATGAGGATTGGATGATTTTTTTATTTCACGCTCCGTATGGGGAAATTGAACTCATTAAAAATATGCTTGAATCGTTTAAAGAAAAGCTTGAAAATGCCGTACATGGATGTAAAAACCACTCAGAAATCATAGAAATCAATCAAAAATTAGAGCGCCTGATTCAAGAAGAAGTGGCAAAAAAATAGAGAGAAAGATCAGCATATTTTACAACAATCTCGTTTGGCACAAATGGGTGAGATGATTAGCATGATAGCCCACCAATGGCGCCAACCTTTAAGCTCCATTTCAACCGTAGCGGCATCCATTAAACTTAAGCTCTCCCTCAATCGTTTTGATACTACAACCAAAGAACAAGAAGAAGCCAATAAACTTTTTTTACAAGAGAGTATGAACAAAATTGAATCGTATGTACGCTTTCTTACGCACACAATTGATGATTTTCGTAACTTTTTCAAACCCAATAAACAAAAAGAAAGCGTAACACTCTCGCAGCTTGTCAACCGTACACTAGGTATTATTGGTAAAGCCTTAGAAGTTAATGGAATCACCCTTCATGTTCAAACCAACACAACCCATGAAGTTTTAACCTATGCTAATGAAATGACACAAGTGATTTTAAATATTCTCAAAAATGCAGAAGATATCATTAAAGAACGTGACGTCAAAAATCCACAAATTTACATTACACTCAATTCAGATAAAACATGGCAAATCATTACCATTGAAGACAATGCTGGAGGCATTAAAGAAGAGATTCTTCCCCATATTTTCGCTCCCTATTTTTCAACAAAAACAGAAAAAAATGGAACAGGACTTGGACTTTATATGTCTAAAACCATTGTTGAAGAGCATTGCGGTGGGCAAATTATGGCAAGCAATGGAGCCCATGGAGCGCTTTTTACCATTAAACTGAAAGAAGATGCTACCTCATGAAGCAAAACACCCTTTCAAAACTGCTCAAAAAAGAGTACCTTAAATCTATCATACTCCCACTTTTGCTCATCGAAGTTATGCTACTCTTGGCCTATTTTTGGAGCAATGCTTATGTCAACGAAACTTCCAAACATGCCTTAATTGAAGAGACAAAAATACACATTAAAGAGATTAGTAAGCGCTCTGCTACCCTTATCAATAACGAATTTAAAACACTTTCCAATCTCACCATGCTTATGCAAAAGCAACATGAAGCTTTCTTTGAAAACTACAACCCTTTACATGTAAAAGAGATCAAACCCACGTACCGTATGCTCAAAGATGGTGTCATTGCCAATACCGAAACAAACGAAAATTCTTGTAGCCTCTTTTTCTCTAATGTGAAACAAACCAATTCTTACCGCATGGAAAAAGCCATTGCCACAGAAGTCCTCGATTCATTTTATAATGCCCTGATACAAAGCAATGAAAATATTGCGCAAGTCTACTTTAATTCCCACGATTCTATGAATAGGCTCTGTCCTTTTATGCCCGATGCACTTAGCCAATATCCACATAATATGGATATTCCCACGTATAATTTTTACTATTTGGCCGACACCAAACACAACCCTTTAAAAACAGTAATCTGGACAGATGCTTACTTAGACCCTGCGGGACAAGGCTGGATGATTAGTGCTATCGCCCCTGTGTATAAAGGTGATTTTTTAGAAGGGGTAGTGGGTGTTGATGTAACGATTGATCAATTGATTCGTAACATTCTAACGATCAAACTTCCTTACGCTTCTATGGCAATGCTTGTGGATGAAAATGGGCACATATTAGGTATGAGTGAAGCGCTAGAGCCTCATCTTGGCATTAAAGAACTTACATCACACACGTACCATGCTCCTATTGAAGCAACCATTTCAAAACCACAAGATTTTAATCTTTTTACGCATAAAGATAATGCCCTTGCGCGTTTGCTAACACAGATGATAGAAACCAATAATGATATTTCAGAATTTGGTGAGGCACAAACACATTTTATTATTACGCAAAATGCCATTGCTCAAACAAAATGGAAATTTATTCTCTTGCTTGATAAAGATGACCTTTTAGCCAATAGCGCAACACTCAAAGAAAAAACGGACACCATTGGCTATATTGCCTTAGGATTTATGGCACTTTTTTATCTGATTTTTCTTTTTGTTCTACTCAAACGAGCACAAACGTTTTCTAACGAAATTTTAATGCCACTGTATGAACTCATCGAAGCAACGAAAATACTCAAAAACAAACTTGCTATACACACCATTCAACACTCTAATATTATAGAAATCAACACCCTCTTAGATAATTTTACGGCAATGACGCATGAGCTTCAAGAGCTTTATGATTCGATGGAACGTAAAATCAAAGAAGGTGTCACCCAAAAAATGGAAGCGCAAAAAAATGATGATTTATCAATCACGTTTGGCACAAATGGGTGAGATGATTAGCATGATAGCCCACCAATGGCGTCAACCCTTAGGTTCCATTGCCACACTCGCTGCAAGCATCAAGCTCAAAAACGATTTGAAAAAATTTGATCTTAGCAGTGAGCATGGAAGGGCTGAGCAAAAAGAGTTTTTAAACACTGCTGTGCAAAAAATAGAGCATTACATTCTTTTTTTAACCACTACGATTGATGATTTTAGAAACTTCTTTAAACCCGATCAACAGGCCAAAGAGACATCACTGGCGCAAGCGATAGAAAAAGCCTTGAGTATCCTTTCAAAAAGCCTTGAAGAACACCAGATTGTTTTACATGTAAAAATCACTTCAACAACGCTCTTTAGCTCTTATGAAACCCAAATCGTACAAGTTCTTATCAACCTTTTAAAGAATGCACATGATGTCATTGTAGAGCGTAAAGTCGCACAGGGTAAAATTTGGATTCATGCGTACGAAGAAAAACAGAGCGAAGAGACTTTCTTTATGGTTGAAATAGAAGATAATGCAGGAGGGGTAAAACCATCTATTATGGATAAAATTTTTGACCCCTATTTTTCAACAAAATTAGAAAAAAATGGAACTGGCTTAGGACTTTATATGGCAAAAACAATTATTGAAGAACATTGTCATGGAAGCCTTTATGTAGAGAATACTCAAAAAGGGGCAAAGTTCACCCTAAAAATTCGTGGAGAATACCATGTCCATTAACTTACAAGAATTGCTTGCACTCACCTCTCATCTGCGGATTCTCTATGTAGAAGATGACACGGTTTTGAGAGAAAATACGGTATTGCTCCTTCAAGACCTTTTCTCTACAATTGATGAAGCAAGCGATGGGATAGAAGCACTTGAACACTACGAGACACATTTAAATCATTACGATATTGTCATTACCGATCTTAATATGCCCAATATGAGTGGCATGGAATTAGTACGGCATATTCATCGTATTAATCCCAAACAGCCTGTGATTGTTATTTCCGCACACAATGAAACAGAATTTTTTTTAGAGAGTATTCGTAACAATGTTGTTGGCTACATTTTAAAACCGATTGATTTTGACCAACTCATAGAGACGCTCTACAAAACAGCCATCCACATCAAAAAGCAGACAGAAGAAAAAAATCACCAACACTTTCTCGAACAAAAACTCCAAGAACAACATCAAACACTTGAAAAACACTCTGAAGTCATGAACGAATTTTTAACCCTTGATAGCATCACAAAACTCGAAAATGCCTCTATGCTCTCCTCTTTTCTGCAAACACTTGAAGAAGGACATGCCGTTACAATCATGCTCTATAATATTGATAATTTTAGCTTTATTAATCAAAAATACGGTGTTGAATTTGCAGATGAAACTTTGCGCAAAGTAGGTGAATTTTTACAATTTCAGCCTTTTAGCTAATGCCCGTATTTATCGCTACAATTCTGACGAATTTGTCATTATTTTTGATCCACATCTTTCAGATCCTGAATCAATAGCTATTCAAACACAAGCTCTCTTTCGTGAGACGCCTGTTGGAGAAGTGGAAAATCAGTCCGTTTATATTACCCTTTCTTGTGGCATTGCAACATCAAAAAATCCAGCTTCACTTCTACCCAATGCCCGTATGGCTCTTCGTGAAGCACGTATGAAAAATCTTCCAAATCAATACACCATTTACAACGCTCCAGAACTTTTTGAGCAACCCTCCTTCAAGGATAATGAATGGACTCAGAAATTTCGTCTTGCACTAGAAGAAGATCGCTTAATTCCTTTTTTTCAGCCCATTGTTGACGCAACAACCCAGCAAATTGTAAGCTATGAGTGTCTTGCTCGCATTGAAGAAGATGGACAATTTATCACCCCTTTTCATTTTCTTGAAGCAGCAAGGCATAGTGGCTTAATGAGCAATCTTACACGGGTGATGATTCATAAAGCATTTAAACTATTTTCAAACAATAATGCGTGTTTTTCTATTAATATTTCCAATGAAGACCTACTCACCCAAGATTTTATTAATTTCTTGATCCATAAACAAAAAAGTACTCCCATAGATCCTCACCGTATTACGTTTGAGATTTTAGAAGACATTATCATCAGCGATGCCAACCATGTACCGCTTCAAAATTTACATATTCTTAAAGCCATGGGGTATCGTTTGGCACTGGATGATTTTGGAAATGATCGTTCTAACGCTAACCGTTTAGAAAGTATTGGTGTCGATACACTAAAAATTGATGGACAATTTATTAAAAACATTTACCAGACTCAACGTAATCAAGATATTGTTGAATCCATTACAGCCATGGCACATAAGCTCAATATTAAAGTTGTCGCAGAGTTTGTTTCGACACAAGAAGAGTTTGAACTTCTAAAAAGAACTGGGGGTTGACTACATGCAAGGACACTTTTTTAGTGATCCATTACAAACGCTGTAAGCTTATAGCCTCTATTTTTTAAATTGATAATAGATTCAGGATAACCCAACTTATCACGAACACGTTTAATCAATGCACGCAGTGTGGAATTATTGACTTCATCACTGTGCCAAATCTCTTGAGCAAGCCGTTCTGTTCGCACAAAAGTATTGGCATATTTTACTAAAAGTGCCAAAAGCAACTCTTCTTTAGCTGTTAATTCTTGCTCAACACCCTTTACATGTAAAACATTCTTTGCGCGATCAAACGTAACACCTTCATGCAATAAAACCGTTGTTGTAGGCTCTTTTATTCCTTCTTTTTGGTGTAATTTTGCCGTTGCTTTTACGAGAGTATTAATGAGCAGTTGTGAATCAAACGGTTTTGTGAGAAAACTATAAATACCCAATTCAATGCTTTTAAGAAAATACTCCGTCTCCTTATAAGCAGACATAACAATCACCATTTGCTCAGGGTTTTTTTTCTTTATTTTTTCAATTAACGCTAAACCATTGGTGTGAGGTAGCTGAATATCGCTCATAACCAAATCATACGATGAGTTTAAGTACTGCGTATAAGCTTCTTCTGCTGTAAAAAAGGGTCAATCACTTCAAAAAAATCGCTTAAAAAAAGCACCAATTTTTCTTGCAATGAAGGGTCATCTTCAATTAAAAGTAAACGTAAAGGTTGATTCACTTTCTTCCCCAAAATATACATTAGACTTCTTGCATAACCTTTGGAAAGGTCATGTGGTGCTATAAGCGATACTCTTTTTTCAATGGGTTATGCAAGAAGTCTATTATTGTCACAACACAGCGAATATGAAAGCAGTATATCGAAAAATATAACACAAATACAACGTCAAAGGTATATAATAAACTTCATTTGATATGGAGAAACCTAATAAAAAATCCAATTAAAGAACTCGCAGAGTGGGGCAAAACATTAAAAATTTTATACGTTGAAGATGATGATGCGTTGCGTAAAGAAATCAAACTTTTTCTCAGCGATATTTTTAAAGAAATTGATGAAGCGTGTAATGGAAAAGAAGGCTTAGACAAACTGGCCACCAAAACGTATGATTTGGTGATTTCTGATATTCGCATGCCTGTTATGGATGGCATTGAAATGATTAAACACATTAAAGAACGCTATCCTAAACAACCCATTTTAGTCACTTCTGCCCATAATGAAGTTGCATACCTTGTCAAATTAATCAACCTTGATGTTGAAAATTTCATTACAAAACCGCTTCAAGGGGAGCACATTTTACGGGTTTTGCATCATGTTATTAAAAATATAAAAAGAGAAAAAGAACATGAGCGTTAAAACTTTTTAGTGCGCATTGTGAAGTTAATGGTGCTTATAGGAATCGCTTGTTATAATCATTTTTTAACTTAATTCAAAAGGTTTCAATCCATGAGCAAACTCAAAACATATGACTATAGCAAAGAGCAACTCTTAGCGTTTCAATATGCCGTTATCAAAACTGAAAAAGGTGATATTGTTATTAAATTAAACCCTGAAGAGACCCCTATTGCCGTAGCAAACTTTGCAACCCTAGCCAATGATAAATTCTACGATGGTCTTATTTTTCACCGTGTGATTAAAAACTTTATGGCACAAGGCGGATGTCCTAGTGGTCGAGGTACTGGAGG
>JAJOKG010000127.1 GCA_021206415.1 Sulfurospirillum sp. | reverse complement strand
ACTCTAATAGCGTTCTTACAGAACTCTTAACACGCCTTTAAAGCAAAGCTCTAAGGGCTACGTTAACCTTGGTTTCTTAGGTAGAAAGCCCACGCACCCTTGGTGCTTTTCCTTCTTGCAAAATACGTTTTGCAAGAAGGCTAATATCTTTACATGTAAAAAGGAAAATGAAATGTTATGTGGCATTGATGAAGCCGGAAGAGGTTGTTTAGCAGGACCTTTAGTGGTTGCGGGCGCGGTTTTAAAAGAGCCTGTAAAAGGCTTAGCCGATTCAAAACAGCTGAGTGAAAAACAACGTGAAATTTTATTTGAGCGCTTACAAAATGCAGCGGAGTTTAAAATCGTCTTTTGTGACCATGAAATGGTCGATACCAAAGGCTTGAGTGCCTGTTTAAAGTACGCCATTGAAACCATCAAAGCACACTTTTTTGAGCATGAAATTTTAATGGATGGCAACTGTACCTTTGGTGTTTCGGGTATTTCAACGATGGTCAAAGCCGATGCGAAAGTGGCAGAAGTGAGTGCAGCGAGTATCTTAGCCAAAGTGAGCCGTGATCGTTACATGTGTGACATTGCGCCCTCTTATCCAGAGTACGCTTTTGAGAAGCATAAAGGGTATGGAAGCGCTTTACATGTAAAGATGATTCAACAATTTGGCTATTGCGACATTCATCGTAAAAGTTTCAAACTTAAGGCTCTTTCGCAACCCACTCTTTTTTAAAAGATGATAACTACAATCAAAACAAAGCTTAACGAAAGGCTTTTTGCTCTATTATTCCAATAATAATTATCAAAAGCATGATAATTTAATCGTCATTTAAAAGGAATTTAGGGATGGACTTATCACTTGTCAACACCCATCAAAAAGTGTTAATTAAAGCAATCAATGCACAAAATACCCTTAAAAAAACGTCTACTTTCATTAAGGTTTTTGTGTCGGTAAAACCGTGGAAATTTTGGAAACAAGTCTTCAGAAAAACACCATTCAACTTAGCATCGGCTTTAGTTCTATTGCTCTTCGCTTTGAGGAAGCGAAGATGATTGAAGTGGAGGTCAAAGAATGAAAAAAAGTCGTTATTGCCCTTGTGGGTCAACCCAATGTTGGCAAAAGTCATCTTGCTAATGCTATCAGTGGTTCAAACTTAAAAATTGGAAACTTTGCGGGTGTAACAGTTGAAAAGGCAACCGCGCATTTTAGTAAAGAAGAGTTTGCCATTGAGTTTATAGACCTTCCTGGTCTTTACTCTTTAGAGGATTTCTCAGCTGATGAGAAAGTGACTAAAGATTTTTTATTAAATGGGGAGTACGACCTTATTTTAAACGTGGTTGATTCAACCAATTTGGAGCGAAACTTACTTTTAAGCACACAATTACTTGAACTGCATAAAAAAATGGTTATTGCTTTAAATATGGATGATGAAGCGATTAAGGATGGTATTGAAATCGATGCAGAGATGATGAGTCACATACTCAATGTTCCTTGTGTTAGAGTTTCATCCAAAACCAAAACAAACATCACTACACTTGTGGAAACACTTACGCAAACACTCAAAGAGCCCTTGCATGAATCTAAACTTATTTACAGCAATGAAGTAGAAGAACAGCTGGGAAAAATTGTCACTTTTCTCAATGAAAAACGTTTTCAGCATAACACAATGAGCAATCGTCAGATTGCCGTGGGGCTTTTATGGCAGAAAAAAGAGATTTATGCTTTAATGCATGAACAACCCCTTTATGTAGAGCTTCAACCCATTTTAAATAATGCGCTAGGACATGTGTATATGTACTGTGCATGCGATGACATTGAAGAGGTGATTCATAATCAACACAGTGCGTTTGCAACAGGTCTATGCGCAGAAGTGCTGAGTCTTAAAACACCTAAAAGCAAAAACCTCACCCAAGCCATTGATGCGCTTTTAATTCACAAACTTTTTGGTCTTCCTATTTTTATCTTTTTGATGTGGGGGCTTTTTCAACTCACGTTTAGCTTAGGTGAAATTCCTATGGGTTGGATTGAAGAAGGCTTTGGATGGTTAGGTGAAACACTAGGTGCTACCATTGAAAATGAAGCTTTACAATCGCTGATTGTCGATGGTATAATCGCAGGTGTAGGCAGTGTAGTGATGTTTTTACCAAATATTATGATACTTTTCTTAGGCATTGCGCTTTTAGAAACCACTGGCTACATGGCACGTGCGGCGTTTTTACTCGATGGCTTTTTCCATAAATTTGGACTTCACGGCAAAAGCTTTATTCCTTTAGTCACAGGTTTTGGCTGTTCCGTACCCGCATACATGGCGGCACGAACGCTTAAAAACAAAAAAGACAGACTGCTTACGATGTTTATCATTGGCTTTATGAGTTGTGGTGCGCGTTTGCCTGTGTATGTTCTCTTTGCGGGTGCATTTTTTGAGGAAGAGATGGCAGGAAATGTTCTTTTTGCTATTTATATCTCAGGCGCACTCTTAGGACTTCTGGCAGCCAAAGTGCTTCGTGTCACCGCTTTTAAAGGTGAGGATGAACCCTTTGTTATGGAGATGCCAAAATACCGCCTTCCAAGCGTAAAACTACTCTGGTTTGTGGTTTATTCAAAATCCATTATGTACCTTAAAAAAGCAGGAACGTATATTTTAATTGCATCCATGTTGATTTGGTTTATTAGCTCCTATCCACAAAATAGTTTGATAGAAGAGAGCTACACCACAAAAATTGAAGCGCTTCAAACGGCTGAGCCAGAAGCTTCTTTAGAGCAAAATGCAACTGAAACATCGACGACACGTGAAGAGATGATAAGTGCACTGGAAAATGAGAAAAACGAAAAATTGATGGAGAATACTTATTTAGGAATGATGGGCAAAACCATTGAGCCTTTATTCGCACCTTTAGGATTTGACTGGAAAATGAGCGTGGCAACACTGAGTGGTTTAGCTGCCAAAGAAGTCATTGTCTCAACACTGGGTGTTTTGTATTCGCTAGGCGATGAAGTCACAGAGGAAGATAGCTCTTTACGAGAAATTATCGCTTCCAATATGAGCTTTGCTTCGGCGATGGCATTTATTGTTTTTGTTATGATTTATCTGCCATGCCTTGCCGCAACCGTTGTCTTTGCCAAAGAGGCACAAAGCTATAAATACACCGCATATCTCGTGCTTTTTACCTTTGTAACCGCATGGATTTTAGCGTTTATCACCTATCAGGTATTAACCCTTCTTGCATAAAAAATGTGGCTACGTTTGTAGCCACACACTCTTTACATGTAAATCTGTTTTAAATGCTCCATCGAAGCGCCTAAATTTAATAGCAATAAGTCAGCAATCACCAAAGCCGCCATCGACTCAGCCACCACACTGCCTCGCACCGCAATACACGGATCGTGCCTTCCTTTGAGGTTGCATGTTAGTTCAGCTCCTTTGGTATCAATCGTCTCTTGAGAAAGAAAAATGGAAGGGGTAGGTTTAAAATAGACTTTACATGTAATCGTATCACCATTGCTCATACCGCCTAAAATTCCCCCACTATGGTTGCTTACAAAACCTGCTTTATTGATGGCATCATTGTTTTGAGAACCTTTGAGCCCTGAGGCATGAAACCCTTCACCAATCTCAACGCCTTTGACGCCATTAATGCCCATCATGGCAGCGCTCAAGAGTGCGTCAAGCTTATAATATATCGGCTCACCTAAGCCAACGGGTGCGCCCACAATCTGCACCAATGCCACACCACCAATGGAGTCATGCGCGTTTTTCGCCTCTAAAATTTTTGCCTTTTGTGCCTCTTCCACGCTGGCATCCAGAGCATAAATCTCACTGTGGCTCACACGCTCAAAATCATAGCTTTGTGCCTCAATACCACCAATGGCACAAATGCCACTTTGAACCGTTACATGTAAAGCATTTAAAAGCAGTTTTGCAATCGCACCTGCGGCGACACGTGCGGCGGTTTCTCTAGCACTACTGCGTCCGCCACCCCTATAATCCCTGATGCCGTATTTGTGAAAATAGGTAAAATCTGCATGCCCTGGACGAAAAAGATCTTTGACGTTTTCATAATCACCGCTTTTTTGATTTTCATTGAAAATGACCATCGCAATGGGCGTTCCTGTACTTTTTCCCTCAAACACCCCGCTTAAAATTTCAACCCTATCGCCCTCTTTACGAGCCGTGGCAAATTTATTCTGCCCTGGTTTTCTGCGGTCTAACTCACTTTGAATAAACGCCTCATCAATACTAAGTCCTGCAGGTACACCATCGACCACACACCCAATGGCACGTCCATGTGATTCACCAAAAGTGGTAAAACTAAATTTTCTTCCAAACGTATTATTCATCGAAACTCTTTTTTCAAAATTTCTAAAGCGAGTAAAGCAGCTTTTTGTTGCGCCTCTTTTTTACTTTTTCCACTCGCAAGCGCTAAATCACTGCCTCTCACACACACCGCAATTTCAAACTCTTTTTTATGATCAGGCCCAAAGGAGCGCACCAAACGATACTCTGGTGTCACACCAAAATGCGCTTGAGTCAGCTCTTGAAGAGTGGTTTTATGGTCTCTAAAAATAGCGTCCATATCAATCTTAGGATACGCCTCTTCCAAAAGTGCAATCGCTAAGGCTCTGGTTGTCTCTAAACCCGCTTCCAAATAAAGCGCTCCCATAATCGCCTCAAAGGCATTGGAAAGCAAGGAGGGTTTTTCACGCCCATTATTATTTTCCTCTGCCAAAGAGATATAAATCGACTCACCCAAATGAAGTAAACGTGCGAGTTTCTCAAAACTCTTTTCATTGACAAGTGAAGCTCGAAGTTTGGAAAGCTCCCCTTCTGCTACCTCTAAAAATTCGTGGTACAAATACTCACCCACAATCAAATCCAACACCGCATCACCCAAAAACTCCAATCGCTCATTGTTATAAGGCTGTTTGGAACTCTTGTGCGTAAGTGCCTCGATTATCAGGTTTTGGTTCTTAAACTGATAACCCAAACGCTTCTGTAACGCCTCTAATTTTTGCTGCATTTTTACCCCTTCTCTTTTATTTTCGTTGCTTCTTCTTTGGCAATTTTGTCACAGATCTCATTCTCTGTGTGCCCATCATGCCCCCTGACCCACACGCCCTTCACCTTATGCCCTTTGGAGGCCTCTAAATACGCCTGCCATAACTCAGGGTTTTTGACCTTAGCAAACCCTTTTTTCACCCAACCACTCAGCCACTCATTAATACCCTTCACCACATAACTTGAATCACTAATTAAGGTCACATCACAAGGCTCTTTAAGTGCTTCTAAGCCTTTAATCACTGCTAAAAGTTCCATTTGGTTATTGGTTGCATCTGCCATGCCACCACTGATAATTTTTTCCACGTCCCCAAAACGTAAAATCGCACAATACCCACCCGCTCCTGGATTTCCCAAAGAGGAGCCATCACAGAAAAGAGATATTTTCTTCATGACTCGCCAAAGAGAGAAGGGTTTGAATTTTTGCGGTGTGAATGCTTTGACAATGCGGACATCGGTAAAAGTGAATTGGTAAAACCTGCTTACACTCAGAACAGACATATTCAAATCCTAGTGTGGCTTTGGTATAACCTGTACTGCGCAATTTTCCCAAAACATCCACAGCAAAAGGAGCATCACCCTCTTCTTCATAAGGTATTAAACCTTTTGCCATGGCGATTTTTCTCACCAAAGTCTCTTTACATGTAAGCATATCATACGCTTTCACATCCATATACCAAAGCGTGTCTATCATCTCTTCAAAGGGAAGTGTTTCAAAAAAATCGGCTCTATTTTTAACCCGATCTTCTTGCATAAATTCAAATAATTTTCGTCGTAAAAAAGGCTCTTCCATAGAAAGATTGAGCAACTGTTCTTTTTTTTTGCATATCCGTAAAATGACTCTCTTTTAAAATAGCAAGTGCCTTAAGATAAATTCGCTGTAAACGCACCTTCGCACCCAACTCTTCAAGCGAATCTAAAACTTCTTGCGCTTTGGTGTACTCTTGAAGTTGTTCATACACGACACTTAAATATTTTAAAGACTCTTCATTACGAGGATGCAGACGCAAAGACTCTAAAAAAACTTCTGAGCCACGATGCAAAAATCCTGCTTTAAAATAGATCTTTCCAAGCGTTGAGAGCAAATACTGCTTCTCATCTTTGCCCTTAACACGTTTGAGCGTTACTAAATAGATATTAATCGCTTTTTCATAATCTCCACCTTTCGCATAGGCATGCGCCAATAAAGCAAGAGACTCAAGGGGAATAGAAGCATCTTCAAGCAGTTTTTTATACTCATTTTCATCGGTAACAATTTCAAATTTTTTCACAAATTTATCAATGCTTTGCTTATCTTCTTTACTTTTAAAAACACCCCACCAATAGTTTGAAAAAGAGATGACAAAAACGATAGCAAATAAGATAATAACGCCAAAAGAGGATCACGATACTCTATAAAAAAATTATCCACACAAGACCTTTCAAACCAACATAAAAAGTGCACAAAAGAACTCTATTATACCAAACTTGCTATAATTTAGTCATGATAGATAAAACATCCATAGAAAACCTCAAACAACGTCTTGACATTGTCGAAGTGGTTGGCTCCTACTTGGAGTTGAAAAAAAATGGTGCAAACTACAAGTGCGTCTGCCCTTTTCACAACGACACAAGCCCTAGTTTGGTCGTGAGTCCCTCGAAACAAATTTACCACTGTTTTGCTGCGGGGCAGGAGGTGATAGTATTAAATTTGTGCATGGAATATGAAAAATTAAGTTATCCTGAAAGTATTGAAAAACTTGCTAATATGGTCAATTTTTCCCTCTCCTACACGACCAGCAATGGCGTCAAAAAAGAGGATAGAAAATTGATGGAAAATCTCAACTCTTTTTATACCAAACACTTAGATAAAAATTTAACCGCAAAAAACTATTTAGCACAAAGAGGCATCTCTGAAGCCTCTGTTGAAAAATTTGAAATAGGCTATGCCCCCTCCTCCTTTGCGAGTCTTGATTTTTTAAGTAAACAAGGTTATGCCATGAGTGAAGCGATAGAGTATGGTGTTGCGGGTCTTGGTGAAAACAATCAGCCCTATGCACGTTTTATTGAGCGCGTCACATTTCCCATCTACTCTCCTAACAATCGTCTGGTTGGTTTTGGAGGGAGAACGCTCTCTAACCATCCTGCAAAATACGTCAATTCACCCCAAACCAAACATTTCAACAAATCCCAACTCCTTTATGGCTACCATCTTGCTAAAGAGAGTATTTTCAAACACAAATTACTCATTATTACCGAAGGTTATTTGGATGTCGTAATGCTGCATCAAGCAGGGTTTACACAAGCGGTTGCAACCCTTGGAACCGCACTGACACACGAGCATCTTCCGCTCATTACACGAGGCGATCCTGAGGTAATTGTCGCCTACGATGGCGATGAAGCAGGCATTAACGCAGCCCTTAAAGCTTCCATGCTTCTAAGCCAACATGCACTCAAAGGAGGCGTGGTACTCTTTAGCAATGGCATGGATCCTGCCGATATGGTACAAAAAGGGCTGTTTGATGCGCTGAATCACCTTTTTCGAAAACCACAGCCCTTCATTGAATTTGCATTAGAACGTATCGTCAAAAAATATAATCTCAAAGACCCACTCTCCAAACAAAATGCCCTTGAAGAGGCAATGGCTTACCTCAAAAGCTTACCTCAAGCGGTGCAGGAGAGTTATACAGGTTTGCTTTCTGAAAGATTAGGTCTGCATCACAATTTAATCAAAATTCAAACCCACAAACCCAAACGATTAGAGAAGAAAGAGCGTGTGTTTGAAGATATGCTAGAGCTCACCATTATCAAAACCATTTTAAGTGAGCCCACACTCATTGACACGGTTTTAGACACCATTGATAGCTCTATGTTTAAAACCCATCAAGAAGAATTTACCCTTTTATTGGAAAATCAATTTGAACATCCCAAACTAAGACGTATTTTACTCTGGGAAGATATTAAAATTTACGATGAAAAAGAGCTTATTGCCTCAATGGTCTCCTTTTTATACCACTACTACAACGAAAAATTTCAAGAGATTAAAACCGCTCGTGAACTCAGTTATGAAAAAAAACAGTTTTTGATTCGAAAGATTCAAGAAAAAATGATGAAATTAAAACAAGGTGAACTCGTCCCCTATGAAAGCATTAGTACTCTTTAGCGGCGGACTTGATAGCATGCTAGCTGTCAATCTGCTTACACAACAAGGCATTGACGTCATTGCCTTACATATCAATATCGGTTTTGGTGTGAAAGAAGACCACCATGAAGCACTTAAGCGAAGAGCCAACCTTGCAGGCGCAACATTTGAAGTCATTGATGTAAGGGATGAATACCTTCAAAACATTCTTTTTAGCCCAAGGTATGGATATGGTAAACAGTTCAATCCGTGCATTGACTGCCATGGATTTATGTTTAGCGTTGCCAAATCGCTTCTGCCTCACTATGGCGCCTCTTTCATCGCCACAGGTGAAGTCGTAGGTCAGCGCCCCATGAGTCAAAACAAAGATGCCCTGCAACTGGTGAAGAAATTGGCCAATGATATAGAAGAAGATTTAATTCTCAGACCTCTTAGTGCCAAAGTAATGAAAGAGAGTAAACCTGAGCGTGAAGGATGGGTCGATAGAAATCGCCTTTTAGACATTAATGGACGTGGACGCCACAGGCAACTTGAAATGGCTCAAACATTAGGCTGGGAAGACTATCCTTCTCCTGCTGGTGGGTGTCTGCTCACTGATGTTGCGTTTACAACCCGCTTGCGTGATTTTATTGCATACGATAGTTTTAGCAAAGAAGATATCGATGTCTTAAAAAATGGACGTCATTTTCGTTTACCTCATGGCGCAAAGCTGGTCGTTGGACGCAATGAAGCGGAAAATAATTTTCTTGATGCTTTAGACAATCCCAAATTTCACCTTTTACATGTAAATGAGGCTATGAGTGCTCCTAGTGCGCTTCTTTCACGTACAGCAAACCTCGAAGATGAAACTTTAGCTTGCCAAATTGTGCTCAGTTTTACCAAAGCACTTCCCACACAAACGTATGAACTTTGTGTTAACACTAAAGTGGTACAATCTTCCCCTTTACAAAGCAAAGAAGAAAGTAAAAAATATCTTATATAACCCAAACTGCTAGTTGTAAATATGGTTTGAAAGTTGCTTTAGACTCCATAAAAAGCCGTGGGAGGCGAGATTATGGAACGAGATATTATAACAGTTTATTGTTTAATTGACGAATATTTGAAGG
>JAJOKG010000149.1:7562-9409 GCA_021206415.1 Sulfurospirillum sp. | reverse complement strand
AGCGTGTTTTTTAGGCCTTAGGCAAACATGAACTCTATATGGTCTATCAGCCGCAGATGACACATGAGGGAGTGATGTATGGCGTTGAGGCATTAGTCAGGTGGAACAGTAAAGAGTTAGGCATTGTTCCACCTGATAAATTTATTCCTGTCGCTGAAGCATCAGGTCTCATGACCAAAAGCTGGGTGATTTTATTATGAAGCGAACGCTAGAGGAGATGAAAGCCTTGCAAGAAGAGATGGGCGTTTCCTTTCAAGTCTCGCTCAATATCTCCATTAAACAGTTTATGGAAGCTACCTTTTTAGAATATCTCACATACGAAATTGAGACGATTAAACTTACCAACATTGTTTTATGCCTTGAAATTACGGAAAGCTTATTTATTGAAGATATCGAATACCTCTTGCCACTCTTAGAAAAAATTCGCTCCATGGGGCTTTACATCTCTATGGATGACTTTGGTACAGGATATTCTTCTTTGAGTATTTTGCGAAAGCTCCCCATAGATGAACTTAAAATCGATAAAAGCTTTGTGGATACACTCATTGAAGATATTACCGCTGAGAAGATGGTACAAAATATCATTAGTATCGGTAAAAATTTAGAGTTAGCCATTTTAGCAGAAGGTGTGGAAACCAAAGCGCAAGAAGCTAAACTCAAAACCCTAGGATGCGATAGATTTCAAGGCTATTTGTACGCAAAACCTCTAAGCTATGAAGATTTAAAAGCCTTTGTCAAAGAGCAAAAAAATCTTTACATGTAAAGATTTTATCCCGCTAAAGCACACGCAAAACAGTTGCTGTTATCTTTACATGTAAAGCACACAGGGGCTACTTTTCCAATGGAATCGTAGATAAATTTTTTCCATAATTTATCTAAAGGTTTTTGCTCTGCAAGTTTAGGAAAGTGGCACTTCATGTAACGCCCCATCTGCACACGGTTTTTAAATCCCAAATCTTCATAAAGATGATGCTCTTTAAGTGACATCGCCGCAACATGTGGCGCTATGACATATTTTGAGTAGCTATTTGTAAAAAAAGTGTGACATCTCGTTCCATCATTTCTAGTGTCATTTCTGTTTTCATGCTTGCACCTTATAGATTTTTTTTTCGCTCTTTGGATGAGGCAACATTCATCAGCTTTCGGTATTTGGTGATGGTTCGTCTGACCATTTTAATGTTAAAACGCTTCTCAATGCGCTCTAAAAGCTCATCATCCGTAAGAGGTTCACGTTTGTCTTCGTACTCAATTTGCTGGTTAATAAAATTTTTAATCTCCGAAGAGGAGAGCTCTTTGGTTGAAACAGCATTGGTGAAAAACGATTTTAAAGCAAAAACACCCTGTTTAGACTCAATATATTTGTTTGAAATCGCCCTTGAGATGGTCGATTCTGCAAAAGAGAGTTCTTGGGCTAAATGCGCCATATTAAGAGGTTTTAACTCCCCTCCCACAAAAAAAGAGAGTTGCTTCTCGACAATGATAAGCACAATTTTATAGAGGGTACTTTTACGAAGTTCTAAGAGATTGACAATGTCACGTGCCTCTTTGAGCTTCTCTTTGACTCCTTCATTTTTACTTGAAAAAGGCTCACTAATGAGCACATCGGGGTAATAGTCATGATTCGCACGAAGGCGTATGTCATCCTCAACATCCACGTAAAAATCAGGAATAATCTGCTTAGGTGTGGCTTGAAACTCTAATGCGGGCGGATTCGAAAACTTTTTTTAAAATGGCTTTTGCCTCTTCAAAACGCCCATGCGTGGAAAATTTATCGACCCGTGCCATCTGTTCTATCATTTAAGCACCAAATGGTAAAGCTCATCATCGATATCATCGCTTAGGGCATC
>JAJOKG010000149.1:0-7462 GCA_021206415.1 Sulfurospirillum sp. | reverse complement strand
TTTAAGCACCAAATGGTAAAGCTCATCATCGATATCATCGCTTAGGGCATCGAGTTGAAACACAAAGGATTCATGGCTATTTAACGCACCCACACCATAAGGTTCTAGCTTTGAAAAACGAGCCCTAATGCGCTCCACATACTCCGCATACACCCCGCAGGTATTTGCAATCGCATCAATGTCCCCATCAAAATACCCCTCTTCATTAATGTCACACAAAATTTCATGCGCTACTTTTTGCGAAATGGGTGTGGGAAAAAGCGGTGGAACAATCTGCTCCATAATTTTCTCATGCAAGGACTCATGGCTAAGCACTAACTCTTCAATCATGCCCTGACTGGGCGTTAGAGCATTCTCGTAAGGTCGTTTGACTTCCAAAAAGGGATTTTCATACGAGAGGGTTTCTAGGTGATTGCTCAACTCTTGAAGAGGGAGCTGTAACAGTGGGAGCCAAAGTTTTAGCGAGAGATTTAAACTCTGCTTCTGTTTGAATTCTAGGTTGATACTTCTCATGCAAACATTATGCCCCAATATGCTCTATATTTAGACATAATGCTTGCCTATTTTTTAGACAATTAGTACTTAATTCTCACAGCGCCATTGGGCTTGTCAATTTTCATCTGACACGCAAGGCGAGCATTTTTTGAAGAGGTACCCACACAAATCTCTTTGAGCACTTTGATTTCTTTTTCATTGAGCGGAGATAAAAATTCCATCCCCTGAACAATTTCAACCACACAGGTACCACATTGCCCATCACGGCACCCAAAAGGAAGCGCACTTCCGCTGGCTTCGACAACCTCTTGAATGGTTGCTCCTGGTTTGACATTAATCGCTAAAAAATCATTAATAATTTCAACACGTGTTGTCATCGCTTTCTCCTACAATTAAAATGGTTTAATTAAAACATCGCCTTTTATCATCATCATGGATGCAATGCGAATTTTAGGACTTACGGTAAACTGCTGACAAATGTCGGCATCTTCTTGGCTAATAGCACCTAACTTCACTAACAAATCCAGCTCTTCATCTTCCATGTAACTGGTTGGCTCTTCATCGCTGATATGCTCCACAGCAATCAAAGAGTTTGCATAATCCTTGCTCTCAAACGCAATAGGAATCCCCTTCTCTTTTGCTAAACGCACCACGGGCTCACCAATTTTGGCATCATAAATGCCATCTTTTTCTTTATCAAAATGCATAAAGATTACTTTTGCCACAACACTCCTCCTTCATAAGATTTTTACGCTTTTCTTTTCGAATAACTCATCATCCATTCGCACTCTTCTGCTTCCAAATCACGGTAAGGCTCAAGCGCTTCAAGCTCATGCTCTCTGCACCCGATGATTTCAATGGCAGAACTTGCGTCTAAAAAATGAACCTCATAGACACGAATCACTTGCAAAAACTCCCCTATGGATCGAATGTAGCCCACCGAATTTTTCGCTATCATCACTTCTCCTATGGGCAAATAGGGGTAGGTTCCATCGTTTTTGACATCTTCTAAAAGCATGACTTTTTGCCCTAGAAAAAAACTTCGCTCTCTCTTCATCTTTGCCTGAGAGCTTTGCCATGACACTATTATGTAAAACCACCTCCGACTCAGCACCCACAGCTTCCTCCTTCGCTCGATAATGCACACGCTAAACACCCCTTAGCTTTACCATCTTTTATCATGCCCCACACCTCAGCTGCACTGGGGGAATGTCCATTTTTATAATCCATATAAACCCGAATAAGTGCAAATTTAAAAAAATCCATGAGGTACTTTTCATCGCCATTAAACGTCTCAAGTCCCTTTTGAATCAGTACCCCATACGCTTTCATCATATGTAAACGCTTTGTCGCCACAATAGACTTCTCGTAGGCAATACCAAAAAACTCAAAATAGTCTTCAGCACTTCTAAGCGCATAAAACTCCTCAAGTGTTTTCATCCTCACTCCTTATGCTAGCGCTTCTTTTAACTGCGCTATCCACGTTTCTATTCGCGCTTCGCTCTTATCGCGTTCATTCATATTATCAATGGCTAAACCACAAAATTTTCCATCGATACGTGCCAAACTTGCCTCATAGGTATACTCACGCTCATCGGTGAAACCAACCACCTTTGCCCCACGTTTTACAAACACCTCGTACAATTTGCCCAAAGCAGAACAAAAATGTTCCCCATGCGTTTTGCTATCGCCCGCACCAAAAAATGCTACGGTTTTACCCTTAAAGCAGAGATTTTCGGAGCCAATTTCCAACAGAGCATCGACCCAACTAAAATGAACATCGCCCTGCCCCCATGTGGAAGTTCCCAAAAAAAGAACATCATAGTCTTCAAACTGCTCAGTGCTATCAAAGTCGTCTTCCATAAGAACACACGCTTCATCTTCTACCTCAAACGCCTCTTGAAGTGCTTTGGCAATTTGCGTCGTGTTTCCGCCTGCACTTGCGTAAAATATGCCTATATTTGCCATATGTCTATCCTGCTTTTTGTGTGTATTGCTCAAAAATTTCAAGCGCATTGTGAAGCATTTTTCCGCCCTCTTTGATTAAATCATCATAGGTGCGAAAGCTGTAACGGTGAGCGTCTTTGAAAAATTTATTGGTGATGACAATTTTCTCTGCGAGTACCACAGCCCTTCCAAACCCCTCATGGCTCATCTCCATCACCACCGAACACATTACCCCCGTTTTAAGCTCAAAACTTAAAGCGATAGACTGGAAGATGAGGCGAATGTCTTGAATCTGCATCTCATCAATGTCCGCAATAATCGGTATGTTTTTCAAATCCTCTTTGCTTTTGACATACTTTTCGCACAACAGCTCTTCATCGCTCTTTTTCGCCCAGGTTCCAAATTGGTCAAGTGCTCGAAGTTGCGAAGTGAGTGTTTGTAAAAAGAGTTGCTCTAAATCACTCATCTTAACCCCTTTTTTCAAGAATTTTTTTGGATAAATGGCGGAGGATTAGAGCCTAGCATGGCACTTAATTTTTCAAGCTCCTCTTCAATGCTCACAACGCTTTTGTATTTCATCGGAAATATTTTGTGATTGACCACTTTTGCAGCTGCTGCTGGTCCAATTTCAATACAATAGAGCATATCTACACCTGATTCTTCCAAGAGTGCGACTCTACCCTCAGTGCACTCTTCACTCGTAGGGACAACATCTGCCAACCTAGAACCCTCCACGCCCACCTCATAAACCATAAACTGCTCACAGGATCCAAAATGGGCATCGATGTTTTTCAAATCATTGGTAAAAAATGCGACCTTTATCACGCTTTCCTCCTTGCCTAAACTTGTACCTCCTCTTACAAGAAGTGTTCCGTAGAAAATTTAAACTCAGATACGATAAACTCTAAAAAAGTATTACAAGGAGTGCTTTTATGATTTGCCTTGAACCTATTGGCGTGATTCACACGCCCTATACCACTGATGCCCCTTATCAGCCTGTGCATAACGATACGGGTGAGTTTTACATCGAACTGGACAAAACCTACGAAGAGGGTCTTAAAGAGTTACTGCGCTTCAAATACATCTATGTCATTTTTTACATTGACAAACTCAAAGAAAAACCTAAAATGCGTTTTACCCCACCGTGGTTAGAGAACAAAGAGTTAGGAGTGTTTGCCACACGTTCACCCTGCCGCCCAAATCCCATTGGCTTAAGCATTGTCAAACTTATCAATGTCATTGATAACAAACTCTACGTCTCAGGGCTGGATGTTTTTGATGGTACACCGCTTTTGGACATTAAACCGTACATTAAAGAGCTTGACGATAAAAGCGATGCCAATTATGGTTGGCTCAACGACGTGGACAACAGAGAGCATTTTATGTTGCACATTAAAGGGATTCCACACGATTACTAAAGTTTTAGGTCTGATTTCCTTAGTTTTTCTTTTCAATTTTTATGGTAGTATGTGAAGCAAACACCCCATTAAGGAGAAAAAATGAAACGTGATAAAAGTATAGAGTTACTCAATCTTGCCATTGCCGATGAACTCTCAGCAGTCCACCAGTACATGTTCTTCCACTTCCATTGTGATGACCAAGGCTACGACTTGCTTTCATCCCTTTTTAAACGCATTGCGATTATGGAGATGTTACACATTGAAAAACTATCGGATAGGATTTTATTTCTAAAAGGTACAATTGAAATGAAAGCAGCGCATGAAGTGCAGCAAATTATTACCGTAAAAGAGATGATAGAGTTTGCACGCCAAAGCGAAGAAGATGCTATTGTGATGTACAACAACTTTGCCCTTGAATGCGGCAATCATGCCGATAGCGTCTCTAAAAAACTCTTTGAAGAACTCGTTTTAGATGAGGAAGGACACTACGCAGAATTTGATGATGAAATGGAAAATATGCTTAAATTTGGCGAACAATACTTAGTACTTCAATCCATGGAGCGTAGTAAGAAAAAAGCTATGATGGCACCTCCAACAGGTAACGAACCTGCTTAATTCTTTTTACATGTAAAGATCTTTTCTTTACATGTAAACGATAAAGAGCTAGTTTTTGTGCAAACGATTATTCACCTCACACAAAAAGGTACAACTCCCCTCATACAAAATGTTATGCCTAAGCCCCACACCAACTGACTCATAATTGGGGAAGCCTCGAAGCAGAAGCGCTTTGTGGTAAGTGTGTGCCAAACGCTCGCCATGAAAATTGGAAATGAGCATATCCATCTTAGGCAAAATCTTCTCCACCTCTTCAAAATCACCCACAGAGACGTTACATGTAAAAAGCTCCTGCACCTCACTTCGCTGGGCAATAATGGCTTCTACGTGTGCACCAACCTCCCTTAATGCCTTTGCCATCGCATAAGCGTTATCAGGCTCATCGGCGATGATGACTTTGGCTTTTCCCAGTGCAAAGTGGGTATCTAAAAGGGTATCTTGAAGCCTTTTTCGCCATCTCTGTATGGAAGCAGGTGGTTTGCTCCAACCTTTACATGTCAGCAAAGTTTTGTAAAAATCATCACACGCAACCAGTCCTGTAAGTGTGTCAAAGTGATGGTGTTGGCTTTGCGTATGCTTTGCTTTAAAAAGCTCTCCGCACTTTTTAACAGAACGACCCACGGTGATGACGTGTCCTGTATCGCCTAGTTTTTTTATCGCTTCAACGCTGATGCCACCACTACTGAGTGCGCCTTGTTTGACGCCCAAATGCCCATCAAGTGAGTCACTCAAATCGGGCAAAGCGTAAACTTCAAAGTCAAAAAGCTCTAGCGATTCTTTGATTTTTTCGACTTCGATGGCGCTTAGATTGACGTTGGGAATAAGGAGGACTTTATCTTTGTTGCACTCAACGCTTGGCTCGATGAGTTGCTCGATGATACCTTGCACACTCAAAGCCCAACCACTCTCAAGACCTCCTTCAAAATCGGGCGTATGGACGTAAACGATTTTTTGCTTCTCTTTTAACAGCGCACACGCTCCTTTGATGTCATCGCCTTTGGTCTCAGTCAAACCCGTCGTAAACAGCCCTACCAATTCAGGCGTGACCTTTTGGGTAATGTTTGCTATAGCTTCAGATATACCCTTCTCTCCTCCATCTATCACAGCGGTAATGTCATTGACCGCCGTGGTTTGAATGGTGATGGGGTCGTTAAAGTGTCTGGTAAAAACCACTTTGGTAAACGACGCACAGCCCTGCGCTCCATGCATCAAGGGCATACAGTTTTTAATCCCCAAAAACGCCAATGTCGCTCCCATGGGTTGAGAGAGTTTCAAAGGGTTTACATGTAAAGGTTTCATCACTTTCAATTCTCCCATGGTGCGACCTTTCCAGCTAGTTTGAAGACAGGATTTGCTAATGCGGCACACACATCAATCGCTAAGTTTTCCAAGCCACCGTATGCGCCATAACTCACCTTTTTTTCTTGATTGACATCGACAAAGGCTACCTTTTTTTTGAGCGCGGTATAAAGGCTTCGCCCACCTGCAAGTAAGATGTCAATGTTGTGCTCATCAATGAGTTTGGCTTGCTCATTGGCAGGAACTTTCATCAAGATGGGCACGTACGTTTTAGCAATGGCGATGTCCTCTTCGGTGGCTTTACGAATGGACGTTGCCACAACTTCAATGCCTATGTCCTGAAGCGCTGAGGCTATCGACCACGACTTATTGCCTCCCGTGTTCAAAATCGCTTTTTTATCTTTTAAAATTTCACGATACGGAAGCAATCGCTCTTCTAATTTGGCTTCTTCTTCAAGGATGATCTTCTCCGCCCTCTTACTCATCGCTTCATCACCAAAGGCATTGACGATGGAGCGAATGGCATTGGAGGTGTCACGTTTGCCGTAAAAAGAGACGCTGACATAAGGGATATTGTAGCGTTCTTGCATTTTTCGGCACAGCGTGATGAGGGATTTGGCACAGACGATGACATTGAGTTTGGCGGTGTGTGCGGTTTGTACCGCTTCAATACGCCCATCGCCCGAGAGCGTTGCGACCACTTTAATCCCGATGCGCTCCAAGATGGGCGTGTACTGCCACATATCGCCCGTGACGTTATAATCCCCGATCAAATTAATCCCAAAAGGGTGAATCTCTTTTGGCTCACGTGTGCCTACCAACGCATCAAGGACGGCTTCACCTGCAAGCCTAGAGCCTAAGTTTTTCCCACCCACAAAACCAGGGGAATGCACAGGCACAATGGGAATGCCAAAACGCTTCCTTGCTTCTTTACATGTAAAGTCAATGTTGTCCCCTATCATCGCTGTGACACAAGTTTCATAGACAAAAACCGCCTTAGGCTTTTTGTGCTCCACGATATACGCAATCGCCTCAGCAAGCTTTTTATCGCCCCCAAAAATGATGTCTTGCGTCGTGACATTGGTACAATAGCCTAGAGGCGTATTGTTCTCACCTTCATAGCTTGTAAGTGTAGCTCGAGTCTCCCATGAAGCGCCAAGACACGTGTCGGGCCCATGCACCAAGTGTGCTGCATCCGCATATGGAAAGAGTGATATTTGCGCCCCCTCGAACGCACACCCTCCGCTTGTCGCTCCAGGTTTGGGTTTGTCACAGCTACTTTTTTTGTCTTTGTTATGAGAACAAGCACTCTCGTTTAACAAATCCTTGATGAGTTTTTTGTTTATCATAACAGCGGAGTTGCAAGAGATGTTCCATTAGCCCAAAAAACGCCTACGGAACACCTTATGCAAAGTTTGCCTTGCGTACCTTAAAACCTTACTCAACACCACGGTAAGATAACCCTTATTTTACCGTGGCATCTGTTTTAACGTACTATTTACATCTAAAGGATACATCATGGCAGTAAGAATAACCGAGCTTTGCATCAATTGTGATAGCTGTATTGACGAGTGCCCCGCAACGGCGATTGTGAGTGCATCTGATTCACCCGTGAATGGTGAGACGACCTATGTTAAGCCTGAAAAGTGCATCGAGTGTGCGGACTCTACGATGCCAAAATGTGCGGATGCCTGTCCCACCGAGGG
>JAJOKG010000016.1 GCA_021206415.1 Sulfurospirillum sp. | reverse complement strand
CTTATAATCATCCTCTTTAACTTTAGTCGAAATACTCCAACTACGAATACTTTTCTTTTCTTTGTATTGAAGAACATCTAAGATTTCTTTATCATTCACATCACGTGTGATAACTAGGCGAAGTTGTGTTTCATTTAACCCTAACTTCCATGCTTTGTAACCAAGAACGATGGCACGTGCCGTTCTGGTGTATTGTTTTAGCTTGTCAAAACTAGCCCCAAAATATTTGAGTGCGACAATAACATCTTTAGCTTTGAAAATTTTATCTCTTTCCATAAATTTAGGTGCGTTGTTTGTTTCCAAATGAAATATCCTTTAATAAATTATAATTTGTAACACAATTAAAATGGCCAAATAGTTTCCATAAATTTGCTTCCCCATGGTTTTGTCGTCGTTTGATCAATATCTCCTTCTGTCTTATAGAGAATTTTTGCATCAGCAATATATCTTGAATCAATATTGTTATACTGATCAATATCATAAGGACGAATGACTCCACTCACTTGAATAAGTTGCTTTTCACCATTAATCAATAGTTCACGGCTTCCTTCAATAAAATAATTTCCATTACTTAATACTTTAATAATACGTGCAGAAATTGTTGTATTGAAACTTTCATTACGACTTGTACTTCCTGTTCCTGTAAATGAATTAGTTGACCCTGCGCTAAAACCTAAATTTGCAGACTTCGTAGCAATTTTATCTGCAACATTACCTATCGCACCACCAAAAGGTACTCCTGTAATCATACCTGCATTTAAGTCGCTACTGCTCTCCTTGGATAAAGCTTTATTCCCTGAAGATGTTTGAACGGTTTGCTCAGTAATGGTGATTGTTACAATATCATTGACATGCATTGCCTTCAAATCAGCAAATAAAGGATTGTCACCTTGTCCAAAAAGACTTCCAGGATTTGAAGCCATATTTTCATTCACACGTGTTGGCATCTCATCAACATACACGGGAGGTTTCATACTGATATCTGGACTAGCAGGATGATTGGCACAGCCTACTAATGTACAAGCTACAACAAGGCTACATGTAAAAACTCTCATAGCACTCCATTTTATTCTGTTTTACGAAAGTATACTATAAAATACCTCGTGAATGAAAATCCAAAATAAAAGGAAAAATGATGTCTGAACTTAAAAGAAAGCTTCAAGATGATCTCAAAAATGCAATGAAAAATAAAGATAATTTTATGCGTGATGCTATTCGTTTTTTAATGAGTGCACTAAAACAAATTGAAGTAGATGAACGTAAAGAACTTAGCGATGCAGATATTGTGAAGATTATTCAAAAATCACTTAAACAGCGTGATGATGCTGCTACTGCATTTAAAGAAGCGGGGCGAGAAGATTTATATGAAAAAGAGTGTGCAGAAGCAAAAATTCTAAAAGCATACCTACCAGAACAACTTAGCGATGAAGCGCTTAAAGTGATTATTTCTAAACATATTGAAGCGCAAGGTATTTCAAGTCTAAAAGAGATAGGAAAATTAATGGGTGCTGTCTTGATAGAATGTGAAGGTGTCGCCGATGGAAAGAGAATTAACACACTGGCTAAAGAGCTTTTATTATAAACTACATGTAGAGAAAATCTCTACATGTAAAACATAACTCAACAATGTTTTTCAATCATTTCCATTGTTTCAACAGCAATTTCTAGCTCTTCGTTGGTTGGAATAACCAATACTTTTACAGCGCTATCATCCATGCTAATTTGTCGGATGCCTTCTGTTCGCGCTGTATTACGTGTTGTATCTATTTTAATTCCAAAGTTTTCTAAGCGGCTACAAGACTCACACCGTACTTCACTATCATTTTCACCAATACCTCCAGTGAAAATAATACAATCTACACGACCTAAAACAGCACTGTATGCACCAATATATTTCTTCAAACGATAATTAAACATATCACGAGCCAGTTGTGCTTGTTCATTTCCTTCGTGTGCCAAGCGGCTAATTTCTCGCATATCATTACTTCCACAAATACCTTTTAAGCCACTCTCTTTATTAAGCATACGATCTAATTCATCAAGCGTTAACCCTCGTTTACGCGCCAAATAGAACAAAATAGCTGGGTCTATATCCCCGCTACGTGTTCCCATAATAAGACCCTCAAGCGGAGTAAGTCCCATAGACGTATCGACACTTTTACCATTTTCGATGGCTGCAATACTGGCACCATTTCCTAAATGAAGCGTAATAGCATTCAGTGTGTTTATATCTTGTTTTAGATATTTGGCGGCTTCCTTAACAATGTATCGATGTGAGGTTCCATGAAAACCATAACGCCTAATTCTAAGTTCTTCGTAATATTTATAGGGCAATGCATACATGTACGCATATTTGGGTAGAGTTGAATGGAAGGCTGTATCAAAAATAGCCACTTGAGGCACATTTGGACTTTGCTCTACCGAAACTTTCATCCCTGAGAGATGTCCTGGATTATGAAGTGGTGCTAGAGGAATGAGCCTTTCAATTTCAGACATAACATATTCGTCTACCATCGCAGGAGCTTGAAAGGACGCACCTCCTTGTACCACACGATGCCCTATTCCATCAAGATCATTCAGATTATGAATGACCCCTGATTCAATTAAAAGCAGACTCATTTTTTTTAAGTGCCTCATGATGGTCAGCAATGGGTGCTGTTTGCTCAATAAGCTGCTCGACGCCAGAAGTATCCTTGTACTTCATACGTGTTCGTGACATTGGCTCACTAATTTGTTCAATCAATCCACTGGCTAAAACTGCATTGTTCGCCATGTTGAAAAGTTGAAATTTAACAGAAGAACTCCCTGCGTTTAAAACTAAGATTTTCAATTGCTTACTCCATCGTTGGTTTGTGCTTGAATAGCAGTAATGGCTACGGTGTTGACAATATCAGGAACTAAACATCCACGACTAAGGTCATTGACTGGTTTACGAAGACCTTGAAGTACTGGACCAATGGCAACAGCACCTGAACTTCTTTGAACCGCTTTGTAGGTATTGTTACCTGTATTTAAATCTGGAAAAATAAAGATAGTGGCTTCGCCTGCAACTTTACTATTAGGAAGTTTTGTTTTAGCAACCGTCGGATCAATGGCAGCATCGTATTGAATAGGCCCTTCCACCATTAAATCAGGTCGCATTTCTTTGACAATTTTAGTGGCAAGACGAACTTTTTCAACCTCTTCTCCTTTGCCAGAATCGCCTGTTGAGTAAGAAAGCATCGCAATTTTTGGCTCAATGCCAAACATGCTTGCTGTATCTGCGGAGGAGATAGCAATTTGTGCCAATTCTTCTGCATTAGGGTCTTGATTGACGGCACAATCACCATAAACAAGTACACGAGTATCTAAACACATAAAGAAAAGGCTTGAAACAATTGAAATATTCGGTTTTGTTTTAATAATTTGTAGAGCTGGACGAATCGTCTCTTGTGTCGTATGAATAGCACCTGAAACCATACCATCAGCATACCCCAAAGCAACCATCATCGTTGCAAAATAATTGGTAAGCATCATGCTATCACGCGCTACTTCCAAAGAGAGGCCTTTGGCTTTACGCATTTCATAAAAAGAGCTCACAAATTCATCCATTAAAGGAGACGTAGCAGGGTTAATAATCGTTGCTTTGCTAATATCTAATCCTAATGAAGCACTTTTTCGGAAAACTTCTTCTGCATCGCCTAACAATATAATCTCAGCAACATTTCGACGTAATAAAATTTCTGTTGCTCTTAAAATACGCTCATCACCGCTTTCAGGAAGCACAATTTTTTTACGATTACTTCGTGCTCGCTCAAAAAGTGCGTATTCAAACATAACAGGGGTAATAGAGGAATGAGATGATTCAGCATTAATCATCGTTTCAATCTCTTTGATATTTACATTAGAAGAAAAAAGTCCCATGGCTAATGCAATTTTACGGACACTTTGCGCCGTAATGGTTGCGGGAACTTTTGCAACATTTACGGCGGTATGATAGGTATCTGTATCGACACTTAAAATAGGAATGGAAAAGTCATTAAATCCTAAAAAAAGCTTATTAATTGCTTTATGAGGGAGCAATCCTCCTGTCAGCAAAATACCAGAAATATTAGGATAATTTTTTGATAGCACAGCACTCAAGCACCCTAAAATCACATCAGACCTATCACCTGGAGTAATAATAAAATCACCTTCTTCAATATGCTCTAAAAAATTTTCTAGTCTCATTGCCGCAATTTTACTCTGTTTTACGACACGCCTCAAATCTTTTTCTTCACCATGAATATGCATACATCCTAATTTTTTATGGATCTCTGCAACAGTTGGCGTATCCAGTTCTGGCACTTCAGGTAGAAAATAGATAGGGCTGTTTTGAAGGGGAATAGAAGAAGCAAGCTCTTTAAGTGCTTCTGACTCAGCTTGACCTAAACGATTGACAAACGTTGCAAAATGTTGACATCCTGCTGTTTTAATAGCTTCTGCTTCAATATGAATTTCATCAACCACTTCCTTAACACTTTTGCCTTTACCTTTTAATACACTAATAAAAGGCGCACTAAGGTTTTTTGCGATGGAAAGGTTGATGTCAAAATCAAGTGTATTGGAAAAAATAGATTGGTTCAATCCTTCTACTAGTACAAAATCGTATTGATTTTCCAAAGTTTTAAATTTTTCAATGAGTGTTTCTAAAACTTCATTGTATTTGTTCTCCGCAATTAAGCTTTCAACCTGATGCACCGTATACCCATATGTTTTTTCATATGGCATTTTAAGAGCATAATGTTCCAATATAAAACTAATATCTTGATCAGGCTCATGACTGTCTACAATAACCGGTCTGAAAAAAGCAACTCTACCAAGACGACCTTTGAGCAACTCCATAATACCCATCGTAACAATCAGACTGCCCGCGGCTGATTCTAGCGATGAGATATATAAGCTTTTAGTTTGCATCTCGCTCCTTTGTATTAACTTCTGCAAATTCTTTCATCATACGTATAATCATTTAACAATCATCTAATAATTACAATCTAACATAAAATATTTACATCTTTTTTAGATAAAACCTGGAGCATCATTGGAAAATAAAATTAAATCTCCCACGTGTGTTTGTTCTGCTAAAACTTTTTGCAAAAGGGATTTATCTGCTAAAGAATTTTCTCTGCTTTCTTTACATGTAAATCCAAAATAGATGCATTACTTTTTCCTGTAATAATCACTACATCAAAAATTTCATCTATTCTTTGCGCTAAAAGTGTATTGGCCTCTTCTGTACTTTCAACAATACCCGGTGTCACAATCACTTTACGTCCCTTATAGCTAGAAGCTAATTGATACGAACTTAACATACCTTCTAAATTACCATTAAAACTATCATCAATAATTAATTTTCCACCTGCTTCAATTTTTTGAAGTCGATGCTCAACGCCTTGAAGATTTTGGATGGCTTGCTTAATTTCATCTAAAGACATTCCTAATTCTCTAGCGACATGAATGGAGGCTGCTAGATTAATAGCATTAAAATCCCCCAATAGATTACATGTAAAGTGTTCTTCCTTGCCCTCAATGATCATATCAAACTCAAGTCCCTCAAGTGTAGCAAGGACGTGTGTTACATCGCCACCAAAAGAAACAATATCTAAACGTGGCTGGACATAGGCACTTTCATGCACAAATGCTTTTTGAAGTCTGTTAGAGTGAATAATTTCCATTTTTGTATTACGAATATTCTCTAAGGTTTTAAAATATTCAATGTGCTGTTCTCCCACTCGACCTACAATGGCAATGTGAGGATTCACAAGTTTTGCGATTTCATCAATATCTCCACGTGCACGAGCACCTGCTTCGACAATATAGACTTCACAATTTTTCGGTAAATCAGTGTTGATATCTTTAATAATGCCCCCTAAAGTATTCACACTGCGTGGTGTTTTGTAGACGGAAAATTTTTTAGAAAGTATTTGGGCTAGAAAATTTTTGATACTCGTTTTACCATAACTTGCGGTAATAGCAACCACTTTTAGTTCTGGTCGGTGCATCAATTTTTGGCTTGCTTCTTTTTTATAACTTTCAAAAAGTATTTTCTCAAAAACCATACTGAGCAGTTGTGCAATCGCTAAAGGAATAATAATGCCAAATTTTTGGCATGCATCATAAACAAAACACAAAAGATCTTGAAAAAGTGTCGCTAAAATCAAAAAAAAGAAAAAACCGTTTAATCCGCGCTGTCCAAACCAGTTTTTTATCATTTTTTCGGTACCAAAAAGCAAGTAACACAATAAACAAAATAGCTAAAAGATATAAGAATATGCCCTCTAAAAGGTAATAACCTACCAAGGGAAGGAGAAAAAAATAAAGATGCCAATCATAACGATTGTAATGAAATACCACCCGTTCCAATCGATAACTATACCACTGCATTGCAGTTATAAAATAATATCCTATACCTAGAAGCAAACAAATATGCACAACGCTATTGATAAATAATTCCATGATTATCTCTTTTCAAAATGATTGAACGAACAAGACTCTATTTTTTGACAACTCACGTCTTGCACATTTGAAAACATTGAACCATCATAAAGCTTTGAAATAAAAAACTCTAAATCCTCTTCATAGGCCGTATTAACAACAACTTCAACGCTTCCGTCACTTAAATTTTTAACATAACCACCATAACCCAAAGTTTCTGCCATTTCCACTACAAAACGCCGATAGTTCACCCCTTGAACACGCCCAGTCACAATCAATCTATAAGTATTCAAAAGCCAAACTCCATAAGCAATTTTTCAATAGTTTTCCCTTTTTTCACAAAGAAAAAATGATCTCCTTCAAAAACATTGAAATGACTGTTGGGAATCAACGCATGAATTTTTTCACCACTATTCAGCGGTGTAGCAGAATCATCTTTACCCCAAAAAATAAATGTTTGAGCTTTACATGTAAAGAATTTTGAGCTGAAATCTTCATTGACGACACGTTTTAAAATTTCATACATTGTTTGGCTCATTCCTTCAACATCTTTGGTTGCAAAAAAGCGATAAAACGTCTGCGGGAAAAAAGGTTTAAACAGCTTAAAAAGAGCTATCTTTGTACGTACCTTCAACGATTTAGGAGCAACGATACCTGCACTTGAAAGCAAAACTAAAACATTAGGTTCCAAAAGTGTGGCTACTTTTCCACCAAAAGAGTGTCCAAAAACCATGAAAGGTTTTACATGTAAAGCCTCTAAAAAAGCCTCAACAATTTTTGCATACATTGCAGTATCAATCACGCTATGAAGAGGAGAACTCCCAAATCCAGGCAAATCCAAATAAAGATGTTGATACGCTGTAAACGTATTGCCAAAAGCCTGTTTCATAATTTCTTTATTACTTCCCCATCCATGTAAAAAAAGGATGGTTTTAGGCTGATGAAGATGAAGAATCTCATAACTGAGTGCGTACGTATTTCCTTGAAAAACAATCTCTTTCTTAGCCATCACTCTTCTTTTTCGTGTTGGCATAAATTTTTTCTAAAATATTGACTGCCTCACTCATTTTTTCGTATTCATCAACCGTAACCATGACTGCTTCAAAACGGTTGTTCTTTACGATCACAATACGCTTTGCCTCACCCTTACTGAGACTCCCTAATACAGAACTAAAATTACGCACCATATCTGTTGCGGTCATGATTTCATTTTTGGTATAGGTCATACACGGAAACCTTTTTTGCAAAATTTTATGTATTATATTATGTAAAAAAGGCTTTTATTTGCCTTTGGCTGCTTGAATAGAATTAATATATCGATACGCTTTGGTAACAGGCGTTGTGCTCGGTAAGTAATTTGCTAATTCAGTAATAATACGATCAAAATCATCAAAAAGATAGTTTGCCATACTTCCTGGAATTGGATTGATTTCATTAAGATAAATTTTTTCATCAATGACAAAGAAATCACAACGGATCAGAGCCCCTAAAAAAAGAGGATCATAGAGTTTCATAAACGCTTGACGAATCCCCTCTTCCACGTGTGTATCTAAGGTTGCTTCATTCACCCTTTTTGTACGTGAAAAATCTAAATACTTTTTATCAAAATCTAAAAAATCCTCTTTCTGAGGCTCTTCAATAATAGAAAATTTAAAGGTATCTGTTTTACATCCTGCAAGATTGTACTCTTTAACACTACATACAAAAGGCTCAATTAAAACCGTATCGTCAAATTCAAAAGCAACATCTAAAGCGTAGGCTAGTTCTTTCTCCTCTTTGACAATCCCAATGCCAATAGAACTGCCCAATCGAATAGGCTTTACAATAAAAGGATAGGCAAGAGTAATTGGCTCATTGCTTCCTTTGTGAATCACTTGGTAATCAAGTACATTGACACCCACTTCTTTAGCATAGAGTTTTGTCAAAAGCTTGTTATAACTGATACAACTTCCTTCGATTCGAGGTCCAATATAAGGAATAGCAAAAAAATCGAGTAAAGAACTTAGTTTTCCATCTTCTCCATCGCGTCCATGCACCAAATTAATCATGACATCAAAGCTAAGATGCTCTTCTCCTAGCATTTTTTTGCATAAAAACCACCCTGTTTCAAATACAAAGCTTGTCTTTTTTATACTCACCACTACTAAAACGTTTTGAAGTAATTTTATCGGTGGGAATGAGATAAAAAATTACGCTCATAATCACAAAAAATATAGATAATTTCCTGCTTCAAGACTTTCTTTAAAGCAATAGCACTGACAATGCTAATTTCATGTTCAAAACTTTGTGCGCCAAATAAAACGGCTATTTTCATCTTTTTCCTTTATTAACTGAGCTTTTTCAAAGCTTCTTTAATGATTGTTTGTGTATCGCTTCCTTGAATATTACTCAACACTTTTTTAATACTCTCTTTTTTAAAGCCTAAACTTTCAAGAGCCATAGAAGCTTCTTGCATACTGCTATTGGTATATTCATCGTTTAAGAGTTGAAGTGAAAAGTCACTTAATTCAACCAAAATTCGCTTAGCACTCTTTGGTCCAATCCCTGGTACTTTTTGAAAAGCACCAATATTTTGACTGATCAATGCCTGTGCAAAATCATCTGGGCTTAAGGTTGAGCATACCGCAAGGGCTGTGGATGGGCCAATACCATTGAGTTTAATAAGGGTATCGAAGACTTTTTTTTTCATTTTCATCTATAAAACCATATAAACTGTGTTGATCTTCACGAATAATTTGACTTACATGTAAAGATATAATTTCATTTTTTGTAATTTTTGCGATGCTAGAAAGTGAAACAAAAACTTTATAACTTAATCCTGAAGCTGTTTTAATGCAAACCGACGTAACTTCTTTTTTTAAGAACATTTCCTTCAATTCCAACTATCATGAATGACTATACTCGCTTGAACGCATAATTCTATACTCTCCTCCCCAGATCTTTAAGGCTTATTTCACGACTAATTTCATTTTTCTTGCG
>JAJOKG010000050.1:43461-47318 GCA_021206415.1 Sulfurospirillum sp. | reverse complement strand
CAACACTATCAAAATGCACACGTACACTTTTAAATATTTCACAATTTTTAAGTTCTGAAAATCTACCTATTTTAAGATAGGGTGTTACATCAAAAATCTTTTTTTCACCATTTTCAAAAGTCAATAAAAGCTTATAATCTTCTAATGCAACAACATTTATCACAGAAAGATACATAAAAACTCCTTATCTAAGAGGTTCAATCATAAAAGGCAATTCACCATTTTGAGCCAATTGCCAATCTGCCAATAACTCTTCTTGTCTAAGTTCTGCCCATGCTAAAACAATTTTTGTTTGTTTGGTTGGAAGTTTGCCATCGGTAATTTCACAAGTTCGAATATCTATAATTGCCTTATACTCATTATAGTAGACATGAAAATGAGGTGGATTATGTTCGCTTGGTGCACAATACATCCTAATAATAATCCCATAAAACATACAAATGGTTGGCATATTGTACCTTTTTTATAACGTTTGATGAGATGGATTGTAGCTAGTTATCTCTTGTCATTGCTTTAAAGAAAAAATGCTTATGACAGAAAATGTATAAAGAAAGGATGTAAAAGCCTCGAAAGGCTTTTACATGTAAACGATTAACGTTTTCAAGGAAACTTTTAATGCTTCCCTGAAGGAAATCATTAACGTTTAGAAAATTGTGGGCTACGACGAGCTTTTTTCTTACCGTATTTTTTTACGCTCAACGATTCTTGAGTCACGAGTTAATAAACCAAATGGTTTAAGGATTGCTCTAAAATCTGCATCCATAGAAGCCAATGCTTTAGAGATACCATGACGAAGAGCATCAGCTTGAGCTGAATAACCGCCGCCTTGAGTAGAAGCTACGATATCAAAACTTGCTTCTTGTTTTGTAAGAGCAAGGGGTTGACGAACACGTTTTTTTAATGGTCTCATGTCCACCCAACCACGCTTCAAAATCAATACCGTTAACTGTAATTGAACCTTTACCAGGTGCAACCCATACTTTAGCGATAGCTGTTTTTCTTTTACCAGTTGCATATACTTTTGCCATATTACTTTACCTCTGCTTTAACTTGCGCTGTATGTGGATGCTCATTACCAGCATATACTTTTAGCTTTTTGATCATCTCTTTAGCAAGATTTGTTTTAGGTAACATGCCTCTTACTGCAAGTCTGTACAATTTCGCTGGGTTGTTGTTCAAAAGATCACCTAATTTTTCAGTTTTAACGCCACCGAAATATCCTGTGTGTCTGTGATACAATTTTGTGTCTAATTTTGTTCCACTAAACTCTACTTTTTCCGCATTGATGATGATAACAAAATCACCACAATCAACGTTTGGAGTAAAGTAAGGTTTATGTTTGCCTCTGAGCAGTGTTGCTACTTCTGTAAGGAGTTTACCAAATCTCTTACCAGCAGCGTCCACTACGATCCAGTCGCGTTTAACTTCGCTTGGCTTAATCGCTTGTGTAGCTTTCATCTGTCATAACCTTTGACGTATTTATTTAACGAAGTGCAAGTGTAGTTAAACTATACTTACATATCGCTTAAATTAAGTGTCTTATAAGCTTTTAACCAGCTCGACACCCTCTTGCGCTAAATAACAAATATACCCCTCCACAGGAAGGGCATACATTTGTGAAAGTGCTTCTTGATAAAGCTTCACTTGTGCATGGTGTTTTGTGCTGTGTCGCTTTGAGCTTTTATAATCAATCACTACAATTTTATCGGGATGTTCAAGTAAAAGATCTATTTGCTTGCGCTCTTTTTGGTACATTAAAGGCTGTTCTTTATAAATTTTTGCTCCCTTAAGAAGCGCTAAAAACTCTTTACATGTAAGAAGGTGTTCAGCGCGTTGATAAAGAGCATGGAGCGCTGTTTCATCCAAAAGAGGCGCAAAGCGATTGCACACGGCAAGATAAGCACGCCCAAGTGTCTGCTCTTCAAAACCATCCCACATCTCTAATAAATAGTGCTGGGCTATACCAAAGGTCATAGAACTTACGTCCGCTTCACTCGTCTCCTCTTCTATTTTACTCACCTCTTGAGAGCCATAGCGTTGTGGCATAAAAAGTGCCATTTCATTTTGCGCTACGATAGACTCATTTTTTGAGAGGGTTAACATACCTCGCTCCAAAGGAGTTAGATTGAGCATTTCAAACGTACTGTTTTCTTTCTTTGCACAAATAAATAATGAACGTTTTGCTCTTGTAAAAGCAACATAAAGGGCATTGAGTCTATCTTCATCACTCAACAACACCTCTTTCTCTTTGGCTTTGGCATAAAGCGTATCCACCGCTTCTCTGCCTCCCATCGTGAGATAAATCCCTTGAATATCGACTTCATCATAACTCAACAACAAGGTATCACTTCGGTTATTATCCCGCCCTAATTTATCACATAAAATGACGTGCTCAAACTCTAAGCCTTTGGATTTATGAACTGTAAGTACACGCAATCCCTCCGTATCTTCGCTTTTGGCTTCATCGCTCAACGTCTCCAAAGCAAATAAAAAACTCTCAATTTCATCGTACCTTCTTGCTACTTCCAAAAAAGCGAGCCAATCGCTACTACCATCAAACAGCCCGAAATGACGAATGATTTTCTCCACCAACACCAAAGGCGTTTCATGAATATTCCAAAGATTTTGATGAAGAGGCGTATCCCACGATTGAGAGCATAAAACAAAAAATTGTGCTCTATACAATTCATCACCAAAATAAAGGTATTTTAGCAATGAAATCACCGCTTTAATAGACCGTACTTCAATGAGTTTAAGCGTGGCTTCCAATCTTACATGTAAAAAAGGAAAATGCTCTTGTATCAATCCTTTAAAGAGTTGCGCATCTTTATTGGTATGAACCAAAAGTGCAATCTCTTTGGGCTTAACACCCTCCTTAAGGAGCACACCAATCGCCTCCAAAACCAAAGGTTCAATCTCCTCACGCATTTGCACATTGATATACCCTGTTTTCTCCTCTTTCGCTACCTTTTGAGGCTCATATCCTTTTATTTTTTCCTGAAACACTTCATTGACAAATTGCACCACTTCATACATACTTCGATAATTCGTATCCAAAGAATCCACATCTAAATGCAAAGCCTTTTTAGCGTACCCAAAAAGCTCTTTCGCTCCTCCTCGAAAACGGTAAATCGACTGCTTCACATCGCCAACAAAAAAGAGTGTTTTAAAGGCTTTAACGCCCTCTCCTGCTCGTATTTCTTCGATAATAGGCAACAAAATTTGGTACTGCACAATACTGGTATCTTGAAACTCATCAATCAAAAGATGCTCTATCGCTCCATCCAAACGAAAATAGAGAAATGCTTTGCTAATCTCCTCACGCAACAGACCATAAAGCAAATTGGTCACATCATCAAAGGCAAGTTCTCCATACTCTTTCATGACGCCTCTAAGGCTCTCATCATAAACCGTAAAAAGTTTTCCAAGTTCTCCTAAAAAATACGCCTCTTTTGCATTAACATGTGTATTGAGTGCTCGCTTTAGTTCATCTAAGAGCAGATTTACATCTGCGTTGGCATGCTTCTTATAATCCCAATAGCCAAAATCTTCTTTTGCTAAATATTTCTTCGCCAAAAGCTCACGCAGTGTTTGTGCCCTCAGTGTTGCCATGCCACGCTCCAAAAGCCCACTGCGTTCAAAATGCTCACGTATGCGCTCTAAAAGTTCCAAACAAGGCTCTAAAGAAGGATACTTTGCCTCTTTAAAACCACTGATATTGAGTTCTGATTTTTTTTTGATAGAGCATGTTTAACAAGGAGAAAATATCGCCTAATTTTTTATCTTCATTGATACTAAAAGAAATCAAGGAGCGATACAAATTATGGCGTTTGCATTGTGCAATAAACCGCTCTACT
>JAJOKG010000050.1:40717-43361 GCA_021206415.1 Sulfurospirillum sp. | reverse complement strand
TTTTTTTTGATAGAGCATGTTTAACAAGGAGAAAATATCGCCTAATTTTTTATCTTCATTGATACTAAAAGAAATCAAGGAGCGATACAAATTATGGCGTTTGCATTGTGCAATAAACCGCTCTACTAGGGCTTCATCCCTCATATCTTGCCCCACTTGAAAATCAGGTTGCAAGCCTACATAGAGTGAGAAATGACGTAAAATAAGTGCAAAAAAAGAAGTCTAAGGTTGAGATTTTAATCTCTGATTCTAAAAGCGTTTGAAGCACACGCTCTTTTTCACGAAGCAATGCCTCTTTGCTTTTGCCCGTTTGTAGCGCAATGGCATCTAACTCATCTTTACTTTCCAAATGTTTTAAGGTCTCAAAAATACGTGTTTTCATCTCCGAAGCCGATTTATTGGTAAACGTAAGGGCAACAATTTTTTGAGGATGAGCGCCCATAAACAATAAGGAGAGATAACGCACACTTAAGGCAAAAGTCTTACCACTTCCCGCACTGGCTTCAAGCGCTAAATAGGGTGAAAATTTCATATCTGCTCCTCTCTGCCACACAAAAGCACGTAAGGACAAAGCCTACAATGCTTCACTTCTTCACATAATTCATAGCCATTGAGCGGTTTTGAAAGTGTTTGCAACGTTACATGTAAGAGTGCTTTTTTCTCTTCTAAAAATGCCTCAGGCACCAAAACACCTTCTTTAAGGTCATAGTAATAAACCCCCTCAACTTGACCCAAAGCACCTGCAATAAGCGCGTAAAAGACCAATTGAAAATCCACGGTATGATCTAAGGTTTTCTCCGTCGTTGTGGGAATTTTTCCACTTTTATAGTCGATCACAAAAAGCTTTCCCTCTTTTTCATCGATTCTATCCATCTGCCCTTCCAACACAAAACCCTCATAGGCGATAGCATGGGTAAACTCTTTTTTAAACACACGAAATCCCTCATCAAATCGATTAATTTCATTGCGAATAAACGCTCGCAATTTCTCCAACCACACATCCGCAAAATAGCCCCATACTTCATGATGATTTTGCTCTTTTAAAAGCTTTTCTAGGCTATTAAAGAGTCTTTTTTCATCTAAAAGTGCTTCATCGCAAATAGCCTCTTCTAAAACCTTATGCAAGGCCACACCAATGCTTTGTTCATCAATGGTGTGACTGGGCATTTTTGCTTCCCTCAAGCGTGCGATATACCGAAAGTAAAACTGACGTTTACATGTCAGCAGTGTTTTCAGTTTGGTGGCAGAAAGAGGATGAGATTTAAGTTCATAAGGCGCATCAATAAACGCTTCTGTATAGACATTTTTTACCTGATTAGGCGTAAATAAAAGTGTGTGCAAGGCTTTTTCATCTGCCATATGATGCGTCTCAAATCCTAAGGCATCTAAAAAACGAGAAGGCATGGACGTCTCATTTTTTACATACGCAATGGCTATCTTTTGTGCATGAGAAAAAAGTTGATGGTAATAATAGCGCTGTAAATTCTCACGATCTCTCTTAGTGGGAAGTCCTGCATGTGCGCGCACATCGGAGGAGAGAAAAAGATCTTTAGAAGAGCGTTTGGGAACAAACTCATCGTTAAAATCTAAGACAATCACACCTTTATATTTCACTCCACGGGTCTCTAAAACACCCATCACTGTTACTTTTCCACCTCTAACATCATCTTCACTTAATGCGCTTAAACGGTTTAAAAAGAGTTTACTCATTTGTTCAAAACGCAAAGCAGGTGCATGCTTTAAAAAATGCTCAAATGCAAAAAAAGCCTCTTTAAATAACGATTTTCCTGCCTCTTTTTCATCCAATAAGGCTTCATAAAATGCCATCGCATCTCTAGGCGAGAGTTTTTGATGCCATATCTCTTTACATGTAAAACGTACACTTTCTTCTATGTTTAAACGCTCAAGCCTCAGATAATCTTCAATAGCATCATTTCTCATCGCTTTTTCAAGGGCACTGAGTTTTTGGAAAAAAGAGCTTTGCTTAAGGCTCATACCCATAGCAAAATTCAAATTTTCCCATCTGTCAAAACACGCAAGACTTTGCGCAAACAGCTCATCGGGCAAAACAACCACAATCTCGCTAGGATCAAGTCCCTCCTGCACAAAACGAGCAATCGTACTTTGCAGATACGCAATCTGCGATAGTCGTGAGCTAAATCCATAACATTCAATGTTCTGGCTAAGCGGCACTTGTGCGCTTACATGTAAAATAGTTTTGGAAGAAAAATCAATTTCATAGCACGTATTAAGCTCTAAATGTATGCCATATTCTTGAAAATAATTTTGCATTTTTTGATTATACGCAGTGATACACACCTTTACATGTAAAGGAATATAGTGTGCAAGATGGGTTAAAAGTTCCCATTCAAAACGACTTAAAAAACCCTCCAAATGAATACGCACGCCCTCTAGTGAGCGAACATACTCCTCATTAATGGTATACAATTCAGGTAAGCTAATACGGTCATAGAGTGCATGTTTTGACAAAAGAGCTTTGTAGTGCTTTAAAAGCGTTTCTAAAACTTCTAAATGCTCGCCATAATGCTCATACGTGTCTGCTGCTTTGAGGCTCTCAAGGGTAACACGTTCATGAGAAAGCTCTTCAAAAAAACGGAAAAGATACGAGGAGTTTTTCAAAAAA
>JAJOKG010000050.1:37909-40617 GCA_021206415.1 Sulfurospirillum sp. | reverse complement strand
AAAAAATTCACGCTCAATATGCAAAAGCTCAAAACGGGTAAAACGGGAGGCTTCTTGCATTAACAAAACACGCATATCCTCATCAATGAAGCGATGATGAGGAACTAACACGGCTTTTTGTTCCAACTCAGCTATACTCATCGCTTTGGGAAGTAAGGTGTTACTTTCTAAAAATGTATCATAAAACGCACGTATTGCACGGCTTGTTGCAAAAACTTCTACCATAAACACAGCCTCCTCTTTCATGGGAGGATTATAACAAAGGAAAAATGTGAGAGAGATTTTTATGTCACAGTGAAATGATTTTATTTCACGGCATACGCTTCATTTTTATGATAGCCTTTAAATTGACCCACTTCGATCTTACTGAGAATTTGCCATCGCCCCTCTTTTGAAATGTTAAATGGCCCAAAGGTGTACAAGCCTTTTTCAACAGAAGTTGGGGTTAATGTGCGATTTTCTTTTATTGGTTTCAGGGCGTGAGAGCATCATCACAACCTGTGCATTTTCAATGGCCTTTCCATTTTTATCACTCAGTTTTAAAGTAATTTGATTTTGCCCTACGTGAAATTTCTCTGTCGAATATGAAAGATCAAATTTGGCATTAAATTTCTCTTGAAGTTCTAAAATTTGGTTAATATTCTCATCGACTTTTTGGTACTTTTCCATGTAGTAAGTGTCCATCTCCACAGGATTATCCAATGCAATTTTAATGGTGTAGCCACAGGCTATCACACAGCCAATAATCATTCCAATGACAGCATGTGGATAATAATTTCTCTCTGTTTTTACCTTAGACATGGCGTTTTTTCATCCTTCTATAAAATGCGAGTAGTACCAAAATTGCTACAAAACCGTAAATTAAAATCTTTGCAACATTCATAGTAGTCTTATTAGAGCTTCCAATAGAACTCTCTAAAATAATCTTTTCAGACGCTGCGATCTGATCCACAATATCAGCATAACCATTCAGTAAAGCAGGACTAACGCCCACCTCTTTTTTCTTTGTAGTCAACAAAGGAATGATCGTCCCACGCCATGGTAAAGGTGAAAGAATCGCCTCTTTATCAAACGCCTTTTCAAGCCCTTGTGAATGATAAATATCCACCTTCTGTTCCGCAAGAAAAAGAGTTAAAAGAACAAAAGGCGTATTTTGCGTCTGTGCAAAAGTGTGCTGAAACGTCTTAATATCTTCTCCACCTTCTTCTTTTGCAACCAGTATCACTTTAATCCCACTCTTTAAAAAGAGTTCTTTACCCATCTCTTCTATCTTCTGAGCCGTTCTCTCTTCAAGAATTGCATCGTAAATGACAAACTCTTTTTCCAGACCAAAAAGCGGTAAAAAGGCAAAAAGGCAGAGAAAAAATGCCCGTTTTGCCTTTACATGTAAAAATGTTTTCATTAACCAATAAAGAGATGATTGGATGTTAACACCGCCCAAGCACTCACAATGGCTAAGATGATAAGTCCTGCGGTAATGATTTTGTCCATATTTTCAACCATAACGTGCCCCTTACTTTTCTATAACTTTTTGAGTCGCATTTTGCGTATCTCGCATCTTAATTGCTTGTGGGTCCGTAATTTTATAAGGCTTATTCGCAACAGCTTGTTGCGCACTAATGCCCCATACGGTTAAGCCTACCAAAATAGACAATAACAAAACAGTTGCAATAAGCATCCCTGTAATGCCATGCAGACCAAATACATTTCGATTGGTATTTTCCATGGTTTATCCTTATTTAGCTAAAGAGCTGACATAGGTGCCAACTGCTGTTTTTTGGACATTGGTTAAACGTCCATCGTTAAATTTAGGCATATTTCCGATGGCGCCTTTTTTACCTGTTCCCAAAACATTGACAACAAATTGAGGAGTACCATAATGACTTAAATTAGGAGAACTTCCCTCCATGCCTTTGCCATCTTCGCCATGACACGCCGAACATGTTGCCCAAAGTGCACGACCCTCTTCAACAAGCGCTGGATTCTTCGTTTTTTTTAACACTAGAAATTTCTTGCATCATAAACGCAGCAACCGCTTTCGCACTTTGCTCATCCAACAATCCCGCTGGCATCTCACCCAAAGGATACTCTGAGCCTTTTGCACCATTTACAATGGCGTGAACAACAGCTTCTTCATTACCCCATTGCTCAAGGTTTGCTGCTTTTCCATTAATACCATCACCTGTAACACCATGACACGGTGCGCATTGCACTAAAAAAACACCCTCACCCATTGCCATCAGTGTGGCTTTATCAGGATTGGAAAATTTACTCTCAAACTGTGTTGTGTGGCTTTTGACCTCATCATTATACTCACCAATTTGTGAGTATGAATTAAGAGGATACCCTGCAAAAAAGTACCATAATGCCCATACAATAGTACCTAAAAAAGAGAGTGCCCATCCAATAGGAAGAGGATTTTTATACTCTCCAATGCCATCCCAATTCTCTTTTGCTAACTCTCCACTGCTTTTGTCGGTTTTCATCTGTTGAATGTACTTCCAAGAGACACCGATGGTCAGAATTAAAATTGCTGCCGCACCAAGCAATGCCAATACATTTACATTGTCATTCAGCCAATTCATCTATTGCTCCTCTTTATTCTTTCTCTTTATTCGACGGTGTACGGGATTCAACTGGAGCATCGTCAAGATTATCATGCAAAGCAATATTAGAATACTGCTCATAGTTTCTTGTACCTTTTTTTT
>JAJOKG010000050.1:0-37809 GCA_021206415.1 Sulfurospirillum sp. | reverse complement strand
TCATCTATTGCTCCTCTTTATTCTTTCTCTTTATTCGACGGTGTACGGGATTCAACTGGAGCATCGTCAAGATTATCATGCAAAGCAATATTAGAATACTGCTCATAGTTTCTTGTACCTTTTTTTTTCAGCCTTATACAAATGATACAAATAGCTGTACAAAATGACGGCTAAAAAAATCGTAAAAAAGATATAACCATACGCTTGAAGCTCTCTAATTGTTTCCATATTCACCGTGTGCACCTTATTTTAAACTGTTGAGATAGGCTATAATTGCCACAATCTCTTTAATCTCACCACGCTTGAAAGCCTCTTTAACCTCAGAATCTTTCATATCGGCAACAATCAAAGCTGCCTCTTCCATGAGTGCTTTTTTTGCCTCATCATAGGTTCCAAGTTTAGGCATATCTGGCTGATCATAAGGAACATTGAAAACGTTTTTAACGGTTAATGCTTCAGCATAAGCTGTTTCAATATCCGCATTGTTCTTAAACATATGCTTATAGGCTGGCATAATAGAGCCAGGAACAACACTTTGAGGTGCTAACATATGGTATTCATGCCAATCCGTCGTTCGGTAATTTCCAACCCTCATCAAGTCAGGACCCGTACGTTTACTTCCCCAAAGAAATGGTCGATCGTATGCATATTCACCACTTAAAGAGTACATACCATAACGATCTGTCTCAGATTTAAAAGGACGAACCAACTGTGAGTGACACGCATTACAGCTATCTTTAATATAAACATGACGACCCGCAAGTTCTAAAACCGTATAAGGTTTCGTACCTGTTACAGGTCGTGCACTCTCCATAAAGTCTGGAAGAATCGTCACAACACCCGCATACGCAATTACTAAAAAGACACCTACCGCAAAAAAGAATGGGTTTTTTTCTAACCAATGAAACATAATTCTACCCTCCCCTTACGCTGCCATAGGTGAAGCATTTTGAGGTTCTCGCTCAATTGCTTTACTTACAGTCATGGTTTTATATAAATTATACGCAAACATAAAGAAACCAATTAAATACAACAATCCACCTGTCGCACGAAGCGCATAGTAAGGAATGAGTACGGTTACGGTATCAATGAAAGAGTAAGCAAGATTTCCGTATTGATCCGTTGCTCTCCACATCATACCTTGTGTAATGCCCGCAATCCACATGCTTGAAAAGTACATCACAATACCTGTGGTTTGAATCCAAAATTGAGATTCCATCAATTTTTTACTGTAAAGTTCACGTTTATACATACGTGGCGCCATATGATACAAGGCTGCCATGGTCATAAAGCCAACCCAACCCAATGTACCATCATGAACGTGACCTGGAATCCAATCGGTAAAGTGTGCTAACGCATTAACAGATTTAATCGCCTGAATTGGACCTTCGAGTGTACTTAACATGTAAAAGGTTGAAGCAAAAATCATAAATTTAATCAAAGGATTCTCTTTGAGTTGACCCCATTGTCCTTTCATCGTAAGAAGCATGTTAATCGCACTACCCCATGATGGAAGAATCAAAATAACAGAGAAAATAGAACCCATCGTTTGAACCCAATCAGGTACCGTAGAGTAGAGTAAATGGTGACCACCTGCCCAAAGATAGACAAACATTAAACCCCAAAATGAAAGAAGAGATAACTTATAAGAAAAAACAGGCTGACCTGATTCTTTAGGCAAAAAGTAATAAATCATGGCAATAATAGGCACAGTGAAAACGAATGCAACCGCATTATGTCCATACCACCATTGAACCATCGCATCATTGGTTCCAGCATACATGGAAACAGAGTGATACCATTTACCCATCCCTGCAACAAAATAGGTCGGAACTGCCATATTATTAAAAAGATAAAGCATTGCTACACCTAAAAAGGTTGCAATAAAGTACCACATAGAGATATAAAGAGTCTTTTCACGTCTGATACCAATCAAACCAAAAATACTAATACCCCACATAACCCATACAACCACCACCGCGATATCCAGTGGCCATTCTAACTCTGCATACTCTTTAGAGGTACCGATCCTAAAAAAAGATTGACCACGGCTATAATCATGACAAGCATATAAAGCCAAAAATGAAGCTTTCCTAAGACCATCAAAAAAGGTGATTCTGCCATAGAAACTTTGAGTACTCTTTGCCCGATATAGTACCAAGTAGCAAAAATTCCACTCAACAAAAAGCCAAAAATAACCCCTGAGGTATGCAGTGGTCTTAAACGACCAAACGTACCATACTCGCCCGCCAAGTAATTTAACTCAGGGAAAGCCATCTGATAGGCAATAACAACGCCTATTAACATACCAATGATTCCAAATAGAATCGTTGCGTAGGTAAAACATTTCGCTACTGAATAATCATAGTTCAATGCATGATTAGCCTGCATCAATTCCTCCTGTTTGTCTTTTTATGTCACAAAAATATCACATAATGTAGAAATTATAGTGAAGAGAATCTGCAATAAAGCTTAATAAGATTAAATTTGTGTTAAATGAAAAATATGGAAAAAATATTTAAATAGGAAGAAAGCAAGAACAATGAGATTATCGTTCTTGCGTGTTAATTTTATACCCAAGTCCTGGGATATTTTTAATAAAATCTTTGTCCGTTTTCTCACGAACACGTTTAATAAAGGTACGAATTGCTGAATCTGTTACTTTTTTGTTCGTCCAAACATACTTTTTTATCTCATCGTGTAAAACAAATACACCCAAATTTTTAACTAAAATAGAGATAAAAAGTAACTCTTTTTTCGTTAGAAAAATCGTTTCTCCCTCTTTGACTAAAACCCGTCTATTTTTATCAACTGATAACCTGAGCCTAGTTCTACAAGATCATTTTCATCAAACAATTCTTTAGAAAGCAAATGCAACGTTTTTAAGAGTTCATCAGGATCGATAGGCTTAATTAAATATTTATCAATACCCACATCAATAGCTTCTAAAAGTTTTTCTTTTTCGCTAAAAGCGCTGAAAATAACAATGGGCGTTTGCTTAGAAAGATTTTTAATCTCTTTCGCCATACTCAAACCATCCATAATAGGCATCATAATATCCGTAATCACTATATCTGGTTTATATTTTTTAAATTTTTTCAACCCATCTTCACCGTCACGTGCGAGTATGCATTTGGCAAATTCATCTGCCATTGCTTTGTGAAGTGCTTCTCTTAAATACTCTTCATCTTCAACAAATAAAACCGTTAATTTCGATAATCCGCTCATCCTCTTCCCCTTTACTCTTTTTACTGCGGGTATAGTTATGGTAAAACAAGCCCCATTATTTTTATTCTCTGCGATAATGAGTCCTTTCATGCTGTTGTTAACAATCATTTTACTCATATAAAGCCCAAGCCCTGTGCCCGAACTTGCATGTTTGGTCGTAAAATAAGGCTCAAAAATCTTATCCAAAATGCCCGCTTCAATGCCACCGGCATTGTCACAAATGCGTATTATAGCATCTCCTTGTATCGATGTGTCAATTTCAATATAAATTAATTTCTTTTTCAGTTTAGATAAACTAAATGCATCTATTGAATTGTTCATTAAATTGATAAGTACTTGTGAAAATTCATTAAAATAGCCCTGAATTTTCACATCATTTTTAATACACAAATCAATATATACCCCATTTCGCTCTAATGTTCCATGCATAATATCTATGGCTTCTTGCGCCACACTGCTGAGTGTAAAAAGATCGCTTTGACGTTCAGGACTAAAAAAATTACGAAAATCTTCAATTGTTTCAGACATTTTTGAAATAATCTTTTTCGCATGCATGTAACTCTGCTCAAACGCTTCATCTTTATTGTTATCTTGCTTGGTGTAAACTTTTTTCATCTGATAAGGGTAATTGTAAGCTCAGAAAGAGGCTGTCTCCATTGATGCGCAATATTGGCAATCATCTCTCCCATCGAAGCTAAACGAGATTGTTGAAACAAAAATCGATCTTTCTCACGGTTTTTTTCAACCTCTTCTTTGACACGCTCTTCTAAGGTTTGGTTTAACTCCACCAAGGCTTTTGTCTGCTCTTGAACTCGCTTTTCCAACGTTGCGTTTAGATCTTCTAGCTCTTCATCTTTAGCAATCAATGCTTCGCTTAACCTAACACTCTCTGTTACATCATATCGAATCGCAATAAACTCTTCAATCTCTCCTTGCTCATCCAAAATTGGGAAAACCGTCGTATTGACATAAAATGTTGAGCCATCTTTCGCTCTATTTTTAACGGTTGATTTATACGTTTTTTTTTGAAGAATCGTTTGCCACAATTGTTTAAACGTAGAAGCAGGTACATCAGGATGCCTAACGATATTATGATTTTGCCCAATCAATTCGTCTTGCGTATAACCAGAAATTTTACAAAACTCATCATTCACAAAGGTAATAATCCCATTAACATCTGTTTTAGAGATAATATTACTACTCTCAATAGCCTGTTGATATTGTTCTAATTTCATCTTGCAACTGCTGCAAAACCAACATAAGACATATAAATGCCATACACGATAATAATTAAGGAAGCAAGCTTAATCATCAGTTCCCGAAAACCACTTCCTTTCAAAAAACCCACGACATATCCAAGACCAAGCATGGCAGGCATGGTTGCCATGCCAAAAGAGCCATGGTGAGAGCGCCTTGTATGGCTGAACCTGATGTTGACAGCTGTTGCTAAAAAAAAATAGACTAATCCACAAGGTAAAAAGCCATTTAATAAACCCAATCCATAAAAACTTACTAATGTTTTAGTATGAATCAAATGCGAAAAAATTTTTTTAATCAAAGGATGAAATGCAATATTCGATTCTAAAGAGGTAAGAAACTTCATTTTTCCCATCATAGAGAGTCCCATTAAAACCATAACGATGCCAGCAAAAAAATAAAAATAACCGCTCACGTATGCAGAAAAGGTAAAAAGGCTCCCCAGTGCACCAAAAAGTATCCCCAAAATAATATAAGCACTGATGCGCCCTACATTATAAATAAAATGAGAAAGGAATTGATGAAAGGATGAAGATGTTGGATCAATTTTAGCGCTACTGTACGCCATCACAAATCCTCCACACATACCAATGCAGTGCCCTAAACTTCCTAAAAATGCAACACTTATAATGGCTGAAATATCAATAGCGTTTATAGCACTGCTCCTTAACGAAGATGGGTACGTTTATCTTTACATGTAAAGATAAACATACGCAAAATAAGTTGATTTAAAGTCGATTAGCAAACTCTTGAAAAATGTATTTACTTTCGTGTGGACCAGGACTAGCTTCGGGGTGATGTTGCACTGAAAAGATAGGTGCATCGTTATACTCCAACCCTTCAATGGTATTGTCAAAAAGATTGATATGGGTTACCTTTGCAATAGAGCAGACGGATTCTGGAACATTGTAATTATGATTTTGTGCGGTAATCTCAACAATATTCGTTTTTGTGTTTTTCACAGGATGGTTACCACCGTGCTGACCAAATTTCAATTTGTAAGTTGGATGCCCATGCGCAATAGAAAGCAGTTGATGTCCTAAACAAATACCAAACATAGGCACTTTTGCTTCAATTAATTTGGTAATTTTGCGCAGCCTCTTTTTTTAAGAATAAGAGGATCTCCCGGCCCGTTGGATAAAAAGAGTCCGTGAATCTCTCCTTTTTTATAGCGCTCAATAATCTCATCGGCACTAAAATCATGAGGGATGACTTCAACCTCAAGTCCTGTTGCACACAATTCATTTAAAATATTACGCTTAATACCAAAATCAACCGCTACAATTTTTTTGCCTAAAGTGTTTTGAGCAGCATTGTAAGACTGCGTTTCAGCGTTCCAAACACCTTTTACATGTAAATAAGATTTTTTTAGTTCCAACCTGCTCAATATAATTAACCTCTTCAATACGAGGGCTATTTTTGAGCATCTCTTTCAGTTTTTCTTTTATCGCTTACCTCAGTTGAGGCAATCATCATTTGAGGACCACCATCTCGAATCATCTTGGTAAGGTAGCGTGTGTCAATTTCACAGATTCCCATACTTTCATGTTTTTTCAAAAGGGAAGGTAAGTTTTCTCTCGCTCTAAAATTCGAAGGCATTTCATTCAAACTTCTGACAAACATACCACTGGCATGAACGCTTTGGCTTTCCATATCGTCATCATTACACCCAACAATACCAATTTCAGGCATGGTGAAAACGACAAATTGTCCTGCGTAACTTGGATCACTCATAATCTCTTGATAGCCACTCATTGAGGTATTAAAAACAATTTCACCCGTTTTTGAGCCCTCAAAACCAAAACTTTTGGCTTCTAAAAAAACACCATTTTCAAGATAAATCCATACAGGTTTTAACATCATGATAACATTCCTCTTCTTCTTAGCTCTTCTTCATAAAGCTTCTCAAAAATCAAATCATACTCTTCAGAACCAGGGACAAGTTTGCGCTTATAATTCGCTATTTTATCTGCTACTTCGTTTTCAATCTCTTGAAAATGTTCCACATAAGATTCAATAGCCATATATACGACATTCTTAATACGATTTTCGGAAACATTGTATTCAATTAATCCCTGTTTCCAACACGTTTCTAAAATTTTATGTGCCACTTCATTGTATCTATCTTCATACGATAAAATCACACCAAACTCACGTGCGAGTTTTTTCTTAATCAACCAAAACATATTTCTTCGGTCAACCCGTTGAAATTCCATCTCATCTTCATTTTGATCCAAAATCTCAATAACACGTTCTTCCAATGCTGTCTCTTTTTTAATATCTTCGACAATCAAATCTTCTGCAACTTTGACAACAGGCTCCAAGCCCTTGAACATGGTAACAAATCCGCAATTTAAAATATCGATCGCTATTTTATTGGCTATATAAGGGGCATGAGGCAATCTGATTTTCATCCATAAACCTTACTTCTGAATTTTCACACATTGTATCGAAGCTAAGGTAAATATCTGTTTAGAGAAAAATTTGTAAGGGTTTTGTCACTCTTTCGTTTGATTGTTTTCAACAAAAGGAGGACCTTTTTTTGAGGCTTTTGTGTAATCTCCGAGGCAATTTGAGGATCCATTTTTGCCATAATTTGTGACAATTTTTTTAGGAGGCAATCCAAATAAAATAGCAGCACCTTCATGCACAGGAAGTTTTTCAATAATCGCTGCAGCTGCAGCATCTTTCATTTTGATATAGGTTTCATCAAGTTTATCGTTTTTCTTCGCCTCAATTTGTGCTAAAAGTTTTTTGTTTTCTTCAAGCATCAATGCAATTTGCTTCTCTTTGGCTAAAATCTCCTCTTTTGTTTTCGCTAAAGCAGTCTCTTTTTCATTTAAAGCATTTTTCTGTTTTTCAAAAAGGGTATTGGTGGCTGCTTGAAGGGCTTCAAAGGATTGTCTGGCTTCATCAATTTTCTCAATCTCTTTTAATAACTCACTTTTGCGTTCTTCAAAAACTTTCGTACAATCAATGGTTTCTGCATACAAAAATGACGCAATTAAAAGAATCCAAACTCTTCTCATTCTCTCCCTTTCTGATTCATTTCACCCGCAAATAACATAGTCGATATCTCATCCAAATCAAGCTGTTCTTGACGTTTAATCTTTGCCATCATCGCCTGAAGTTCTTGCTCTTCAAGGTATTTTATTTTTTCATACTCAACGTGTGCTTTTTGATACTCTGTTTGAAGTGTTTTGGTTGCTTTTTCAACCAAATGTAACTCTTGTTCATACCGTTTTTTTTCAAGACTTAAAAGACTTTTCTGTTCACTTGCCATTAAAAAAACCGAAACCAAACCCTCTTTGGGCATTTGCGTATGCGCTATTTCATCATAAAGCGAGCTAATTTTGTGACGAATAAGACGTTCTTTATTTTGATGCTTAATCAGTTCTCGCTCAATGCTATCACGCTTTTGTTTGCGAATTTTAGCAATTTTAGAGAACTGACTTTTCATCAAAAGACCTTTACATGTAAAGATTATAGAATAATCGTATCATTCCTATCGGGACTGGTTGAAATCAGTCCTACTTTGGTTCCTGTTAAAACCTCAATACGTTTGATATACGCTTGCGCAGTATCAGGAAGTTCTTCAAACTTACGACACCCTACCACACTCTGCCAACCTGGAAGTTCCTCATAAATTGGCACAATATTTTCTAAATCTTCAGGTAAAGTTTCCACCCGTACGCCATTCATGTCATAGGCCACACATACTTTAATGGTTTCAAATCCATCTAAAACATCGAGTTTCATAATCGCTAAATCATCACAGCCATTAATACGACTCGCATAACGACATGCAACCGCATCAAACCATCCACAACGTCGTGGACGACCTGTGGATGTACCAAACTCTTTGCCTTTTTCACGAAGCTGATCACCATCTTTTCCAAAATCTTCTGTTGGGAAAGGGCCATTGCCCACACGAGTACAATAGGCTTTGACAATACCTGTGACTTTACCAATATCTTTAGGATTCAACCCTAATCCCACGCACGCTCCCGCACTAATCGTATTGGAACTGGTTACAAAAGGGTAGGTTCCATGGTCAATATCGAGCATCGTACCTTGAGCACCCTCTAAGAGGACTTTTTTATGGGTGTCTAAACACTCCCAAACCATATGCGTTGTATCGGTTAAAAAAGGTAAAAGCACCCTTGCATAGCCATCAAGTTCTTCTTTAAGGGTTTTAAAATCTGGAGTCACAATACCCAATGCACCAAAAAGAGCCCTGTTCTCTTCATAAAACTCAACCAATGCTGTGGCTAATTTAGCGGTATCTCTCAGTTCCCCTAAACGATGACCACTACGCTCAATTTTACTCCCATAACTTGGACCAATGCCTCGTCCTGTCGTCCCAATAGCTTTATCCCCACGCAATTTTTCTTTAGCTTGGTCAATTAAAATATGATGATTTAAAATCATATGCGCTTTATCACTCACAAACAAACGCCCCGCAAGTCTTTCAAACTGACCCATCTCTTTAATCAAGGCCTCAGGTGAAACAACTACGCCATTACCAATAATATTAATCGCTTTGGGATTGAGAATACCTGAAGGAATAAGATGAAGCGCATAGCGTACACCATCGACCCAAATGGTGTGTCCTGCATTATGCCCTCCTTGATAACGACAGACCACATCGTAATTTTGTGCCATCAAATCAACAATTTTTCCCTTGCCTTCATCACCCCACTGGATGCCTACAATCATATCCGCTTTCATTTATTGCCCATCTCTTTTCATTAATATTTCGATTAAATTATCGGTATAAAGTCCAAAACCGCTTGAAGCGATTCCCTCACAATCATAATTTCCACCTAAACCAACAGTGAAATTTTTATCAATAAACCTAAAAAACAAGGCATTGTAATAACGCATATTGACATAATAAAGCGGTGAAAAAACAAGGTTATCATACGAAATTTGTGTAGAAAGTGTTTTAAGTTTTTCGAGCTCTTCTTTAAGTTCCAATGGCACTTCTTCAATAACAGCTTCTAATTCTTCAAGACTTTGCAAACACGTCAATTTTGTCAGCCATGGAATATTAAACGCCAAAAGCTTTTGTAGTTGACCTTTTTCAAACACACTCAAATCTAAATTTAACATCTTAGCAACGATTTTTGGAATCTGAATATTGCTTACATGTAAAAGTGGTTTCAGCTCAAATTTTGCAAAAAGAGAGAACGTTGTCGCTAAGCTCAAACTCAAATTTTCTTCTCCAATGAGCTCCGCACCAATTTGGTGTACTTCATGACTAGGGTAGCGAAACACCGGCTGAATATAAAACCATTTTGAATGGCTTGTGCTTCTTCCCACTCGTTTGGTGACCAAACGCACTGCATCCATGGTACTATCAGCACGTAATGAAACAATGTGGTTTTGCTCATCAGAAAAACGCAACAACTCCTTTTCATCAATGCTTTGATGTTGATGATAGGAAAAAAATGGCGTGACAATCTCTTGAAATCCTGCTTCATACAGCAAATCACTTGCAACCCTCTCCAATGTCCGCTTTAATTTAGCACTCTCGCCAAAATAAAGCTTACTTCCTGTGGGTATTTCGTGCTCATAAATCATGCATTAGCCTCGGTAAAATTCTTGCGTAAAAACGCGATTTGCCGTTCCATCAAACGAACGAATACCCAGCTCTGAGAGTGCCATCTCAACCGCATTGAGTGTCCACGCTGTTTCATACACTTCTACAAGCCCCATATGATTGATTCTAAAAAGCGTCTCTTTAATATGGTCTTGCCCTCCCGCCATATTCACGCCATATTTGGTTTTCAAAAGTTTACGAATCTTACTCGCATCCTCATGTAAAACCGCACTCATGGCATAAGCAGGTACTTTTGGATAAATACGAAGACCTAGCGCTTCTAAGGCTTTGTTGGTTGCCATTGCTCTTTTTTGGGTATCTGCATACACTTTTTCTAACCCACCCTGAGCATCAATCAACTCGCACATCGCAACCAAACCGATAACTAATGTTGTAGCTGCTGTCCATGCTGTCGTATTTTTACGTTGATTTTTAAGCTCTGTTTTGAGATTAAAATAGTACCCTGCCCCATTTCCCGCTTCAATCATTGCTAATGCCTCTGCATTTAAACCAATGAAAGCAAGACCTGGTGGAAGCATTAAGGCTTTTTGACTTCCTGAAATGAGCGCATCAATATATGTGGTATCGACTTTTTCAACCCCCACAGCCGTAATACCATCAGCAATCACCATAATCGTAGGTCGCACCGCTTTAACTGCTTTGGCAACAACTTCCACAGGATGTCGAAGACCACCTGCACTCTCGCACACTTGCATACAGACCGCATCAATGCTCGTATCATTTTTCACCAGCTCAACAATCGCATCCACGCTAACAGGCGTATCCCATTCATTTTTAATTTCAACAAAAGGTTTGTTGTATGCCGCACAAATCTTGCCAAAACGCTCACCAAATTTACCAGAATTAACCACAACGGCTTTGCTGTGACATAAATGAAGCACACACGCTTCCATTGCTCCTGTGCCGCTAGAAGCCAACATCACCACCTCTTCCATATCAAAAAGGGTTTTCAAATACGCACGTGCTTTTCCAAAAATCGCCTCAAATTCAGGCGTTCTATGATGGATGGTCGGTGTGCTCATTGCCATACGAACAGATTCAGGAACGGGAGTTGGGCCAGGTGTCAAAAGTAACATAATGCAGATCCTCGAAATGTAGTTTTAGAGGTGATTGTAACAAAACTATGCTTGTTGTTTCTTTAGGCAATATGCCCTCAAAAACAGGCTAAAGCGTTGTAATCAAGTCAAAATTATTTTACGTTATACCTCTTTACATGTAAAAGCCTGAAAAGTCTTTTTTAAGTCTTTTTGAAGTTCTAAAATTAAATCAAAAGTCTCAACAATTAAAGGAGTCATCCATGCATTTTAAGACGAAAATCACCTTAACCATAGCCGTACTTATGGCGCTTAGTTTAAGTATTTTTGGATTTTTTAGTTACATCGATACCAAGAAGAACAGTGTGGTTCAGATAGAACAAAGCCTTCAAATGGCATCACGCGCACTGACTGATTATATTGATTTGTGGATTTCATCAAAAAAGAGTGCCGTTGAAAGTGTCGCACGAAGCCTTGCCGCAAATCCAAGCATGGATGACATTGAACTAAAAGAGCGATTGAAGGAGTTAACCAAATCCTTAGGGGCCGTACAATCTTTTGTAGGCTATGAAGATGGAAAAATGATTTATGATAGTGGGAAAAAGCCTGCTGAGGGATATGACCCTCGTGCTCGAGGTTGGTATAAACAAGCCAAAAGTGTCGGTAAACCTGCTATTACGGATGCCTATATGGGCTCATCTATTAAAGCTTACTTGGTCAGCGTTATGGCACCCATTTATCGTAACAATGCGCTAGTAGGTGTTGTCTCTATCGATATTGAGTTAGCCTCCCTTTTTAAAGTGATTGGTGATATTAATTTTAATGGTGGCTATGGAATGCTTCTGGATACGAAAGATGTGATTGTAGCCCATCCTAATAAAGAGTTACTCGGCAAAGAGTCTTCTATGAAAGAGGCTTTAACCCAACAATTCGCAGCCAAAAAAGAGGGCTTACTCGAATACACAATGGAAGGCGCCAACAAAGTCTTTGCTTTTAAAGTTTCAGAAGAGAGTGGCTGGAGACCAGGCATTAGTTTTGATAAAGCGACTGCCTACGCCTTCTTAAATACCCAAGTCAAAGAGCAACTCTTAGTGGGCATCATCATGCTCATTCTCTCCATAGGGGTGATGATTCTGCTCATTAAAGCCCTGCTTAAACCACTGGATAACCTTAATGGTGTGGTAGAAGAGCTTTCAAGCTCTGAAGGGGATTTAAGACAACGCTTAAGTGCCACAGCTAATGATGAATTTGCCCAAGTCTCACGTAATATCAATAAGTTTATTGAGAAACTCCATGAGATTGTTAAAAAATCAAAAACCATCAGTAATGAAAATGCTTCGATCTCAGAAGAGCTTTCTCGTACTGCTTCTGAAGTTGTACGCAATGTGGATGCAGAATCTCGTATTGTTGAACATACCAAAGAAGAAGGTATTGCTTTAGTAAAAAGTATTGAAAATTCTGTCTCTAAAGCCAAAGATTCCCAAAAAGCACTCTCTGATACCCAAAAAGATATCTCTGATGTTAAAACCAAAGTGGAACAACTAGAATACACCATGCAAGCTACTGCAGCCAAAGAGCAAAACTTAGCCGAACGCCTTAATACCGTCAGTCATAATGCCAATGAAGTCAAAGATGTTCTTAATATCATTCGAGATATTGCTGATCAAACCAATTTGCTAGCACTCAATGCCGCCATTGAAGCTGCAAGGGCTGGAGAACATGGACGTGGATTTGCGGTAGTTGCGGATGAAGTACGAAAACTAGCAGAACGTACTCAAAAAAGCTTAGTGGAGATTGATGCGACCATTAATGTCGTGGTTCAATCTATTATGGATGCCAATACAGATATTACCGCTAACGCACAAGAGGTCAATGCACTAGCTTCTATCTCGATTGAATTGCAAGATGGTATGAACAGTGTAGCAACCATTATTCATAAAACCATTGATGATTCTCATCATACCGTGAATGACTTTATTGATACCGCATCTAAGATTAAAAAAGATCGTGGATGAAATCGAAAAAATCAATGTCATCTCTAAAGAGAATGTAGGAAGCATTGATAATGTCTCACAAGCCTCTGAACATCTCCATGTTATGACTGAAAACCTCAATAATGAATTAGGGAAGTTTAAGTCGTAAAGCTTTACATGTAACGTTCTTAGTAAGAAGCGTGTCTTACTAAGAACGTTACTTTTTTTCTCCTTTATCACCCATTTACAACACTCGCATGCTACAATTCTCAAAAGTCTCATTTTTTGCTTAAAGATTCTGTTATACTAAAACGTGTGTGAGTTGGATGTTACATTTTTACTTCCTTCCTCAATTTTAAGCATTAAAAAACATCTTATAAATAAGGGATGCATGATGAATTTCAAAACGAAAGTTACCCTCATCATCTCATTGTTAATTTGTATCAGTCTTATGGCATTTGGCGTGGTAAGCTATATGGATACAAAGAAAAACAGTATCACTCAAGTTGAGGCAACCCTCAAAATGGCGTCTCGTTCTTTAACGGATTATATTGATCTGTGGATAGCCAATAAGAAAAAAAAGTCTCTCAAGTTCGGCAAGAATGCTGAGCAATATTGAAAATATGAGCGAATCTGAGATTAAAGCTATTCTAAAAGAGACGACTCAAGCCTCAGAAAGCCGTGATACCTTTGTGGGTATTGAATCCTCAGGTATTATGATTTACGGTAGCAATACCACACCAAAAGCTGGTTTTGATCCACGACAACGACCGTGGTACATTATGGGTAAGACAACGGGTAAATCGGGAATGACGGATATTTATAAAGGCTCAGCAGATCCTATTGATCTAGTTGCCGTCATGGCACCGATTGTTAAAGATGGAAAGATTATTGGTGTGGTTGCGAGTTCTTTTGAATTGACACACATCGTTAAAGCCGTCAGCGACATTAATTTCAACGGTGGATATGGTATGCTCCTCGATGCTAAAAAAACCATTGTTGCGCACCCAAAAGCCGATATGTTAGGCAAAAAATCTATTTTAGAGCCCCATTTAAAAGGGGATGCGGAAGGTTTTATAGAGTACACTTTGGAAGGTAGTGATAAAATTTTCACTTATAAAGCTTCAACAGAAACGAATTGGACACCTGGTATTAGCTTTGATAAAGAGAATGCTTATGCATTTTTAGATGCTCAAGTCAAAGAGCTTTTTTTTCATTGGAATTCTCATGCTTGTGGTTTCTGTAGGTATCATGATTTTCTTAATTAAGATGCTTCTTCAACCTCTTGATCAGCTTAACAACGTCGTCAAAGATCTCTCTAGTTCTGAGGGTGATCTTCGTCAAAGACTACGAGCCAATAGCCAAGATGAATTTGGTCAAGTCTCTGGAAACATCAATCGATTTATTGAAAAATTGCATGAAATTGTCAAAAAATCAAAAGAGATTAGCAATGAAAATGCTTCCATTTCAGAAGAACTCTCCCGTACTGCCTCTGAAGTCGTACGAAATGTAGACGCAGAAGCTAGAATTGTAAGTAAAACGAAAGAGAGTGGTATTTCACTCACAAACGCTATTGAAGATTCTGTTACCAAAGCGACTGCCTCTCAAGAAGCACTACGTCAAACACAACAGGACATTAATCAGGTCAAAGATCAAGCAGAACATTTAGAGCGCACAATGCAAGAAACAGCCGTAAAAGAGCAAAACTTAGCAGAACGCCTTAATACGGTAAGTCACAATGCGAATGAGGTGAAAGAAATTTTAAATATTATCCGAGATATTGCTGATCAAACCAATTTGCTAGCACTCAATGCCGCCATTGAAGCTGCAAGGGCTGGAGAACATGGACGTGGATTTGCGGTAGTTGCGGATGAAGTACGAAAACTAGCAGAACGTACTCAAAAAAGCTTAGTGGAGATTGATGCGACCATTAATGTGGTGGTTCAGTCTATTATGGATGCGAATACAGATATTGCACATAACGCAGCCGAAGTAAACACGCTTGCTTCCATCTCTATTGAACTTCAAAATGGAATGAACGCCATCGATAGCACCATCAAAAAAACCATTGAAGATGCGCATACAACGGTTGATAATTTTGTTCATACCGCAACGCAAATTAAAGGTATGGTAGAAGAAATTGAGAAAATCAATGTGATTTCTAAAGAAAATGTCACCAGTATTGATAACGTCTCACAAGCCAGTGAGCACCTTCACGCTATGACAGAAAATCTTAACAATGAATTAGGAAAGTTTAAATCCTAATTCATCACACTTCAGCGAGGAGTTTAATCACCTCGCTGGGTGTTTTTGCAATCTGTTTTGCCCCATGCGCTAAAAGCTCATCTTCATCTCTAAATCCCCACAAAGCACCAATAGCCATCATACCAGCACGATTGGCTGTTTGCATATCAATCATCGTATCGCCCAAATAATAACACGCTTCAGGCTTTACATGTAAAGATTCACAAATCTCTAAAGCAGCGCTAGGATCAGGCTTTCGTGGTACACCTTCTCGAATACCAAAGACCCTTTCAAAGTGCCATTGACGTAAATATTTAACCGCGCACATTTTAGTAAAACTATCTGGTTTATTGGAGAGAATGGCCATTTTAAAACCGCGCGTTTGAAGGAAAGTCAGCAGTTTGCTAACCCCCTCATATAACTTCGTATTTTGATTAAACTGCTTCGCATAATGTGATTCAAACAACGTTACCGCTTTTTGAATTGTCTCTGTGCTTTGAGGATGAGCGGCAAAAATATTCTCAAAAAGCTTAAAGACGCCCTCACCGACAAAATAACGATACTTTTGAGTCTCTTGTGGTTCAAAACCCAATTGTGTCAGCGCAAAATTTGCACTGATCGCAATATCTTCAAGTGTATCTAAAAGGGTGCCATCTAAATCAAAAATAATGACTTTTTCCATACTTACTGCTTACAATCCACACCGACATTTTCATATGAAATATTTAAAAATCCACACACTGTTTTTGTAACACCCTCAGGAGTAAGTCCAAATTTTTCAAATAACAACTCAGCGGGAGCACTTGCGCCAAAACGTTTCATACCAATAACCTCATCCGCATAGCGATACCACTCATTACCCGCGCTCGCTTCAATAGCAACCACTTTCGTTTTAGGATCAATAATTGTTTCAATGTATACTTTTTCTTGTTCAACCAATAAATCAAAACAAGGGACACTAACAATGTTGGCATTCACACCCAATTTTTCCAAACGACAACCCACTTGGAGCGCAAGATAAACTTCACTACCACTAGCCATCAACGTGACACTGGCATGGTCTCGTTTTGTGAGTAAATACCCCCCATTTTCCACATCCCCATAGACTCTCTCATCTTTCAACGCTTTAAGTTTTTGACGAGAGCAAACAAACGCAGCAGGTGCTTGCATACGAAGGGCTTTTTGCCACGCTTTTACATTTTCTCTACCATCACATGGACGATACACATAAAAATTAGGAAGTGCTCTAAATTGACTGAGTTGCTCAATCGGCTGATGCGTTGGACCATCTTCACCCACGCCAATGCTATCGTGCGTCCAGATATAAAAGTTTTTCAGTTTCATAAGCGCTGCGAGACGAACAGAAGGCTTCATATAATCACTGAAGATAAAAAAAGTTGCGCCATAAGGGATAAAAAGCCCATACAAAGCAAACGAGTTCACAATCGCCCCCATAGCATGTTCACGAATACCAAAGTGCATATTGCGCCCATATGGAAAATCTCCCATGCCTGCTAATTCACTTTTATTGGAAGGTCCTAAATCGGCACTTCCTCCCAAAAAGCTAGGAATGGCTTTGGCAATCGCATTGAGAATCTTTCCATTACTATCACGTGTTGCCACATCACTTTCAAACAAAGGCCACTCAATTTTTGAAAAATCAGGATTTAAAAGGGCTTCAAAAAGTTCTTTTTGCTCAGGAGTGAGGCTATTTTTAATGAAAGCATTCCATTGCGCTTCTGCAAGGTCTCCTTTTTCAAGGGCACAACTAAAACGTGCTTTAACATCTTCATCGACCACAAAACTTAACTCTGGGTCAAACCCTGCTTTAATTTTTGCATTTTTAATCTCTTCACATCCCAAAGGTGCTCCATGCGCATGATGGCTTCCTTCCATCTCACACGCACCTTTAGCAATAATCGTATCTGCAATAATCAAATAGGGTTTTGTTTGCGCTTTTGCTTGCTCTAAAACGGCATTAATTTCATCATAATTGTGACCATCAATACGAGAGACTTCCCACCCTTGCGCTTCAAAACGATGTTTAACATCTTCACTCCATGCAATAGAAGTATCGCCTTCAATGGTAATAGCATTGCTATCATAAATCACCACTAAATTATCCAAGCCTAAATGCCCCGCCAAAGAACACGCTTCATAACTAATGCCTTCTTGAAGATCACCATCACCACACAAACAATAAACTTTATGAGATATCACTTCTGCGCTAGGTTTGTTCAAAATATTCGCAGCATATTTTGCCGCCATTGCAAAACCAACCGCATTAGAAATTCCCTGTCCCAAAGGACCTGTTGTGACTTCCACACCTGGCACGTCACCGTATTCTGGGTGTCCTGGTGTTTTGCTACCTAATTGTCTAAAATTTTTTAAATCTTCAATGCTTAAATCATATCCACTCAAATGTAAAAATGAATAAACAAGCGCTGAGGCATGTCCACCACTAAAAATAAGACGATCACGATTCATCCATTTTGGATTTTTAGGATTATGATGAATATGTCTAGCCAAAATAGTCACAATATCAGCAAGTCCCATCGGTGCACCTGGATGTCCACTATTGGCACGTTGCACCATATCTGCTGCTAAAAATCGTATCGTATCAGCTTGTTTTTTTAATAACGTTTTATTTTCCATTTCTATTCCTCAATCAAACTTTAAAATAATCATTCATAATACCTTGAAGTCTTTGCGCCAAAGGCCTTTCAAGCGTATGCAATCCCTCTTCTAACTCACGTAAAAGTTTCTCTTTTTCCATTACAGCACCCTCTAACCCTAAAAGATTCACAAAGGAGTTTTTATGGCTATCATTTTGAGTCGGTTTTCCCGCTTCTTCAGGGCTCAATGTGGCATCAATAATGTCATCTTGCACTTGAAACAAAAGCCCTAATTTCAATCCAAATTGGTACAGTGTTTCTTGTGTTGCCTTATCTAATTCGCAAATAACCGCTCCCATAAGAAGAGATGCCGCAATAAGTTTGGCTGTTTTATGTACATGTAAAAAGCTTAGCTGTTCCACATCTAAACGTTTATCTTCAAAAAAACAATCAATCGCTTGCCCTAAAACCATGCCATAAATTCCAGCATCGCCCGAGAGAATAGAAACGAGCTTAATCTTAGTTTCTGCACTTAAAGGGGCATTAGCGATTCTATAAAAAGCATGGGTATTAAGCGCATCACCAACTAACACAGCAGTCGTTTCATCATAACTTACATGTAACGTTGGATGACCGCGTCTTAGGGCTGCATTATCCATACAAGGAAGATCATCATGAATCAATGAATACGTATGCATCATCTCTAAGCCCAAACTTACATGTAAAGCATTTTCAAGCAATAAAGGAGAAGAAGATTCAACAACACTTAAGAGCAAAAGAGGACGAAAACGTTTACCTCCAACATTTAGCATTTCACTCAAAGCGTCATTAAAATGAGGGTGAAAGCTCTCTATGACAGGAAGCTCTTTTTTTAAAAAAGCTTCAAATTTTTCAACTAAAACTTTAGAACTCAAACTATCCCTTTTAACGTTTTAAAGTAACAAAAAACTGAAAATCATCACGCTCAAACAATAAACTCATATCACGATTACGATGCTTTAACAAATAAGCATCTGCGTCAGATAGACGATCAATCGGTGTTCTGTCAATTTGCATCAAATGATCTCCAATTTTAAGACCACTTTTTTCAGCAAAAGAACCTCGCGCAATATGAGTGATCTTCAAGTCATTATCAAATTTAAACCCTTTGGTTTGCAAATAACTCTCTTTTTTGGATAGAGGCGTTTTTTTTCACTTTAGGTGTTTCAACTTTTTTTAGGTGAAACTTTAGGCGCTAAAATATTCTCTTCAATCCATGCATTATCACGTTGAATTTGTGCACTGACTTTACTTAAATCCTTAAAACTTTTCAAAGCTTCGCTAAATTCATTCACATTGGAAACTTTTTTGCCATTTAAAAGTGTGATTTTATCACCCACTTTCAAGCGTGCTTCTTTAAAATTTGGATCCACAAAGTCAACCACCACACTTTCATTACCATCGACAACCCGTACTCCAAGTTCTGCAAATGAAGCCATTTTTCCTTGCATAAACTGCTCTAGTGCTTCACTACCAATAAAAAATTTATCGCCCACACCTAAGCCATACATTTCACAGCACAAACCACCCACAATGGCATTGACTTCCCCTATGCCTCCGAATTCAAAAAATTCATTGGCACTTTTTCCTATTTTTGCAGCATTGACAGCCACAATTGACTTATCCGTCATACTTCCAAGCCATTCCCCTAATTTTAATTCAGATGTCGCTTTTAGTTTCATGGGTATTAAAGGTTTTTGTGATTCAAAAAGATAGAGATGAGAAAGGTAATCATATTTGGCATAAGCAACGCTGGGCTTTTCTTTAGAATACGCAACCGCATACTTTTCACTCAAAGCAATCGCTCGGGTGTTTCCAAAATAGACAATAGAAGCCTTGTTTTTTTCATAACACTGTGAAAAATCAGGATAAACAAACTCTGCTTTATTCGCAACAATGGGAGCATCCGCTGCAAAAAGCATACACGACACTATAAGAAAAAAAAAGACTAATACGTTTCACTCACGCTCCTTATGGCTTTATGCCAAAGCCTCCAAAACGAGAAAGCATTTGGTTTGTTGCCAGTTTTTTATTATCTTCTACCATTTTTGTAGCATCATTGTTGCACTCATGAGAAGAATTTGTAATGACTCTTTATCATCAAGCAATGAATCATCAATAGTAATATCAATCACCTCACCATTACCATTCATGCTCACACTCACAAGTCCACCACCACTTTTGGCTGTAAACTCTTTATTGCTCGCCTCTTCTTGCATCTTTTGCGCTTCTTTTTGTGCCTCTTCAAGCATAGCACCCATTTTAGATAAATCAAAATTTTCAAACATCAGATATAGTCTCTTACTTCAACCATCGCATTGTTCTCATCGACTAATAGGACCGTTGGTTTAAATGTTTTTATTTCATCCTCATTCAAATGCGCATAAGCAATAATAATAATTTTATCCCCAATATGTGCCTTTCTAGCGGCAGCTCCATTGAGGCAAATATCCTTTTCGCCTGCTTTGCCCTCAATAACATACGTCGTAAAGCGCTCACCGTTGTTAATATTCACCACTTCTACTTTTTGACCCACTTTTAAATTGGAAGCTTCTATTAACTCTTTATCAATCGTAATAGATCCAACATAGTTTAAATTCGCATCCGTGACCGTGGCTCTGTGAATTTTACTGTATAACATCTCCAGCGTCATCGCTTATTACCTCATAAAGTTAAGAAATTTTTTTATTTTATCCTATTTTTGCTTAGCCCATCGTGCAAGTATTTCACGCACAACCACTCGATCATCAAAAGGATGTTTTACCCCTGCAATTTCTTGATAGGTTTCATCACCTTTACCCAAAATAAGCACCACATCATTGCTTTCTTGCATCAAAAGTGCTTGCTCAATAGCTTCATAGCGATCTACCTTTACATGTAAAGATTCTTTGCGTTGCATACCGCTTAAAATCTCATCAATAATAGACTGAGGCTCTTCTGAGCGAGGGTTATCACTCGTTACGATAATTTTTTTAGCATAACGCTCAGCCATAGCTCCCATTTTAGGGCGCTTCGTTCGATCCCTATCACCCCCTGCACCAAAGACAACAATAATATCACGCTCTTTGATACTCTCTAAAACTTTTTCCATCCCATCAGGAGTGTGCGCAAAATCAACAATGACTAAGGGTTCTTGTGAAACCACTTGCATACGCCCTTCCACACCACCAAAATGTGAAACTGCCGCACAAATCTCATCCATGCCTGCCACACCTAACATATCAACAGCACTTATCGCACCTAGAAGATTATAAAGATTAAAAAAACCATGCATGGATGATTCAAACTCGTACACTTTGTCAATTTTCGAGACAGCAGCACTGATCCCTTCGCTTAGTGAATAGGCTAAAATTTTATAGGTTGCAGGATGTTCAATACCATAACTCATAGCATTGGTACGATTAAAGCGGATATTACGTTCATCTTTATTGATCAGTTTCAAACTTTCATCTTCGAAAAAACGGCTTTTCACAGCGATATATTCATCAATACTCTTATGAAAATCTAAATGATCTTGCGTCACATTGGTTAAAATCTTCAGCGCAAAAGAGAGTCCATCAATACGATTTTGAGCAATCGCATGTGAGCTTACTTCCATCACAAAATATTCACATCCTTGCGCTACTGCCATTTTTAAATTTTTAATCGTTTGCAAAATAGGAGGAGTCGTTAAACTCTTCTCTTCAATACGCACGTCATTAATAAAACAACCACGTGTTCCTTAGCAACCCTACTTTTTTTCCTAAATCAAGTAAGATGGAATAAATAGCTGCAGCTGTAGTCGTTTTACCGTTAGTACCCGTAATACCAATAATTTTAATCTTTCCCTCAATACCTAAAAGGGTTAAACACTCTTTAGCAGTGATAACCTTCTTACATCCTTTTTCAGAGGCACTTTTTTCATAAGATACATTTTGATCTGTTAAAAGAAAAATAGTGTTTGCATCACATTCACTAGAATTATCCGTTACATGTAAAAACGGATTACAATTTTGAAGCTCTATTTTCAAGGGCTAACTCCCTATTTTTGTACTTTTTTGATGAGTGATAAAAGCTGTTCATCATTGGGGAAAAGTGTAACAGCACTTTCAAGATAATTTAATGACATTTCTCTAAAACCATTTTCGATTAACTTGCTTAAAAAATCAACGAAATCTTCTTTTTTAGAAATAATAACCTTTGTTGAAAACATAATATCTTCAAAAGCTTCTTTGAAACTCCCACGAGATTCAATAAGTGTCAAAAAATCTTCATATTTAATACCATTTTCTGCATTAATACGGCTTTCTAAATCACCTTGCTTAAATAAATGTGCGATTTTTTCACTATTTTTTTTCAACCGAATTTATAATCTCTTCAATGGCTTCTTCAATATCTTCAGAACCATGTTCTTTTGTAAAAAGATAATATTCAAAAAAGAGCTACTGCTTGTTCTTCATTATGCATAGCCATATCAGATAAAATAGCACCAATCCGTGCTTCTTTTGCATCTGGCTGCTCACTTAATGCCAATGAAAACTGAAACATTGCCTCCCTAAAGTTTTTTTCATAAAATTTTTCAATACCTTTTTTTATATACTCGTTCATTACTCTCCAAATGATTCAAACTCGTCTTCCATTCCGGGTAAAATATTTACAACCTCAAGCTCGGGATGAATATCAATTCTTAATTGACGCTCTACCCCATATTTTAAAGTTTGGCCACTCGATGCACATCCTTGACAAGCACCTTGTAACTGAACAAAAACATGACCGTTTTTTATTCCAAGCAATGTCAATCCACCACCATCTAACGCTAACATTGGTTTAATTTTTTCAAGTGATTTTTCAACAGCAGGAAGTAGCTCTTCGTCACTAAATGGTATCATATATTCTCCTATAGCAAAGTAGCTAATTTAACAATAGTTTGCGTTAAAAGTGACTTAATTTAAGAGGAAAGAAGAAAAGAAAGAAGTAAAAAAAATTTTAATTTTTAAGAAAATTTGGGAACATAAAGTTCCCAAATAAAAGAATTAAACGAGCTCTAAAAACGCCATTGGCGCAGCATCGCCTTTTCTAATACGTGTTTTAATAATACGTGTGTAACCACCGTTTCTTTCAACATATTTAGGGGCAATTTCATTCACAAGTTTTTTGGTACACTCTTTATCTTGAAGTGCCGCAAAAACTGTTTTATGAGCGTGATCACCACCAACTCCAGCTTTTGTAATCAATTTTTCAACATATCCTCTAAGCTCTTTAGCTTTAGGAAGTGTTGTCTCGATTTTCTCATATTTAATAACAGCTATAGCCAAGTTCTTCAACAACGCTGCTCTGTGTGATGAAGTACGACCAAGCTTTCTATATCCATGCTTATGTCTCATAAATTAACCCTCGTTGGCTTCAGTAATTTAATCTCATTTTTTTCTTGAGCAAACTTGCTGTCTCTTCAGAAAAGTTATACCCTACTGGATAACCACTCTCTTCCATGACTTGTCTGATCTCTTCTAACGATTTTTTGCCTAGATTTTTAAGGTCTTTCAACTCTGTTTCACTCATAAGAGAAAGTTCGCCAATATACTTAACCTCTGCTCTATCTAAACAATTAAAACTACGCGCACTGAGATTTAACTCCTCAACACTTTTGTAGTAGTTTTCCAAGTTCAACATCTTCATTAGAACTTTCACTCTTTGGAATAACGGCTATATCTAAGATACCATTAAATACTGACATCTGAGCGTACATAGCCTCAAGCGAATTTTTAAACGCTTCAATTGGAGAGACAAGTCCATCTGTTTCAATTGTAAAAACAATTTTTTTCATAATTTGGATTATCTTCAACTAAAACATTCTCTATATCATAAACAGCTCTTTTAACAGGAGTAAAAAAAAGCATCGAGTGCAATATAATCATCACCCACTAAATCTCGTGTATTTTCACTTGGAACGTAACCAATTCCTTTTTCAAGAATCAAAGAAAAATTAAGCTCTGCATCTTCATTGATTGTTGCCAAATAAGTATCTGGGGTAACAATTTCAACCTGTGCATTAGCGAGATCACTTCCTTTAATTTCCCGTGGTCCAGAAAAAGAGTAGTTCACTTCTATACGTTTCTCATCGCCTTTAATTTTAAAGCGAATATTTTTAAGATTAATAATAAAAAGAGCAACATCTTCAAGCATACCACGCATGCTATCAAATTCATGGGTTACGCCCTCAATCTTTACAGCCGTCGGTGCCGATCCTACAGTACTACTTAAAAGAAGTCTTCGTAAAGGATGGGCCAATGTTACAGCAAAACCAGATTCAAATGGATATGCACTAATTTGAACTTTATTTGCCGAAATATTTTCGACCTCAATCTCAGTTGGCATGTAAGCTGATGTATTGATTTTTTTCATATGCTACCTACTTAATTATTTAGAGTATAGCTCAACGATTAATCTTTCTTCAACCGGAATAACTACTTCTTCTCTCTCTGGGATTCGTGTAAAAATACCCATTGCTTTTTCTCTTTCAACATCAACCCATGGAGCTATACCAGTTTGTTGTGTTAACTCTAGTGCTCTTTTAACTTGAGGATTATTTTTAGATTTTTCACAAACCTCAACTTTATCACCTGCACGTACAATATAGGAAGGGATATCAACTTTACTACCATTCACTAATATATGACCATGAGTGACTAACTGACGAGCAAATCTTCTGGTTGTAGCAAAACCCATTCGATAGACAACATTATCAAGTCTTCTTTCAATAAGAAGCACTAAGTTAATACCTGTATTGCCTTCTTTTCTTGCTGCTTCGTCAAAAATACGTCTGAATTGTTTTTCAGAAACTCCATACATAAATTTAGCTTTTTGCTTCTCTCTTAATTGAAGTCCATACTCACTAATTTTTGCTCTTCTTTGTCCATGTTGACCTGGTGCATATGGTCGCTTATCTAATGCGCTTTTACCAGCAAGTCTGCGCTCACCTTTAAGGGCTAAGCTGACACCAAGTCTTCTTTCAAGCTTTTCGACTGGTCCTCTATATCTTGCCATTTTTTCTCCTAATCTATTGCATAAACGAAAAAATTTATTCTGTTTCTCTTAAAAAGTAAATTCCAAAAGTTAGAATTATACTCTTCTTCTTTTTGGAGGTCTACAACCATTGTGTGGTAGAGGTGTAATGTCTTTTAAGAAAGAGACTTTAATACCTTCTGTTGTACCAGCACTTTTTACCGCTGTTTCACGACCACTGCCAGGTCCTTGAACTTTAATACCGATTTCCTTGAGACCATGTTCTTTTGCTTTTGTAAGAGCATCTTCTACAGCTTGCTGTGCAGCATAAGGAGTTGATTTTTTACTCCCTTTGAAGCCCAAACTACCTGCACTACTCCAAGCAATAACATTTCCCATCTCATCAGTTACAGTTACGACAGTGTTATTAAATGTTGCTGAGATATAAATAATACCCTTCGCAATATTTTTCTTAACAACTTTTTTACGTACTACTTTTCTTTTTGCCATCTGTTTCCCTTTGAGACTTCGTTATTTAGCTTTTGCGCCAACGGTGCGTTTTTTACCTTTTCGAGTACGCGCATTCGTTTTTGTTTTTTGACCACGAACTGGCAAGCCTTTTCTATGTCTAAGACCTCTATAACTTCCCATATCCATCAAAGCTTTAATATCCATCGCTACTTTCTTACGAAGATCACCCTCTACTTGGTAACCTGCTTGAATCTCTTTACGAATCGCAGCAACATCATCTTCACTTAGCTCATGAACTCTCTTATCAAACGAAATTCCTGTAGCTGTTAAAATAGCTCTAGAACTTGTTAAACCAATACCATAGATGTATGTCAAACCATACTCTACTCTTTTCTTCATTGGAAGGTCTACACCTGCAATCCTTGCCATGATTATCCTTGTCTCTGTTTATGTTTTGGATTTACGCAAATGACTCTAACGATATTTTTTCGTTTAATCACTTTACATTTATCGCACATCTTCTTTACAGAAGGTCGTACTTTCATTGTGACTCCTGAACTTTTTTTTCCACTGGAATTTTGAGTTAAACTGTCACAGGTTTGACGACGTTTGCCAAACCAACAATCGAAAAAACAGTGGTCTTTTTTCGATTATTCTTCACACAGTTTTACAAAAGGGGTTAATTATACATAAATTAAACTAATAATTTACTTATACCTATAGGTTATACGCCCTTTATCTAAACTATACGGGGTCAACTCAACTTTTACTGTATCACCTGGCATTATCTTAATATAATGCATTCTCATCTTACCAGCAATGTGACACAAAATCACATGACTATTTTGCACTTCAACTTTAAATGTAGCATTTGGAAGTGCTTCAATTACTTTTCCATCAATTTCAATTACATCATCTTTTGCCATTTTACCTCCTAGACCTTCAAGATAGCGACAAAATCTCTGCTTTGCCATCTATGATTGCAACCGTATGCTCATAGTGACTTCCTCTTAACCCATCTGTTGAGACAACAGACCACTTATCGTCTAAAATTTTCGGTGTTGCTTCTTTTTGACATATCATTGGTTCAATGCAAAACACCATACCATTTTTTATTTTAGGACCACTTTTGGGATTATTACCTTCTAAATAATTGGGTAATTCTGGCTCTTCATGTGGCTTTCGACCAATGCCATGACCACAAAAGCCTCTTAAAGGAACATATCCCTTTGAAAGAATAAACTGTTCTATTGCATAACTTAACTCTTTAAAACGCATTTCAGCATGAATAATATCTATCGCATAATAAAGTGCATCTTTAGCACAAGCTATCAATGATTCATCTGTTTGAGATATTTTTCCAACACCAATTGTTACAGCAGAATCGCCATACCAACCATTAAGCTCTGTGCCAATATCCATGCCAACAATATCACCCTCTTGAAGTTTATAGTCTGTTGGTATACCATGAATAATTACTTCATTCACAGAAGTACAAACACCAGCAGGAAAACCATAAAGACCTTTAAAAGCAGGACGAGCACCATGGCTCTGAATGTAAGCTTCACCCATGGCATTTAGCTCTTTCAAACTCATGCCAGGATGAATGTTACATGTAAGATACTCTAATGTTTTGGCAACAATTCTATTCGCATCAGAAAGCTTTGCAATTTCTTGCGCTTTTTTTAATGGTAATTGCCATACGATTAAAGTCCTACAGCACTAAGTGTTTCATATTTATTCATATACATTTGTGCTTCAATTTTACGCATTGTATCAAGGGCTACTTGAACGACAATTAAAACAGCTGTTCCACCAAAATAAAACGGTACACCCATAACCTTCACTAAAACCCATGGAAGGGTAGAAATCAATCCCAAATAAATGGATCCCCAAAGCGTTAGACGTCCTGCTACTTCATTCAAATAAAGTGCGGTACTCTCACCTGGTCTCACACCAGGAATAAAACCACCTTGTTTTTTGAGATTTTCTGAAATATCCTTTGCATTAAAAACAATGGATGCATAAAAATAAGCAAAGAAAATAACAAAAATAAAGGTTAGTACATTGAAGATATAACTGTTTGGATTAAGAAAATCGTGAATAGTTTGAACAATTGGATTCGTACTTGCTTGCATGATGGTTGAAGGAAACATTAAAATAGCACTTGCAAAAATTGGAGGGATAACACCACTAAGATTCATCTTAATCGGTACATAATTCATAATACGCTTATGTTGATTTTGAAGAACAACTTTTCGTGAATATGAAATAGGAACCCTACGTTCACCCATCTCTACATAAATAATAGAACCAACTGTTGCTAGTATGACGATGAGTATTCCAATAACCACAAGGAAATTTAACTCCCCTGTATTAACAAGATTGATTGTTCCACCAATTGCATTTGGAATTCCCGAAACAATACCTGCAAAAATAATTAAGCTGATACCATTACCAATACCACGTTGTGTGATTTGTTCACCAATCCACATAAGAAGCATTGTCCCTGTTAACATACTCGCGGCTGCAATTGCTGAAAATGTTGTCATATCAAGCATAATGGCGCTTTCACCAGATCGACCTGTCATTCCCCCTAGCCCTACAGAAACACCAATCGCCTGTACGATTGTAATAGCTATCGTAGCGTAACGGATAATCTGCATATATTTAACCATACCATCACGTTCTTTTTTCATTTTACCAAGTGCTGGAAATGTCGCAGCAAGTAGTTCCATAATAATTGAAGCGGTGATGTAAGGCATGATTCCTAAGGAGATAATGCTTAATCGTTCAGCAGCATTACCGCTGAACATATTAAACATACCAAGAGCATTGGAGCTATTGGAGTCGAAGAACTCTTTAATTACCTCTATATTGACACCAGGAACTGGCACATATGCCAGAATCCTGTATGCAAATATAAAACCTAACGTAACTAAAATCTTCCTCGTAAGATCTTGATTCATTTACTCATTCCAGTAAAAACAACATTTTCGTCTTTGATTTTAGCCGTTAATTCTTTCGCACCTGCACCAATCAATTTTACTTTAATAACACTACTTGACATTTTATGTACAGTTCTAATTGCATCAACAGTAATTTCTGCAAGTTCAGCTACTGCTTTAATTTTATCAATGTTAATTACATAAGGCTTTACGATTTTAGAAGTAAAACCAACTTTTGGTAATCTTCTTTGAAGGGGTTGTTGACCACCTTCAAAACCTCTTTTACGCTTATAGCCTGTACGAGATTTTTGTCCGTTATTACCACGGCTAGCAGTTTTTCCCATACCACTACCTTGACCACGACCTACGCGTTTGATCTCTTTAGTAGAATTTTCTGCTGGGGTAAGATTATCTAATGCCATTTTGAATCCCTTTCTTCACTTAGCTTTTAATCATACTAAGAGCTTTAATCGTTGCTCTTACTACGTTAGAAGCGTTGTTTGAACCCAATGACTTTGTCAAAATATCTTTAATACCTGCAAGTTCAACAACAGGACGTGTTGCACCACCAGCAATTACGCCAGTACCATCACTAGCAGGTTTTAGAATAATACGACTTGCATTAAATTTAACTTCAACATCATGCGCGATAGTTGAACCTTTAATGTTCACTTTGACAATGTTTTTAAATGCATCATCAACTGCTTTTCTAATCGCATCAGGAACCTCTTTAGCTTTACCAAAACCAAAGCCAACAAGACCTTTTTTATTTCCAACAACGACAAGTGCTGTAAATCTAAAACGTCTACCACCTTTAACAACTTTTGTTACGCGGCCAATGTTAACGATGACTTCTTCAAACTCTTCTCTGTTATATTTTTCCATTGAATCGTTTTCCTCTTCTTTTTCTTATAGCACTATGCCGTTTGCTCTAAGGCCATCAGCAAAAGCAGCAACTACGCCATGATACAAATAACCATTTCTATCGTAGACAACTTGAGTTAAATTTTTAGCCTTAAGTGTTTCTGCAAACGCTTTTGCAACTTCTGTTGCCGCTGCTTTACTTGCATTAAATCCTAACTTTTTACCATCTACACTTGCTAAAGTAACACCTGTAGCATCATCAATTGCTTGCGCATAAAGATATCTATTAGATTTAAAAAGAGAAATTCTTGGTCTTACTTCTGTACCAGAAATATCAGCTCTAATTCTTCTTTTACGCTTAACTCTTAGTGCAAGCTTTCGTTTTAAAATATTTGCTCTCATTTCCTACCCTTTACTTCTTGGAAGTTTTTCCGGCTTTACGGATAATAGTCTCATCAACATACTTAATACCCTTACCTTTATACGGTTCAGGAGCCCTAAAACTTCTAATTTCGGCAGCAATTTGACCTACGACTTGCTTATCATCACCGACAATTGTGATTACGTTTTTCTCAACACTAATTTGAACATCTTGTGGAAATTCATAATTAATTGGATGAGAATAACCGAGTTGAAGCTCAAGAACTTTACCATTAACAGCTGCTCTATAACCAACACCATTAATTTCAAGTTGCTTTTTAAAACCTTCAGTTAAACCCGTAATGACGTTTTGACCAAGTGCACGATATGTTCCCCAAAAAGCGCTGCTCTGACGATCAGCACCTTTTGAAATAAACACAAGCTCTCCATCTTGAACTTTGACGTCAACATTTCCTTTAGTGTCCAAAACTTTTTGTACACTACCTTTTTTAAATTCTACTAAATCACCATTAACAGATACTTCTACACCTGCAGGAATTTTAATAGGTTTTTTACCAATACGAGACATTTTCTTTCCTTTTACTTGTCTACGATAAGCTTACAATCTTAGAATGGATATCGAATACCATAAAAGAACAGCTAATTACCAGATACTACAAATAACTTCGCCACCAAGACCTGCTTTGTGTGCGTCATCATTACTAAGAACACCTTTTGATGTACTAACAACAATAGTACCATAACCATTTTTGAAGCGTTTAATCTCATCTCGGCCTTTATAGACTCTACGTCCTGGCTTTGAGATTTTTTTTACTTCATTAATAACTTGTTGGCCTCTTGCATCATACTTCAAAACAACATTGATAAATTTCTTAGGACCTTCTTCAACAACGTTAAAACTTTCGATATAACCTTTGTTTTGGAAAATAACTAAAACCGCTTCTACCAGTTTTGAATGCATTAATTTCGTTACATCAAGTTTTCTCATTGATGCATTTCTGATTCTCGTTAAAGAATCTGCTACTAGATCATTAATCATAGTCTATTTCCTTACCAGCTTGCTTTTTTGAGGCCTGGAATAAGACCCTCATTTGCCATTTTACGAAGACAAATTCTGCAGATACCAAAATCTCTGTAAACAGAGTGTGGACGTCCACAAATTTGACATCGTGTGTACGCTCTTACTTGAAACTTAGGCTTTCTTGCAGCCTTTGCAATCATTGATTTTTTAGCCATATTATTTACCTTTTGCGAACGGCAAACCAATGAGTTCAAGAAGTCTAAATGCTTCTTTATCATTGCTAGCAGTTGTTACGACTGTAATATTCATTCCGTGAGTTTTCATAATATTATCATATTCAACTTCTGGAAACATCAATTGCTCATTAAGACCAAAGTTATAATTTGCTCTTCCATCAAATCCAGTTCTTGGAAGACCTCTAAAATCTTTCACTCTAGGAAGAGCAACTGAAATGAGTTTATCCAAAAATGCGTACATATTCTCTTTACGAAGAGATACTTTAACACCTACTGGATATCCAGCACGCACTTTAAAGCCCGCAACAGATTTTTTAGCATTCGCAACAACCGCTTTTTGACCAGCGATTAAAGAAATGGTATCAACGATATTTTGCAATAATTTCGTATCTTTACCTTCTTCACCAGCTCCAACGCTAATAACAATTTTTTCGATCTTAGGAGCCAACATAGGGTTTGAAATATTAAACTCTTTAACCAATGCTGGTTGAACTTCAGCATTAAATTTTTCTTGCAATCTGTTCATTATTTACCCTCTACTTTAGCCACATTAGAGATATGAATTGGTTTTTCAATATTGGCAAAACCACCCTTAGGATTACTCTCAGTTGGCTTAATGGCTTTTTTTGCTACTTTGCAACCCTCAACGATAACTTGTGAAGTTTTTGGCATAACTTGAAGCACTTTAGCTTCTTTACCTTTATCGTCGCCTGCGATAACTTTAACTGTATCGCCTTTTTTAATTTTCATCTTAGTTGCCATTATAGTACCTCCGGCGCCAAAGATACGATTTTCATAAAGTTAGCATAACGAACTTCACGACCGACTGGTCCGAAAATCCTTGTACCAATTGGCTCTCTTTTGTTATCAAGAATAACCGCTGCATTCTCATCAAAACGAATGAGTGAGCCGTTTTCTCTTTGAATTTCTTTTTTTGTTCTAACGATAACCGCTTTAACAACCTGTCCTTTTTTCACTTTACCACTTGGCAATGCTTTTTTGACAGAAGCGATAATAACATCACCTACTGTTGCATAACGACGCTTACTACCGCCTAAAACTTTAATACACATAATTTCTTTAGCACCACTGTTATCAGCTACCGCTAATCTTGTAAAACTTTGAATCATTATTCAACTCCTACTTTAACAATAGCACTGAGTCTGAAAGACTTTCTTTTTGAAAGAGGTCTACACTCAATCGCACTTATCGTATCGCCGATTTTTACTTGGTTGCTCTCGTCATGGACTAGGTATTTTTTGAAACGTTTAACGAACTTGCGATATCGTGGGTGCATAACGCGTCTTTCTACTAAAACAGTGATAGTTTTATCGCCCGCTTTTTGAACAACTACGCCTTGAATCTCTCGTTTTAAAGCCATTAGTTACCCCTTACTTGAGCAGAAATAGCCGTATTAATACGTGCGATATCTCTTCTAACTTCTTTAATCTCATTTGGATTAGTCAGTTGCATTGTTTTTAGCTTTTGTCTTAATGTAAACAAAAGAACCTTTTTCTCTTTTAACAATTCTGCAAGCTCTGATGCGCTTTTGCTATTTAAATCAATATACTTCATTTTCGCTCTCTCGAGTTACAATCTTGGTTTTGAAAGGCAATTTGTGCATTGCAAGGGTTAACGCTTCACGTGCCAACTCTTCAGGAACACCAGCCATTTCAAAAATAATTCTGCCAGGTTTAATATTCATAACCCATTTATCAACAGAGCCTTTACCTTTACCCATTCTGGTTTCAAGAGGTTTTGCTGTTAATGGTTTATCTGGGAATACACGAATCCATGTTTTTGCTTGACGCTTAACGTGACGTGTGTATGCAATCCTTGCAGCTTCAATTTGGCGTGAATCAATACGACCCGCCTCAACCGCTTTTAGACCAATTTCACCAAAGGAGATAGAAGCACCACTTTGCGCTTCACCGCGATTGCGGCCTTTCATCTGCTTTTTATATTTTGTTCTTTTAGGCATTAACATTAGTTTTTACCTCTCTCTTTACGTGCTCTAGGCTTTCTAGTATTTTCTTTTTCAGATGTTTCTTCTTTCTCAGGAGCAAGCCCCTTTACAAGAACTTCACCTTTAAAAATCCATACTTTAACACCAATAACACCGTATGTAGTGTGTGCTTCAGCAAAACCATAATCAATTTTTGCACGAAGTGTATGAAGAGGAACACGTCCTTCTAAGTACCATTCAGTTCTTGCCATCTCTGCACCACCTAAACGACCAGCAACAGAAATTTTAATACCTTTAGCACCAGATTTTTGTGCACCTTGAATCACTTTTTTCATAGCTCTTCTAAATGCAACACGACGCTCTAATTGCATCGCAACGTTTTCTGCACAAAGTTGAGCAGAAGCTTGAGGACGTCTCTCTTCTTTAATATTAACATTGACATCTTTATTGATAAGCTTACTAAGTTTGAGTCTTAATTTCTCAATGTCAGAACCTTTTTTACCAATAATGATACCAGGACGTGCAGCAACAACAGTGACTCTTAATTTCTTAGCTGTACGCTCAATTAAAATTTGACTCACACCCGCATAGTAAAGTTCTTTTTTCAAAAATGTTCTGATTTTATAATCTTCACCAATGCTGGTTGCTAATGTTTGCTTACCAGGGAACCATCTTGAATCCCAGTTTCTATTAATACCAAGTCTTAAACCAATCGGATTTACTTTTTGACCCATCTTAGTCTTCCTTCTTTGCAGCTTTTGCTACTTCAACAATGATATGAGAAGTTGGTTTTCTAATGCCACCAGCACTACCTCTTGCTCTTGGCATAAAACGCTTCAACACTGGACCTGCATCAACGCGGCAAGAAGCAACAACGACTTCATTTGGCTCAAATCCGCCATTTGCAACTGCAGAAGCGATCACTTTAGAGATAATTTTTGCCGCTTTGTTAGGCATAAATTCTAAACTTGCCATAGCAAATTCTGCATTCATTCCTTGAACTTCACGTGCAACTAACCTTGCTTTTGTAGGTGATAAACGGATAAATTTTAATACTGCTTTACTCATCTTATACCTACTTACCAATTTTTTTTCTGAACAGAGCCTTTATGACCCTTGAACGTACGAGTTGGTGCAAATTCACCCATTTTGTAGCCGATATGATTCTCTGTTACATACACAGGTACAAAGTTTCTACCATTATGAACATTGAATGTAAGTCCGATCATATCAGGAAGAATTGTACTTCTACGAGACCATGTCTTAATCGGCTTGTTTGATTTTGTCTCTTTTGCTTCGAGCGTTTTTTTTCAACAAATGAGCGTCAACAAAAGGACCTTTTTTTAGCGATCTAGCCATCTATTTTCCTTTTCTTCTAGAAATAATCAGTTTGTCGCTCGCTTTTTTCTTACGAGTTTTTCTACCTTTGGTTGGTTGTCCCCATGGAGTTACTGGATGACGTCCTGAGTTAGTTTTACCCTCACCACCACCGTGTGGGTGATCCACTGGGTTCATTGCAGAACCACGTGTTTGAGGTCTAATACCACGATGTCTGTTACGACCCGCTTTACCAATTACAACGTTTGCCCAATCTTCATTTCCAACAACGCCAACGGTTGCCATACATTCAGCCAATACCTGTCTCATTTCACCACTAGGGAGTCTTACCATAACATATTGAGTCTCTTTACCCATAAGTTGAGCGTAACCACCAGCACTACGTGCCATCTGACCACCCTTACCAGGTTTAAGTTCAAGGTTATGTAAAATAGTACCTACAGGAATGTTTTTTAGCTTCATAGCGTTACCTGGTTTAATATCAAGTCCGCCTTCTGCTGATTGTACTTTATCGCCTACTTTAAGACCTGATGGTTGAAGGATATATCTCTTGTCGCCATCAACATAGTTGATAAGTGCAATTCTACAGTTTCTGTTTGGATCATATTCGATTGCTGCTACAGTACCTTCGATGTTAAACTTTGTACGTTTAAAATCAATAATTCTGTAAAGTTTTTTGGCACCCGCTTCTTTATGACGAGAAGTGATTCTACCATTGTTATTTCTACCTGCTGTTGCAGCAATTTTTACTAACAAAGAAGGAACACTTGCTTTTGCAGTAATATCTTTAGAATCAAGACTGGTTAAAAATCTACGACTCGGGGTGTAAGGTTTAAATGATTTTATTGCCATGATTACGCCTCCACATTCTCAAGTTTTGCGCCTTCAGGCAACTGAACATAAAACTTTTTAAAATCATTACGTTTGCCTTCAATGCCTTTAAACTTCTTAACTTTTCCCATAACTCTAAGAGAATTGATCTTAATAGGCGTGAAACCAAAATATTGTTTTTAATACTTCTTTCAAGCCATTTTTTGTCATTCTAACAGATGTTTGAATAACGACCGTACCATTCTCTTGAAGGCTCAAGCTCTTTTCAGTATAAAGGATTGCTTTAATATCAGTAATATCAGCCATTCTTAGCCCTCTTTTGTGATTGTTTCAAGCACTGATTTTTCTATGATTACTGCATAGAAAGCAGTTGCTAAGTAAGCATTTAATTCGCTTGCATCAACAAGATAGCAATTTTGGATATTTCTAAACGCTAACATGGTTTTTTCATCAACCAACTCTTTAACGATTAATGCATCTCTTGTACCCAATGTTTTAATTATGCTTGCTGCATCTTTTGTTTTGCCTGATTCGATATTTAAAGAATCAACAACAAAAAGTGCATTATTTGCCGCTTTTTCATTCAAAGCAAACTCTAACGCTAATCTTTTCTGTTTTTTATTGACTTTCAAATCATAATTTCTGTTAGCTTTAGGACCGAATGCAGCACCACCGCCAACCCATACAGGACTTCTTCTACTACCAGCACGAGCACCACCACGACCTTTTTGAGCCCATGGTTTTTTACCACCACCACTGACTTCACCTTTTGTTTTAGAGTGAGCCGTGTTTGAGCGGAGCGCAGCTTGGTATGATTTAACATAAAGATATAAGTTGTGTGAGTGAATCTCTTCAAAACTTGCTGGAAGAGCTAATGCACCAACATTTTCTAGTTTTTCATTTAATACGATTGCGCTACTCATTTAACAATCCTTGCTTTACCTAATGATCCATTCGCGCCAGGAACTGATCCCTTAACAGCTAAAATGCCATTTTCTGCGTCAAATGAAACGATCTCATTTTGTACTGTCACTTGGGTATTACCATAGTGACCAGGCATTTTTTTGCCTTTTTGAACACGACCTGGCCATTCACAGTTACCAATTGAACCAGGAGCTCTATGGAAACGGCTACCATGTCCACCAGGACCACCATGAAAGTTGTGACGTTTAATAACACCTGTAAAACCTCTACCTTTTGTGTTCAAAGAACTTTTAATCTCTGTGCTTCACTCAAAGGTGCAGTGTTTAAATCGCCTACTTCAGTATTTGCAACATCCAATGTAACAAAACGATTAAATGCAGCAGAAAGGTTATACTTTTTTTTGCTGACCTGCAATTGCTTTGTTCATTTTTTTGCCACTTACATAAGAAACTAAAGCACGTTTGTTCTCATCAACTGAACATACTTTTGCTTCTAACACTCTGAGTAACGTAACAGGAACGCTTGGTACTGCAATTGTTCGGCTCATGCCGATTTTTTCAATAATATATTCCATCATTACCCCTTATTTACCCATTGCTCTAACTTCAACATTGACTTCAGGAGCGAGGTCAAGTTTCATAAGTGAATCAACTGTATCCGTCGTCGCAGACACGATGTCAATCATACGTGCATGGATTCTCATCTCAAATTGCTCTCTTGAAGTTTTGTTTACGTGCGGTGATCGAAGCACTGTATAGCGCTTGATTTTTGTAGGCATAGGAATTGGTCCGACGATTTCGGCTCCAGTTCGTTTGACAGCTTCTACGATAGCTGCAACAGATCTGTCTAAAACTCTATGGTCATACGCCTTGAGTTTAAGTCTAATTTTTTCCATTTAGGACCCCTGTAAAGAACTTGCCACCTTGAAAGATGACCTAATTAAAGGACTGTGATTTTACTACAATAGATAGCAAAAGTCAAGAAATATAGGGGTTTTTCAGCTTGGATTTCTTATTTTATTTCCTTTTAATAAGGAAAGATATAAAATACTTTTATCAAGGAGCGAAACGATGAAAACCCTGCAACTTCTTTACGAAGTTTCTTGCAAAAATAGTTTTTTTTATTGATCGTAAAATCACGTTTGAGCATGCCAAAGTCATTCTGCATGGTCCTAGAAAAAGTGGAAAAACCCATCTTATTTTTGACCATCTTAGTCGCTATGAATCTAAAGAGTACCTCTACATAGACCTTGCAGACGAACGCATTGACAAAGCTGAAATTATCGACTATTTAGAGACATTTGTACGTCAAAATTCGCTTCAACTTTTAATCATTGAATCTTTTGATTTTTCATTTACATTGCCCTATGTTCCTGAAATAATTCTAACAACACCCTTTACATGTAAAACGCTTGAGGGCTTTCATAACGACACACTCTATCCTTTGGATTTTGAAGAGTTTTTAGCCTTCGATAAAAAACATTCTAACATTGAACATCTTTTCAATCTTTTACACCAACTATGGTACATTTCCACAGCACATTCAACACGGCGAAAGCATTGAGGCAAAAAGTATTCAAGAATTGCTTCACATTCTCCTAAAAGAGAGTACTCGTTTTTTGGTCTATAAGCGTTTTTGTGAATTGCAAGGCACGAAAGTATCTCTTTTTCAAATTTACAACTATTTAAAGAGTGTTACAAAAATTTCCAAAGATAAACTCTACGCCATTACCTCAGAGTTGGTCGATGAAAAACTCCTTTTTTTTGTGGAAAAATTTAACCAACCCAATGCCAATAAAAAAAGTTTTTTTTACTTGATTTTACATTTAAAAG
>JAJOKG010000096.1:24103-25949 GCA_021206415.1 Sulfurospirillum sp. | reverse complement strand
AAAAATGTCGTGGAGCCTTACATCTCAAAACAGTGGTTTGTGAAAAAAGAGATTGCTGAGGGTGCGATTGCAAAAGTCAACGAGCATTTAGCACAGTTTTACCCAAGCCACTGGCTTAACTCCTACAATGTGTGGATGAAAGAGTTACGAGATTGGTGTATTTCACGCCAACTTTGGTGGGGACATCAGATTCCTGTGTTTTATTGTGATGCGTGTGGGCATGAGTGGGCGAGTGAAAACGAAGTCGAACACACCTGCCCAAAATGTCAAAGCAAACAGATTCATCAAGACCCAGACGTGCTTGATACATGGTTTAGCTCAGGCTTATGGCCATTTTCAACACTGGGTTGGGGCAATGGTGAAGCACTAAAAAATGAGAAATGGTTTGAAAATGACCTCAAAGAGTTCTACCCTAACACGCTTTTAATTACAGGCTTTGACATTCTTTTCTTCTGGGTCGCTCGTATGATGTTCTCAGGTGAACACACCTTTAAAGAACTTCCATTCAAAGACATCTATCTGCATGCGCTGGTCAAAGATGAACACGGTCAGAAAATGAGCAAAAGTAAAGGCAATGTCATCGACCCACTTGATAGCATCGCAGAATACAGTGCCGATACCCTTCGCTTTACCTTAGCGATTTTAGCGGTACAAGGACGAGACATTAAACTAAGCTCTGAAAAACTAGAGCAAATTCGTAACTTTACCAACAAACTCTACAATGCCTCACGCTTTTTACTGATGAATGCTTCCTCGTTTGAAGATTTGGAAAAACTCGAAATAAAAACGGCGTTGGGCGCTTATATGAAGAGCCGTTTAGCCGTGGCGCAAGAAGAGGTACGTGAACACTTTAGTTCTTACCGCTTTAACGATGCTGCAACAACGCTTTACCGCTTTTTATGGGGTGAGTTTTGTGACTGGGGTATTGAGCTCAGTAAAGCAGACAAGCCTGCGATTTTAGAGCTAGGTTCTATCTTTAAAGAGGCGATGAAACTCTTACATCCTTTTATGCCTTTTATCTCAGAGTTTCTCTATCAAGAACTCTCCGACACCAACCTAGAAGAGAGCGAATCCATCATGGTCAAACGCTATCCACGTGACTTAAAACGTGATGCAAGCATTGAGCAAACTTTTGAACTCGTCATTGAAGCCATTGTTGGCATTCGTCGTGCCAAAGCCAATATTGATTTAGCTAATAAAAAAATCGAACACGCTTACATTAAAGTTGAGAACAACCAAAACCTTAAAGAAGCGATGAAATACATTAGTTTATTGGCAAAAGTTGAAAATATCGACTTTACAGAGACAAAAATTGCCAATGCAGCGACCGATGTTGGCGATAACGTTGAGGTGTTTATTCCACTCAATGGTGTCGATTTAAGCCCCATTATCGAACGCTTAAACAATCAAAAAAATCAAACTTGAAAAAGAGATTCAAAAGCTAAGCGGTATGCTTTCAAACGAGCGCTTTGTAGCCAATGCTCCTAAAGAGGTCATTGCAGAAAATCAAAAAGGCTTGGATGATGCGAGAGCTAAAATGGCGAAAATTGACGCAGAATTAAGTTCTCTTGGAATGTAAAACTCTTTACATGTAAAAAGGCTTAGCGCTTAAAACGCTAAGCTTTTTTTTACGCTTTAGGACGAAAAGGCTTCATGACCTCTTCGTTACATGTAAGATACGCCCCACCGATTAAATCAAGACAGTATGGCACCGCTGGAAAAACAGCATCCAAACACTCACGAATCGACTTTGGCTTCCCTGGAAGATTAATGATTAAACTCTTACCTCGAATTCCCGCTGTTTGACGGGAGAGAATCGCTGTTGGAACATATTTGAGGCTTACTT
>JAJOKG010000096.1:19185-24003 GCA_021206415.1 Sulfurospirillum sp. | reverse complement strand
TTGCTTCAGGCGTAACATCCCTAAGCGCTGGTCCTGTTCCACCTGTGGTGACGATGAGTGAACAACCTTGCACATCTGACATATCTTTTAAAGCCTCTTCAATAAGGCTTTGCTCATCTGGAATCACTTCATAAACACTCTCCCACTCAGAGCTTAAATACACGCTCAAAGTCTCTATAATCGCTTTTCCAGAGAGGTCTTCATACACACCCGCACTCGCACGATCCGAAACAGTTAAAATGCCTATTTTTGCTTTCATACAAACGCTCCTATTTTTTCAAACGAACTCGTACGCTTGCTTCATGCGCACCTAAGCCTTCTGTATGGGCTAAAAGCGCGCACGCTTCACCAATCTCATCCATGCCAGCTTTACTCATACTAATAATCGAAGAACGCTTTAAGAAGTTTTCAACCCCCAAAGGTGAGTAAAACTTCGCGGTTCCACCTGTTGGAAGGGTATGGTTGGGCCCTGCAATATAATCTCCCATAGGCTCAGGCGTATAAGCGCCCATAAAAATAGCCCCAGCATGGCGAATTTTAGGCAGTAAATCAAAGGGATGCGAGGTCACCACTTCTAAGTGCTCAGGGGCAATTTGATTCATCAAATCCACCGCTTCGTCCATGCTAGAAGTGACAATAATCGCCCCTCGCTCCCTAATCGAAACCTCCGCAATCGCTTTGCGCTCTAAGGTCTCAAGCCACGCATAAACCTCTGTTTTCGTTTTTTCGGCAATTTCTAAAGATGGAGTGATGAGAATCGAACTTGCCATCTCATCGTGTTCGGCTTGAGAGAGCAAATCAATGGCTAAATGGTGAGGGTTCGCACTCTCATCTGCCAATACACCAATTTCACTAGGCCCTGCTATCATGTCGATATTCACTTCACCAAAAACCAGTTTTTTTAGCCGTTGCAACAAAAATGTTGCCAGGTCCTGTGATGACATCGACTTTAGGAATACTCTGCGTACCATACGCCATCGCCGCAATCGCACTCGCACCACCTACTTTATACGCCTTTTTGATGCCACACAAATGCATCGCTGCCAATAAAAGTGGGTTAAGTTCATTATTGGGTGCAGGCGTACACACCACGATCTCTTTCACCCCAGCCACAATGGCAGGAATGGCGTTCATTAAAAGAGAACTTGGATACGCTGCTTTTCCTCCAGGAATGTAAAGCCCCGCCCTGTCCACTGCGGTTACTTTTTGTCCTAAAACCGTACCATTATCTTCAAAATCAAGCCATGATTTTGGCATCATTTTTTCATGGTAGGCATAAATGCGCTGATATGCAAGTTCTAACGCTTCTCTGAGATTTACATCCAGAGCATCATAGGCTTGTTTCATATCAGCAGTTTTCACTTCAAGGGCTTCATCATTTTCAACATGCCATTTATCAAATTTTTCAATATGCGCCTTTAGGGCACTATTTCCTTGCGCTTTAATCTCGGCAATAATCGTCAACACAATTTTGGAGACATTTTCCATATCCATATGCCCACGACGTAAAAGTTCGTCAAATTGGGCTTTAAAATTTTCTTCATTCGTTTTTAAAAGTAACATATTTTCTCCTTCATAAGGTCTTAATTATAGTTTTTTTTCGCTTATAGCGTTCTTCCATCGAAACATTACCCAAAAGACCGCCTTGATGGAGGTAAATAGGCTCACCTTGAAGACTAGGCAAATGCTCTAAGAATACATGCCATCCCACAGGGTCATAGACCAAATCAAACTCAACACCCATCTCTTCTTTTAATTTCTGCCATAATACATATAATTCTATGTATAATTTTCCATAATGATACTTTTTTGAACCCTCTAGGATAGTGGGGAACTGAGCCAAAGAAGGCTCTACCATCTCCCACTGCTTTTGCAAATAAGCACTATTTCCAACGGTGTTACATGTAAAAAACAGGAAACGGTAAATGCTTTTGTAAAAACAGTGCAGTAGTGCCTGTGCCTGAGGGTAAAAAGAGATAAGGTTCTTTGAGTCCCGCTTTTTGTACATCAACTTTGAGCTCATCGGCTAAACGTTTTATGCCCTCTTCTGCTTCGCTCTGTCGTCCACCTTCGCTTACATGTAAACTATGTTCATCGATAAATTCAAGCAACACTGCTTCCCTGTTAGACGACTCAATGAGACGTATCCCATTCTCTAAAGCTGCTTTATAATTTCCTATGGGATTTTCCCTTAAAAAGGAAGGCACATGGTCACACACATAAATAAACTCCCACCCTTTTAAACGAGCTAAGATAGAGAGCGAATACATAGCATTGGATTGGTTGGAGCCTGAGCTTACCACCCGTTTTATGTGTGGAAATTCGTGCGTTAAAAAGTAGTAAAATTTTCGTGCTTTATTGCCTGAAAAATCAGGGTGTAACAGGTCATCACGCTTGAGATAAATGGTGCGATTTTGAAAAAAGTGTGATTGAAAAGCAGATGAAGAAAACATCTTTACATGTAAAAAGGAGAAAACCTTAAAAAGGCTTTCTCAAAGATTAATTACGATTCATACAATTAAGGTCTTCAAAGGCTTTAAGCAGACGATTTTTCACCGCTTCTTCGCCAGGTCGAAGCCATTTGCGTGGGTCATAGTATTTTTTATTTGGCTTATCCTCACCCTCTGGGTTACCGATTTGTCCTTGAAGGTAAGCAGAATACTTCTCAATGTACCCTTTTGTACCCTCCCAAAATGCCCATTGCGTATCGGTGTCAATGTTCATTTTAATGACGCCATAACTCACCGCTTCACGAATATCAGCAAGTTCACTTCCACTACCACCATGGAAGACAAAATTCACAGGCTTAGCCTCTGTTTTAAAGTGTTCTTGAATGTATTTTTGAGAATTGTCTAAAATCTTTGGTGTTAAATGCACATTACCTGGTTTATAAACCCCATGCACATTACCAAACGAAGCAGCAATGGTGAAGTTTGGACTGACTTTCATCAGTGCTTCATACGCATATGCTACATCTTGTGGCTGAGTATAAAGGGCTGCATTGTCCATATGGGTATTATCCACACCATCTTCTTCACCGCCTGTACACCCAAGCTCAATCTCCAACGTCATTCCCATTTTGCTCATACGTTTAAGGTAGGCAACGCAGGTTTGAACATTCTCTTCCAAAGACTCTTCAGAGAGGTCAAGCATGTGTGAACTAAAAAGCGGTTTTCCTGTTTGTGCAAAATGTTTCTCACTCGCATCTAACAAGCCATCAATCCACGGTAAAAGCTTACGTGCCGCATGGTCTGTATGCAAAATCACCGCAACACCATAAGCCTCTGCTAATGTATGGACATGCAACGCACCACTAATAGCACCTAAAATGCCTGCTTGAAGTCCACTCACACCTTTGCCTGCATAAAACTCTGCACCACCATTTGAAAATTGAACAATCACAGGGGAATTCGCAACTTTTGCTGCCTCTAAAACCGCATTAATTGAATTTGTTCCTACAACATTGACAGCAGGAATCGCATAGTGATTTGCTTTTGCAATAGCAAAGATTTTTGCAACATCATCTCCTGTAACCACACCTGCTTTGACACAATCAAAAATTTTTGCATTTAACATCGAAAACACTCCTATTATTTGATAGTTACTTTCGCACCCTGACGTAATTTTTGAGCTTTCGTTGCAACTTCAACACGGAATTTTTCCATTTTTAAGCCATTTTCAATTTGTGGTTTTACCATCTCAAACGACGCTTTTTCAGCTGCTTTAGTATCTTCTACTAAAATAACATGGTAACCAAATTGAGTTTGAACAGGTGATTTTGTGTATTCGCCTTTTTTAAGTGCAAACGCAGCGTCCGCAAAAGGTTTTACCATTTGATTAGCAGCGAACCAACCCAAATCGCCTCCGCCTTGACCACTTGGTCCTGTTGATTTTGTGGTTGCAAGTTCAACAAATTTATCATTGAGCTTTTGACCGCTTAGTCCACTCAATTCTTTAATCGCAGCTTTTGCTTCTTCTTCACTTTTGACTAAAATATGACGTGCTTTCACCGTTGCTGGTTGCATAAATTTATCGGCATTTTTGTCATAATAATCTTTCACTTCTTTGGCATCAACTTTAACATTGTTATAAATTTTTTTCATCCAAAGCTCTAAAGAAAGGTCTTCTTTAATACGCTTAAGTGCATCGGTATATTCTTTATCTTTTTCAACACCGCTTTTGAGTGCTTCTTTCGTTAAAAGTTTACGCTCAACTGCTTGCTCAACAATTTTCTGTTTTGCATCAGCGGGAAGACTCTCAAATTTTGTCCCTTGCATCGCTCGCATAAGCACAGCGATATCTTGATCAGTAACATCTTCACCATTAACAGTTGCATAAACTGCTGCATTTAAACTCATTCCAAGTACTGCAGACGCAATACCGCTTAAGATAACTTTTTTCACTCAAATCCTTTGTTGAAATAATTTTTGAATTGTAGCTAAAATGATATTACGATTTCTTAAACAATGTCTTAACTTTAGCCTTTATCGGTATAATTTTTAAAAACAATTCTAAGAGTCACTCATGAAAAAAGCTACACAAAAAGAAAGTCAAGCCATTAAGACACTTTTTTTAGAACATTATCCCAAAGCTGTGACAGAACTTCACTATAAAAATTTATACGAATTACTCGTCTGTGTCATGCTTTCAGCGCAATGTACCGACAAACGAGTAAACCTCATCACCCCAGCACTGTTTGAACGCTATCCAAATCCTCATACGCTAGCCAATGCCAATTTGGATGAACTCAAATCGTTCATTAACAGCTGTTCCTTTTTCAATAATAAAGCGACCAATCTTCTTAAAATGGCACAAAAA
>JAJOKG010000096.1:0-19085 GCA_021206415.1 Sulfurospirillum sp. | reverse complement strand
ACTGTTTGAACGCTATCCAAATCCTCATACGCTAGCCAATGCCAATTTGGATGAACTCAAATCGTTCATTAACAGCTGTTCCTTTTTCAATAATAAAGCGACCAATCTTCTTAAAATGGCACAAAAAAGTCGTGGAATACTATCATGGAGAAATTCCTTTAGATGAAAAAAAGCTTGTAGAGCTTGCAGGTGTTGGCAAAAAACAGCCCATGTCGTCATGATAGAATATGCTAATGCCAACCTTATGGCGGTGGATACACATGTTTTTCGTGTAGCGCATCGTTTAGGACTGAGCAGCGCAAAAACGGCTATTAAAACGGAAGAAGATTTAACCAAGCTGTTTAAAGATGATTTAGCGACTCTCCACCAAGCGATGGTACTTTTTGGTAGATATACCTGTAAAGCGATCCATCCCTTGTGTGAGAACTGTTTTTTAAAACCTTATTGCAAAACGACGCAAAGCTTTAAAGTTTAGTTATCCTGTTACCGTATCTATCCATTTGATAGAACATCCTTGTGAAGGGTGTTGGATTTTAGGAGCTTCTTGTTTACTAAATAAAAGCGTTATTGCTTCTCGTAATTCTTCTTCTTTAACACTGCTCTCATCTCTCCAGTTATCATCTAATCTACCATGATAATAGAGTTTCTCTTCACCATCAAACAAAAATAAATCAGGCGTACACACAGCACCTAAACTTTTAGAAACAGTTTGTGCTTCATCAATCAAATAAGGATATTCGATGCCTAGTTTTTCAATTTTATCCAACATATGTGCAGGAGAATCTTCTGGATAATTAGGGTGAATATTAGGATTAATTGCAACTGTGGCAATATCAAGCTTTTTAGCAAATTCAGAGAGTGCATTTAACCGCTTCCAAATAGCATTGGCATAAGGACAATGATTACACATGACTGCAATTAAAAGCCCTCCCTTACCATAAAGCTCTTTGCTTGAGTAACGTTTACCATTAGGATCTTCTAATTCAAAATGCTCTAGTTTTGTACCCATCGGTAATGAAAGAGATTGTATTAACGCCATAGTTTAGTCCTTAAATGTATTAATCAACGCTTCAACCACGTGTGCCGTTTTATAAACGGAAGCTATATCACACTCTTCTCGTAGTGAATGAGGGTAACGAATAGTAGGTCCAATAGAAACCGCTTCAATCTTTCTATTCTGATGGGCCATAAGTTCCCCACACTCCAATCCTGCATGAATGGCTTTAAAAGGGGCATAAGGATAAAAAGCTTTCATGCTCTCTTGAACTTTTTTTGGCAAACAAACTAACATCAGGCTTCCAAGCGCCATGCCATCCCTCTTGCTTGACATCAAAGCCTAAAGCACTAAAAAAAGCGTGTGTTTCGTTGGCTAGTATAGCTAAATTTTCATCATCCATAGCACGCAAAGCACAATCCATTCGCAAGGTATCTCCCTCTTGAGAAAGTACCCCCAAATTGATACTTACCGAAGGAATATCCAAATCTCTATCCCATGCACGAACACCCTGAGCAAACGCACCCAATGCTTTTATAATGAACGTAGATTGTGCTATATACGTTGTGTATGTGTGCTTTTCTACTCTCTTTACATGTAAGCGTGAATCCTTTACATGTAAAGGTGTTTTTGTTGCGACAATGGCCCATGCACTCTTTGCAATGGCATTACGTCTCTCTCCTCCACCTAATGCAATTAAAGATATCGTTTCATGTCCTAAGAGCTCATATCCCAATGCTTTAATGGCCGAGGGTATTTTTTTATCAATATCCACGCCCGAATGTCCACCCATGAAATCAAATGCAGAAATTTCATAGATTAAATGCTCTTTTTCAAGGGGTAAAAAATCTAATGACATGGAAGCAATGACATCCACTCCGCCTGCACATCCAATGTAAATTTCTCCCGCTTCTTCGGCATCAAGATTAAGTAAATACGCAGCTTTTAAAGGCATTTTAAACTGCATCGCCCCAACAAGGCCCACCTCTTCATCCGCAGTAAAAAGGCATTCTAAATTATGATGGTGCTGCATCATCCAAAACATGATTGCCATGCCCATGCCATTGTCTGCACCGAGTGTTGAATTTTTAGCTTTTAAAATGCCCTTGTCTTCAACAATTTTAATAGAATCAACCTCTCCAATACAGACCATATCATAATGGGCTTGCAAACAAATTTTCGGCACTCCTTTTTGACACAAAACATTTCCTGCTTCATCTTCTTGCACGTCAAAGCGACACGTTAATGCAAAGGCTTTAATATACTCCTTCATCTGTAGGGCATGAAAACTACAACGAGGAATCGCCGTAATGGCTCTAAAATGCTCTAAAATCTGCTCCATAATAACCCTTGAAAATTTAATCATTGAAATGCTATTATAGCTACCATGAAAACAATATTAATCCTTTTAACTGCCCTTCTTTTACAAGGTTGTCTCTATTTCAACGACCGTGGTGTATCCCATCGTTATTACAACGGATGTAAAGAGTACTACGATAGTATGGGCATCTATCATAAAGAGTGTGATGAAAATCTTCTTGAATACAAAACAGTCACAGATGGCGTCAAAAAAGGGGTCCACAAAAGTGTTGAAACCAGTAAAAGCCTTTTTGAGTAGCCTGTAAATGCCTTTAAACACCCTTCGACAAGAACGCTTAAACTGGCTTCAATGGAAAGATATTGCACCGATGCGTGAGGCGCTACAAACACTGCCTTCCCCCGAAAATATCACTGTAACGCTTGAAAATTGTATCAGTATTCACTCTTTACATGTAAACCAATGCGAAAAAGAGATCATTCACAACTGTGCCTTAGCACTTCGTCCATGGAGAAAAGGTCCTTTTGAGCTTTTTGGCACTTTTATTGATACAGAATGGCAAAGTTTCATCAAATACAACCTCTTAGAACCGCATTTTAATTTGGAAGGAAAAGTGATTGGTGATATTGGCTGTAATAATGGCTATTACCTCTTTCGTATGCTCAAGCAAAACCCTAAAAAACTCGTAGGCTTTGACCCTTCTGCGTTGTACAAAACTCAGTTTGATTTTATCAACCATTTTATTCAAAGCGATATCGTCTACGAAATGTTAGGGGTGGAGCATTTACCTCTGTACGAACATAAATTTGATACCCTCTTTTGCTTAGGCGTGCTCTATCATCGAAGCGACCCTATTGCAACCCTAAAAGCACTTTATCAAGGGCTTAATCCTGAGGGAGAACTTATTTTAGATACCTTTATGATAGATGGCGACACGCCTGTGGCACTGTGCCCGTCAAAAACCTACTCTAAAATTCCTAATGTCTATTTTGTACCAACCATTCCAGCACTCCTGAACTGGCTAGAACGTGCAAAATTTAGAGAGATAGAGGTTTTAGAAATCAAAAAAACCGATGCGAATGAGCAACGAAAAACCGATTGGATTTATGGAGAAAGTTTAGAAAACTTTTTAGATCCTAATAATCCAGAACTCACCATAGAGGGTTTTCCCGCCCCAAAACGCGTTTACATTAAAGCAAAACGTTAAAAGAGACGATTTGCGAGAAAATACAGATACAACCAGCAAGGATGCTAGATGGCAAAAAATAAAATGAGTTTAGTTCAAGAAGCACTTGAAAACACCCCTTCTTTTGAAGATGATATAGAGAGTGCTGAAGAGCTTTTAAACGATGCTACGTTTTTAAATGATGAACTCAAAACACACAGTAAAATTAAAAGTACCTTTGCTGGGAATTTAGTGGAGCTCAAAAAAAATAGCGCTAAAGTTATTTTACAGACCAGTAATGAAATGGTTGTCGATGAATTTGGACTCATTCATAGCGGTTTTCTTTTCGCTTCAGCAGAATATGCGGCTATTGCCGCAGTGAATGAAGAAAATTTGGTCATTATTGGGTGTCGAAGTAAATTTTTCGCCCCTGCTAAAATAGGTGATTTAATTACGTTTGAAGCCAAAGGTCGATTTGAAGAAGCACGCAAACGTGAAATTAAAGTCATCGGTATGATTAATGAAATTAAAGTGTTTGAAGGTATTTTCCAAGCTATTATCCTTGAAAACCATATCCTTAAAACCAAAATTGATGAACTTCAAGCCAGCATGAGTGGTAAAGACTTTTCATAAAACACGAAGCCAATGGGGTATATTTTTCTGCTCACTTTTAAGTGTTGTCGATGCCCATGTCCTGGATAAATTTCCCAATTTTTCTCAATCTTTAAAAATTTTTCTAAACTCTCACGCATTTGAGTTTCATCACTGTAAGGAAAATCATAACGTCCAATAGAATTTTTAAAGATAAAATCTCCACTAAAACAGTGTATCATTAATCAAAATAGCACTGCATCCAGGCGTATGCCCTGGAAAATGTAAAAAAAGAAACCTCAATCCCTTCAATCACAAATGTTTCATCTCCGCTAACACAGACATCTGCATGACTTGAGGGTGTTCCTTGTAAAAAAGGATCATTTTCAAGCATAAAACAATCTCCCTTGGGTGCATAAATGGGAATATGTAATTTTTCAGCAAGTTCTGCATTACTCCAAACATGATCAAAATGTCCATGAGTATTTAAAATAGCCACGGGATTATGAACCTGTTCTAAAACCCATGAAACAGCTCCCATACCTGGATCAATAATAATTTCTTTACCATTAATCATCACAATATAACAATTGGTTGCATACGCACCACACGCTTTACTTTTAATTTGCATTTCTAAACTCTCTAAAGTATGATAAAATTCGGAGTGATTTTATCACATTAAACCTTGAATCAGCAAACCTTAAAAGAATGCATTAATTGTAAGTTTTGTATAATGATTCAAAATTGAAATCACTCTAAAGGTCATTATTGTGAACAGATATGAATTGCTTGAAAAACACCTTGTGGCTTTTTTACAACAAGAGGTTCAAAAAGCAGGTTTTTCAAAAGTTATACTAGGCATTAGCGGTGGTGTAGATTCCGCTGTAGTAGCGATTCTTGCAAAAAAAGCATTTCACGAAAATTTCTTAGGACTCATGCTTCCTTCTTCTACCTCTAGTACTGCAAGTTTAGAACATGCTACTGAGCTTTGCCAAAAATTTTCAATTCCCTTTGAAAAAAATTTCTATTGGTGCTTTAAGTGATGCTTACTTTTACGATAAAAAAGAGGCTTCAAAATTACGCATAGGCAATTTTTGTGCTCGTATGCGTATGGCAGTTTTATACGATATTTCAGCACGAGAAAATGCTTTAGTACTTGGAACGAGTAATAAAAGCGAAATTTTATTAGGATATGGCACTATTTTTGGTGATTTAGCCTGTGCAATTAATCCTATTGGGGAACTGTTTAAAACAGAAATTTTTGAGTTTGCTAAACATTTAGGTGTCCCCTCATCTATTTTAAGTAAAGCCCCTTCAGCAGATTTATGGGAAAATCAAAAAGACGAAGAAGAGTTTGGTTTTAGTTATTTCCAAATTGATAAAGTGCTTATAGCACACATTAAAGAGCATAAAACAAAAGAAGCACTCATTGCTTCGGGATATGAATCTTCCCTTGTAGAAATGATCTTTGAGCGTATGGCAAAAAACCAGTTCAAAGGCAAACTTCCCCTTATAGCAAATCTTAGCGCAATACAATAAAGGAACATTATGCGAGAAATACCATTTTATAAACCCCTGATAGACCAAAGAGAACGAACACTCATTAATGAAGTTTTAGATTTAGAAAAAGCTAATAAGGTTGTCACCTTAGAGCAAGAATTCATGAAATATATTCCATGCGGTGATGCAATTTCAACCGTCAATGGAACAGCAGCCATGCATCTTGCGATGTGTGCACTTGATTTAAAACGTGGTGATAAAATCATCTGTTCAGTCAATGCTTTTCCTTCTGTGGCTGAAGTTATTAGACATTTTGATGCAGAACCTATTTTTGTAGATATTGATAAAGATGACTTTAATATTGATGTTGAGCAATTAGAAAACGTACTTAAAAAACAACACAGCAAAAAAACTCAAAGGTGCTTTTATTAGCCATGTTGCAGGTCAACCAGCAGAATTAGAAAAAATTTATGCTCTGGCAAAAGAGTACGATATTAAAATTGTAGAAGATGCAACTGCTGCACTTGGTGCAACGTATAAAAATAAACAAATTGGATCACTTGAAGCCGATATTACAGTCTTTCGCTTTAATCCACAAGCAAACTATTCTATTTCAAGTACAGGTATGCTAACCACTAAAGATCCTGAACTTGCAAGCCGTGCCAGATTACTTCGCAATCATGCGATTGTTAGTGAAGGCTGGGATAAATTCGGTAATTTAGGCTATGTATATGATGTTGTTGATATTGGACTCAAATATGATTTGAATGAACTTAATGCTGCCTTTGCTATTGGTCAATTAGAAAAAAATGAACAATTTATCGAGAGACGATTAGAAATTGCCGATATCTATAACCGAGAACTTGCGTCTTGCCCACACGTTTCCACACCTATTAAAAAAACGTGATCATGTGTACTCGCAATATATTATTAAAATTGACAAAAACAGAGACAACTTTGCTAAAGAGCTTAAAGAACGTGGAATTTATACCGCACTTCACTATATTCCAATGCATCTTTTAAGCTATTACAAACAAAAATATAACTTACGTGTCAATGATTTTCCAAAAGCACTGAGTAATTATCAACAAATTTTATCGTTGCCTATTTATTGCAGCTTAAGTGATAAAGATGTGCTTTATATTTGCGAACAAATCAAAGAGATCGCTAAAAATCGTGGTTAACCGTTCACAATGTATTTTGTGGGTAGAAGCTTATCTTTTCTACCCTACTTCCTTTTTGACAAAATTACTCTCATACCTTTTATTGCCACTCAGTTTTCTTTATTGTGCTGTTGTACTATGGAAGCGTTATTGGGGAGGAAAACACCAACGCTCTTTTAACATTCCCATTATTAGTATTGGTAACTTAACCGTCGGAGGTAATGGTAAAACACCTTTTTGCATTGCTTTGGCAAAAGAGTATAAAGACGTAGGAGTTATTCTAAGGGGTTACGGACGTAAATCAGAAGGACTCATTCTCGTCTCCGAACGTGGACAAATTTTATGCGATACCATGGCAAGTGGTGATGAAGCCATGCTTTATGCAAAATCACTTCCAAATGCCACAGTCATAGTAAGCGAAGATCGCATAGAAGCAATTCGTATTGCAAAAAAGAAGGGTGTTAAACTTATTTTTTTAGACGATGGATTTTCAAAAAGTAATATTGCAAAAATTGATATTTTAATGAAACCAAACCCTGAGCCAAGCAACTCCTTTTGCCTTCCAAGCGGACCTTATAGAGAGCCTTGTTTTCTATACAATCGTGCGGATTTAGTCATTTGTGAAAATGAAGATTTCACCCGTCATGTTGAAATCATCGATCCAACACCTCGTATGCTTTTGGTAACAGCTATTTCTAAACCCAGTAGATTAAATGCTTATTTGCCTAATAACGTCATTGGGAAAGTGACCTTTGAAGATCATTACATGTACACCGAAGAAGAACTTCTTTCACTTTTAGAAACACACCAAGCCAGTTCCATTCTCACCACACAAAAAGATGCAGTAAAAATGGCGGGCTTTGAACTTCCTCTTTCACTTTTAAAACTTGACATCGAGATTACAGAGCAAACAAAAGCAAATATCAACACACTTTTAGCTCTTAAACGCTAAAATAGCACCTCTCATCTATCCTAAAGGATACATCGTGCACAAGAAAATTCAACAAGCACAAATTTTAATGGACGCTTTACCGTACATTAAACAATTCAGTAAAAAAACCATTGTCATTAAATACGGTGGTGCCGCACAAATCAATCCAGCCCTCAAAGAAAAATTTGCTCAAGATATTGTTTTGCTCTATCTAGTAGGCATTAAACCCGTTATCGTCCATGGTGGTGGTAAGAAAATTAATGCCCTTTTGGATAAATTAGAGGTAAAAAGTAATTTTGTTGATGGGCTACGCGTCACAGATGATCAAGTCATGGAAGTGGTCGAAATGGTTTTAAGCGGTAGTATTAATAAAGAAATTACCACACTTTTGAATCATCATGGTGCCAAAGCTATTGGTATTACCGGTAAAGATGCCAATTTTATGCATGCACGTCCTATGGATAATGGAAAATATGGACTCGTAGGTGAGATCACCAAAATTGATAAAAAAAGTGCTCAAACATCTTATTCGTGAGAAATTTATTCCTGTTATTGCCCCTATTGCAGCAGGAGATGATATAGACCATCCAGGGTATAACATTAATGCTGATTTAGCAGCCAGTAAAATAGCAGTTGCCTTGCAAGCTAAAAAAATCATTTTCCTAACAGATACCCCAGGTGTGCTAGATAAAGAAGGCAATCTTATCTCAAGCCTTGATAAAACAAAAATTAAAGCACTCAAAAAAGATGGCACCATTAGTGGTGGCATGATCCCAAAATTGGATGCCTGCTTAGAGACGATTCGTGGAGGCGTTGAGTGTGCACATATTATTGATGGACGTATTGAACACTCTATTTTATTAGAGCTTTTTACCAAAGATGGTATTGGCACCATTATTAAAGAATAAGGAAAAAATAATGTTTATTGAAACCCGTGGAAATGATGGCATCAAACTACAAAAAGTACCCTTCTCCTATGCTATTTTAAATCCGAGTGCAAGTTTTGGTGGATTGTATGTCCCTGAAACCTTGCCTAAAATTGATGCACTTTTTTTTGGAAAATGCTGCTAAAAAAAAGCTATAAAGAGATCACACTTGATATTTTAAAACGTTTTAATATTGATATCGAAGAAGAAATCATGCAAAAAGCTGTCTCCTTATACGACACTTTTGATGATGCAAATGATCCTACACCCCTTAAACAAATTGAAGATGATTTATTTGTTAACGAGCTTTATCATGGACCAACTCGTGCCTTTAAAGATATGGCACTGCAACCTTTTGGCTATATTCTCTCACACCTTGCACAAAAGCTCAATGAGGAGTATCTGATTTTAGCAGCTACTAGTGGAGATACAGGCCCTGCGACACTAGATACCTTTGCAAATAAACCCAACATAAAAGTAGCATGTTTGTATCCAGATGGTGGAACCAGCGATGTGCAACGCCTTCAAATGACAACACAAAAAAGTGATAATGTCAAAGTTATTGGTATTCATGGTAATTTTGATGATGCACAAAGTGCTCTTAAAACCTTACTGGCATCACCTACGTTTAAAGAGGCTTTAGAGAAAAAGGGTATTAAACTAAGTGCTGCAAACTCCGTTAACTTTGGACGCATTATTTTTCAAATTATTTATCATATCTATGCCTATGTCGCTATGCTTAAACAAGGTAAAATTAAAAATGGAGAACCCTTTTATACCATTATCCCTAGTGGTAATTTTGGCAATGCGTTGGGTGCGTACTATGCAAAAAAAATGGGATTGCCTATTGAGAAGATTCTTATTGCATCCAATATCAATAATATTTTGACTGATTTAATCACAACAGGTGTGTATGACTTACGCCATCGTCATCTGCTTCAAACGACCTCCCCCGCGATGGATATTTTAATCTCATCCAATGTTGAGCGTGTCTTATTTGATAAGCTTGGAGCCACACGTACAAAAGAGCTTATGGACTCTCTCAAAGAAAAAAAACATTTATACCCTTAATGCCGATGAATTAGCACTACTTCAAGAAGATTTTGAAGCAGTCTACTGTGATGATGCATTTGGTAAAGAACAAATCAAGCATTATGCTGACAAAGGCTACATTATGGATCCACATACAGCAACATGCCTTAAAGCCTATCAAACACTTAAAGTCAAACCTTTACCTTGCGCCTTATGCTCTACTGCGGAATGGACAAAATTCGCACCAACCATGCTTAATGCAATCAATCAAAACAGTATCAAATATAGCGACAAAGAAGCACTTGAAGGCATTAAAACATCTTTACATGTAAAGATTCCTGAGTGTATCAGTGCCCTTTTTTAATGAGCCTGTTATTCATGATAAAGTTGTTGAAAAAAGCGGTATTGAAGCAGAGATTTTTGAGTTTTTAAACCTTACATGTAAAAAGGAACTTGCGTGATTATTATTCCTGCACGTTTGGCTTCTACCCGTTTTCCCAATAAAATACTCGCCGATATTCATGGGCTTCCCATGGTCATAGCAACAGCAAAACGCGTGCAAAATCTTGATGATGTCGCTATTGCTGCAGATACTCAAGAAGTAGTCACGTTGGCACAGAAGTATGGTTTTAAAGCTATTTTAACCTCACAAGAACATCAAAGTGGTACGGATAGAATTAACGAAGCTGCTTCAAAACTAGGCTTAAGTGAAGATGAAATCATTGTCAATGTGCAAGCGGATGAGCCATTTATTGAAGAAAATGTTGTGCAAAAAGTGATCGAAAAAGCGAAAACAACGAACGCCATGATAACCAGTGCATGTAAAAAAATAGAATCTTTACATGTAAAAGATCCTAATCTTGTTAAAGTCATTTTGGACGCTAATGATCAAGCTATCTATTTTTCAAGAAGCCCTATTCCCTATGATAGAGAAGGTGGATTTGATGGCTATTTTGGACATTTAGGCATTTATGCGTTTCGTAAAAAATCGCTTGAAACGTTTTGCTCGCTACCCTATGCTCCTTTAGAGCATATCGAAAAGTTAGAACAACTCCGTGCAATTTATCATGGATACACCATTGCCATGGTTGAAGTTCAAAGTCAAAGTTTTGGTATTGATACCAAAGAAGATTTAGAGCGAGCACTGACGTTTTTTCAAAATAAACAGTAAAGAGCATATGCTCTTTCTGTTTAGAGTTTCACCTCTTCAAAAACATCTTTTTCACAATTGTAAAGATACGCTTCCATAGGATTCTCACCTACTTGAAACATGATTTTACACGTCTCAAAACCCGATTTTTTTTAAACCTTTTTCTGTCACTTCTAAAATAAACGCACGGGTACTAAAAAAGATGCGTTGATGTATCACCCTCATAGGCAAATTCTTCACCAGCGATAGGAGTAAATCCTTCTTTTTTCAAATGTTTCTCAAACGCTTCTTTACTTTTTAATCCCTCAACCTCTACAATTAAAATCACATGCATTGCCACAATACTACACTCCCAATTTATCTAAATGTGCCAAAAATTCATCGGCATTTTTAAAGCCAACCAAGCGTAATTCATGGACTTCCTTTCCCTCTTTAAAAAATAAAATAGCAGGAGGGCCATAAATGTTAAACGCTTTTTGAAGGGCTTTATCATCAGGAGTATTATAAGTCACATCGGCTTTTAACAATGTAAAATGAGCCAGTTTTGCTTTCACCCGCTCATCCCTAAAAGTAAGCTGGTCAAACTCAACACAATTCACACACCAATCTGCATAAAAATCTAACATGACAGGTTTTTTTGATGCTTGAAGCTGTAAATTGAGCTCTTCAAGACTCTTTACTTTCGTAAAAAGTGACGATGTACTTGTTTCAACTGCACCTTTTGAGGTTAATGTTTCCAAAGGACGCAAAGGATTGGTAGCACCACTCACAAAACCAATAAATAAAAGAATCCCATACACTAAACACAAAAACCAAAAACTCTTCAAAAGCTTTGCTAATCCTTCTTTTGAAGGTTCAAGTGCACCAAAATAAATCGCTGTACTCACCACTAAAAGACTCCACAATACCATACTCAACGAAGCAGGGATAATCCGTGAAAGCATCCAAAGTGCTACACCTAAAAGCACCACTCCAAAAAGAGCGCTTATTGTTTGCATCCAAAGACCAGGACGTGGCATATAGCGACCCGCAGCTGTTCCTATTAGCAATAAGGGAACACCCATCCCCAAACTCATCACAAAAAGGGCCGAACCACCCAACGCAACATCACCACTTTGCCCAATATAAATCAAAGCACCCGCTAGTGGAGCCGCAACACAAGGACCAACGATGAGTGCAGATAAAAATCCCATAACGGCAATACCAAACACTCCTTGTGTTTGCATTTCTCCCGTTTTTTTACTAATTTTCGTTTGAATAAATGAAGGCATTTTAATCTCATAAAACCCAAACATAGAGAGGGCTAAAAGAATAAAAATAGCACTAAAAACAGAAATAATCCATGGATTTTGCAAAGAAGCTTGTAGATTTGCGCCAAACAAAGCGGCTAAAACACCTGCTAGGGTATAAGCAAAAGACATAGCTAGCACATATACCAAAGAGAGTAAAAAAACCTTTTTTTAGCGTTCATTTTTAAGACTCGGCTGCGATACGATAATGGATGATAAAATAGGAATCATAGGGAAAATACATGGCGTTAAGGAAAGTAACAAACCAAAACCAAAGAAACTAAGCAATACCCAAAAAACATTCCCTTGCATGAGTTGTGCCGCAATGGCATCTTGTTCAGAGAGTGCTGTTTTATTTAGGGGGGTATTAGTATTGAAATGAAACTCATTGGTCATAGGCTGATAGCAAATACCAAGTTCAGAACATCCTTGATAAGAGAGTTTCAAGGTAAAAGGTTCTTTTTTAATCTCATTTTCAAGCAAAAGGTTAGGTACAAAAAGAGTGAACGAGTGACGCTGTGTTAATGTATCATGATAGATTTGGGCTTTTGGGCGTTCAACAAAGGATGTAATATCAATGATTTTTGGGCTTGAAATGATTAGTTTAATTTTATCATCATACAAATAAATACCCTCACCCAATTTTACATCAATCATCACACCTTGATTATCCTGTGTAGCACTGATATGAAAGGCCTCTTGTAGAGTTAAAACTTTTGGTCGTTCCACACTCCACAAAGAAGAAAAACAAAAAAGTAGTATAAAGAAACCGCGTATAATGTGTTGCACAAAATCACCTTTTGTTAAAATATTTTTTATTGTAGCGAAGAACACTAAATCTTTTTTAAATTAAAATGTTATTTTATTTATCACAAAGGAGTTAAAGATGGGTAAAAAAGAAAAAAAGAAAAAAATAGTAGACCAACATGAGGAAAATCTTTCCATAAAAGAGCTAGAAAAAGAAGAAAAAGTTCAAGTGTGGGTTAAAAAAAAAGTGAAATTAAGTATGAAAAAGAACTCAAACACCTCCAAATTGAACTTTTAAAATTTCAAAATCATGTCAAAGAGCAGGGTCTTAAAGTTCTGATTGTGATTGAAGGGCGAGATGCGGCAGGTAAAGGTGGCACCATTAAGCGCATCACAGAACACTTAAATCCAAGAGGTGCACGTATTGTGGCACTTGCCAAACCTTCCGATACAGAACGCACACAATGGTATTTTCAACGCTATGTTGCACATCTTCCTTCTGCGGGTGAAATCGTTTTTTTTGACCGTTCATGGTACAATCGAGCAGGTGTTGAGCCTATCATGGGATTTTGTACGCCAAAAGAGCATCAAGAATTTTTACGTGAAGTACCCACTTTTGAAAAAATGCTGACCAATGCAGGAATTATGCTCTTTAAATTTTAATTTTTTCTGTCAGCAAAGAGGAACAAGCCAAACGCTTTTTAGAACGTAAAAATGACCCTCTTAAACAGTTTAAACTCTCACCTGTCGATGAAAAAGCACAAGAGTTATGGGATCAGTATACACAAGCAAAGCAAAGTATGATTCTTGCCTCACACAAACCCTATGCTCCATGGATTATCATTCACTCTGATGATAAAAAAAAGTGCAAGGCTCAATACCATCAAATATATTCTCAAAAATGTAGAATACCCACAAAAAAATTCATAAAAAGGCACTCAAAGCAGACCCAAAAATCGTCCAAACAGGAACAGATTTTTTATTACATGTAAAGAAGTTTATTAACACAAATGGGAAATTAAAAGTTTGATGTATTCGGTATCTAACTTATTTTTTCCCTCATCACGCATTAAAGCAAGGGCGTTATAAGTGCTATAAGCGCCACGATAAGGCTTGATCGTAATTAACGCATCAAACATATCGCAAATCGCAATCACTTTTGCAAAAGAGCCTATATAAATTCCTACACGTCCTCGTGGATAACCACTACCATCAAGGCGTTCATGGTGATCTTTAATCGCATTTAAAATGACCCGATCTCTGATCCCACTCTTTTTCACACGCTCCACACTCAACTCAACATGACGTTGCATCATCTCGATTTCTTTTGGATTTAAAAAATCAGGTTTAGCTAAAAGTGCTTCATCCAACTCACATTTTCCAATGTCATGTAGCATGGCAGCCAAAACAAGCTTTTTTTGGGTAACTGGGTTAATCCCCATATGTGCGCCTAAGAGTGCGCTAAAAAAAGCAACCTTAACCAAATGTGCCGAGAGCAAATCCCTTTCATCTAAAAAAGTATTGAAATGAGAAAGCCTAATACGATGTTCATTCACCAAAAAAACCAACTCATTGACAAGCGATTCAAGAGCATCTAGCGGAAGCGTTTCTTCCTTTTGCTTTAACCATACATCAAAAAGAACTTTTGAATTTTCATAAATAGCATTGAGTTTTTCAGTGATATTTTGCGTGTATACTGTAATTTTCGAAATTCCTAAGGCGTTTTCACATGCTTGTACATAAGAAACTTCCTCTTCATCCATCAAGGTATAAAGTTTGGAACCATGCTCAAAACAATACGCCTGATAATCAGAATAATCACGATTGTGCACATAAATATGCAAATGACGTTGAATCAATGTAGCATAAATACGTTCACTTAAAAACGTACCTTTTTCAATCACAATAGCAAACCCGTTAAATCGCTGAATATAACAATCAAAATTCAAGCATGTTCCACGTTTTAAGAGACGTTTATCAATGGGAGTAAACCCTTGTTTGAGAAAGATTTTAATGACTTTTGCCATCGACCAATACCTTTATACGCTTCACTGCTTTTTATGAAAGATATTGTATCACAAAGAGGAGATAAAAATGAGGATTATAAGAAAAGGTTGCCCCAATGGGGCAAAACCTTTTTACATGTAAAAGCGATTATTCTACTTCAGCGTCGATAACATCGTCATCTTTTTTTAGATTTTGCTTGCTCACCATCAGAAGCCCCACCTTGCTCTTTTTTATACATCGCTTCAGCCAATTTATGACTTGCTTCACTTAATGATTTCACTTTCGCATCAATTTCTTCTTTACTTGCACTCTCATTGGCGAGAACATCTTTAAGCTCTTTCAGTGCTGCTTCGATTTTTGCTTTCTCTTCGGCACTGATTGCATCGCCCATTTCACCTAAGGATTTCTCAGTTTGGTGTGCTAATGCATCGGCTTGATTTCTTGCATCAACCGCTTCTTTTACGTTTTTTTATCTTCTTCTTTGTGAAGCTCAGCATCTTTAACCATTCTCTCAATTTCAGCATCATCCAAACCTGAACTTCCAGAAATTTTAATCTCTTGAACTTTACCGGTTGCTTTATCTTTAGCAGAAACGGTTAAAATACCATTGGCATCGATGTCAAAAGAAACTTCGATTTGTGGTACACCACGAGGTGCTGGTGGAATACTCTCAAGATTGAACTGACCAAGGGACTTATTGTCTCTTGCAAACTCACGCTCACCTTGAAGGGCATGAATGGTTACGGCTGGTTGATTGTCTTCTGCGGTTGAGAATACTTGAGATTTTTTAACAGGAATAGTCGTTCCCTTCTCAATCAACTTCGTCATAACGCCACCTAACGTCTCAATACCAAGGCTTAATGGAGTTACATCTAAAAGAAGAATATCTTTCACATCTCCTTTAATAACTGCACCTTGAATCGCTGCACCAATCGCTACAACTTCATCAGGATTGACAGATTTATTAAGTTCTTTTTCAAAAAACTCTTTTACTTTTTGTTGAACCAATGGAACACGGGTTGATCCACCCACCATAACAATCTCTTTAATCTCAGCTTTTTTCAAATCAGAATCGTTCACCACTTCTTTAATTTTCTTAATGGTAAGTGCGACTAAATCTTCAATCATCGACTCAAATTTTGCACGAGTGAGTTTTTTCACCAAGTGTTTAGGGCCACTAGCGTCAGCAGTGATAAAAGGCAAGTTAATCTCTGTTTCATTAGATGAAGAGAGCTCTTTTTTCGCATTTTCAGCTGCTTCTTTAAGACGCTGAAGTGCCATAACATCTGCTTTTAAATCAATACCATTTTCCGCTTTAAATTCAGAAACCAACCAGTCAATGAGGCGGTTATCAAAGTCATCACCACCTAAAAATGCATCACCACCTGTTGAGAGAACTTCAACAACATTATCACCCGTTTCAAGTACAGTAACGTCAAATGTACCACCACCTAAGTCATAAACAACAATTTTCTCAGCCTCTTTTTTATCCAAACCATAAGAAAGCGCAGCCGCTGTTGGCTCATTGATAATTCTTAAAACATTAAGACCTGCAATCGTACCCGCTTCTTTGGTTGCTTTACGTTGAGAATCATTAAAGTAAGCAGGAACCGTAATAACAGCGTCCGTTACCTCTTCACCTAGAAAACTCTCTGCATCTTCTTTAAGCTTCATCAAGACTTTTGCGCTAATTTCTTGTGGCGTATAAACTTTACCATCGATTTCAATGGCACATGCACCATTTCTATCAACAACCGCATAAGGAAGACGTTTTTTAGCCTCACCCGCTTTGTCTTCATTGCTCATTAAACCCATAATACGTTTAATAGAGTAGATGGTACGTTTTGGGTTGGTGACTGCTTGACGTTTTGCGGTATCACCCACTAAAACCTCTTCTTTGTCCGTAAATGCGACAACAGAAGGCGTTGTATTTTTACCCTCTTTATTTGGGATAACTTTGCTCTCGCCTCTTTCATAAACACTCACACATGAATTCGTTGTTCCTAAATCGATTCCAATCACTTTTCCCATTTTTTATCCTTTGTTTGATTTTTATTTTGACACGCCAACGAAGCAAAGCTCCTTTTGGCTACGTTTGCCACTAGGGCACTAAAGCACAACCTTACGGTCGTATTCAAATGCTACTTAACAATACTCACCATCGCTGGTCGTAAAATACGCTCTTTAATTTTATAGCCCTTTTGAAAGACTTGTAAAATTTCACCGCTTGATTTCTCCTCGCTCTCTACTTGCATCACTGCTTCGTGGAAATTTGGATCAAACGTACCTTCAATATCCACTAACTCTACACCGTGTTTTTCGAAAGTTTTTCTAAATTGTTCAATGGTCAATTCCAAACCTTCTTTCACTTTGGCTAACAAATCAGCACTATCAACGTCCGCATTATTCCCTGCTAAAATAGCCATCTCCAAAGAATCAATGACCGGTAAAAGATCTCGTGCAAAGACTTCATGCGCATAAGCAATCGCCTGCATTTTCTCTTTTTCTAAACGTCGCTTCATATTGTCAAAATCAGCATTCGCTCTTAAATACTTATCTTCAAGCTCTGCTATTTTTTCATTAAGCAACTCCACTTCACTTTTTTGCTCACACGACTCTTCACTCGCATCTTTACAACATTCAGGGATAATTTCAGCAGATATATCTGCAATACCCTGCTCTTCTTTTACTTTTTCATCCACATATTACTCCTTAACTTGATTAAAGAAATCTTCAAAATTACTCTCAATTCGCCCAAAACAGAAAAGATCTACAACGGTATCATTATCACTAAGTTTCGCTTTTTGTTTGACCGCCATGCACCCCTTTGGAACAAATCCATCAAAATAGAGTCCATCATCAATAGACTTAACAAAGTGAAGCATTCTAAACGTATGAATAAAAGCATCATTTTGTAACTCATGGGCAATGGCATACATTGATTTATCACCTTCTCGCAAAAGAGAAGATTGAGAGAAGATGGCAGAAAGTTTGTCGTGAAGTTCATATAAGCCGACTTGAGCTGCGATATCTTTCAACTCTCTCATGTGACATCCTATAAGCCTTTGTAAAAACTGCTCGACTTTATTATTATACTGCAACACAACCTCATGCTTATCAAAAACCAAAATTAAAAAAACGTTCTTGAACACAAAGTAACTCTTTAAAAAAAAGATCTGTTGATTTTTCAACAATACAAAAAAGATGATGATGATGAATCGAACGTTTTATCGCATCAATACTTTTAATTTGAACAGGATGGCTTGTATCAAGTTTATCTTGCCAATATCCCATCAATGCATTGAGCGTAGGTACTCTTCCACTGCTTACATGTAATTGTTCTAAAGCACCTTCATCGGAAAGCTTTTTAAAATAAATACGAATGGTAGAAGGAGAAATCCCCAACGTCATCTTCATTTGTAACTCAGAAGAGCCAATAGGCATTTTTGATTCAAGATACGCTTGTATGATCGACTCTAAAATCAATTCCTGCTTTGAAGGTTTTTTCATTATTAGCACTCTTCCTGTTTAATTGCTGATGAAAGTATACAAAATTGAGTCTAGTATTGTCAAGTAATAGAGAGAAAAATACCTATACAATCTTTACATGTAAAAATAATTTTGAGGATAAATATAGTAAGAAAATGAAGAAGGTTAAAAAATTAGTAGCGAACAGGATGTTTTGAGCGTTTTTTACTTCGCATTAAAAGCAATTTAAAAAAGTGTTTGATTTCACCTCTTTTTTCTTGAAGTCTCGTAAAAATGCTCTCTTTTTCGGTAATAGCAGTAAAAATATCATTTAAAGCTTGTCTCTCGTGTTTTGATAAAGTACTCATTGTGCATCATCCTTTAATTCAGTGGCAATGCGCTTAATTAAACGTATTGCATCGCCCTCTTCCAACGTACCAAGCATCTTAAAAATAGCCGATGCAGCTTGTGGCTGAGAGTTACCAAGCCTCCAATCTTGATAGGTTCGCATAGACACACCAAGTTTGTCTGCCATCTCACGCTGCGAAATTTTTTTGCCCAAAAATTTTGACTCCACAGCATTATGAAGAAGATTGAAAATATCGTTTGTTTTCATGTATACGATTTTACACAAGGCTGGTTTAATTATACATAAATACGATTATTTTATAAGTTATTGTATCAAAAAAATAATATTTTACTACTATTTTATACAAAAAATATTTTTTTTATTTAATATTCTGTTTATTTTATACGTTTTTCTGTATAAAAAAGAACTTGAAAAATCTGGGTAATAAAAAAATG
>JAJOKG010000135.1 GCA_021206415.1 Sulfurospirillum sp. | reverse complement strand
AGTATCCGCAAGTAAAAAAAGGCTTTGCCTTTACTGATTGCTGTTCGTGCGGACAAACTTAAAGAGATGGCAATTATTACGAATCTACAAACACCTGAAGCCGAAAATAAAAGTAATATTTTTATACTTCAACACTTAACGAAAAAAGAGCTTTTAGAGTTCTTTCGTTCTAGTGGTCTAAAAGATGTTTTCGAAAATAAGCACATTAAAAACCTTATAGATTATTGTTTTGGTGTTGAAGTTGGCATGGACACCAATGCGAGAAAAAACCGCACAGGTGACTTAATGGAAAAAATAGTAGGAAAATATCTTGATGGTTTTTGCCAACAAAATCCAAACTTTTTATTTATTGATCAAGCAACGAAACCACGCATCAAATTAGCTTTTGACTACGATATTCAGATAGATAAGAATAGCCGAAGATTTGATTTTGCGCTTTACAATAAAGTAGCGAAAAAGCTCTTTTTGATTGAAGTAAATTATTACAGTGGTGGTGGGTCAAAACTCAAAGCAACAGCAGGAGAGTACCAATACCTCAATGATTTTTTAAAAACACAAAATCTGTCATTTATTTGGATAACCGATGGCACAGGTTGGATGACGGCTCTTCGCCCACTTGAAGAAACTTTTAATCACAATGATTTTGTTATAAACCTTTCCATGTTAAAAAATGGTATTTTACAAGAAATAGTAAGTTAATTAACTTACCTTTAAGATTTAAAAGGCTAACATTTTGCTAGAACTTCAGATAAAAGAGATTTTGAAACAACGAGGTCTAAAGCCTGTCGATGTTTATAAAGCTTTAGATATTGACAAAGTTGTCTTTTATCAGTCGATTCGTACAAGCAACCTCAACAACAAAACCTTACACAAGATTTTGCGGTATTTGGGGCTTGAAATGGAGGTTAAACTGCATGAAAAAGGAAGCCTTTAAAAAAGTATATTGTGCAAATCCTGATGAAGTGAGTCATACCATTTTACAAAGCCTCATCATGTGCGGAACACAAAATTGGGATTTTTACTTTGAAAAAAAACCTCGAAACTGTGATAGTGAAACAGTTGAAAATATCACATTGATTGAATTTGACTCTCTCGATGAATTTAAAACCTACAAACAAAACAACTCTTTTTTAGATTTTTCGCTTGAACACGAAAAGCCAATGGTTTTAGTTCATGGCTAAAATAAAACTTTTAAACCCTGAAAATTTTGAGCAAGAATGTACCACTGTTTGGAGTTTTGCAAGACGTGGGAACTGGGCAACGCACAATTCAAAGTACCGTGGTAACTGGTCACCTGATGTGGTGCGGAATCTCATTCTACGTTATTCCAATGAGGGTGATTATCTGCTTGATCCAATGATTGGTGGGGGAACGACAGCGGTTGAATGTAAGCTTTTAAACCGTAATCTTTTGGCTCTTGATATCAACCCCAATGCGATAGAACTTACATGTAAAGCCTTGGAGTTTGAAAGTCCACATTCTCCAAAAATAAAAACAATGCTCAACGATGCAAGAGAGCTTTCCATGCTCAAAGATGAAAGCATCGACTTTGTGCTCAATCATCCGCCTTATGCTGACATCATCAATTACTCTGAAAAACAAATCGCTGAGGATTTGTCTAACATTCACGATTTGGAAAAGTTTTGTGAAGAAATGGAAAAAGTAGCACAAGAACTTTACAGGGTTTTAAAACATGGAAAATTTTGCGCCATCCTTATCGGCGATACGAGGCGTAAAAAAATGTACCAACCTTTGGCGTTTATGGTCATGCAACGCTTTTTACATGTAGGCTTTACTCTCAAAGAAGATATTATAAAACATCAGCATAACTGCAAAGCCACGGGTTTTTGGGTCAAAAAATCCAAAGAAGCTAATTTTTTACTTATTATGCATGAACATCTTTTTGTATTTCAAAAGATTTAGTTCTTACATGTAACCTTCTTTTACCGTCTATTCCCTCTAAAGAGTGTGGAAAAAACAGAATATCTTTTCTCTTCCATCGGAAAACTAGGGTCACTTGCATGTCTTACATCCTCAATAGAATAAACAGCAAGTGGATTGTAGATACCAATTAAAGAGCGTACTTTTTCAATGTCAGAGCGCTTAATGACGGTAAAAACAACACTGACAATGCCATTGTTTCCCTCCGCATCAGCTACGGTGACGCTGTAACGAAGCGAGCGTAAAGCACTCACTAAATCATGTGAATCCTTTTTGGTAATAATTCGAATCACCACCATCCCCAAAGCCAAACGGCTCTCAATGAACATTCCAATGTAATTTCCCAAAGAAAAACCCAAAGCGTAGGCGATGTAGTTAATGGGATTGGTAAGGTTTTCCATCACTTTAGAAATGGCAATCAACCAAATACTCACCTCAAAAAAAACCAAGTATAGGTGCCCAAAGCCTTAAACCTTTAGAGACAAAAATAATACGAAGCGTACCAATACTAACATCTAAAACACGCGCAAGACAGATGAGCAAGGGTATGCCATAGAGGCTAAACGCTTCGCTTTGAAAGATTTCATTGAGCATAAAAACCTCCTAGAGAATAATCTCTTTCACACGCCCGACTTCACCGCTTTCAAGTCGCACTTTAATGCCATGGGGATGATTGGCAGAATTGGTCAAAATATCTTTTACCACACCCTCAGTGAGTTTTCCACTCTTTTGGTATTCTTTTAAAACGATGAAAACTTTAACGCCTTTGTGAATGTTATTTCGACTTTGTCCAGCACTCATGCTTATCCTTTACATGTAATGCTCTATTATACACGTTTTTGTTTACATGTAAAGCTTAAGAGAGTGTGCGACACAAGGCTAAAAACGCTTCACCGTATCGCTCAAACTTCACCTCACCCACGCCACTAACATCGAGCATCGCTTCGTTATCCACGGGAAGGTTTTCTGCCATCTCTTTGAGGGTTTTATCGCTAAAAACCACATACGGCGGTATGCCATTTTCTTTGGCAATTTCTAAGCGCAAGGCACGTAATTTCTCAAAAATGGAAAGCTCAAACGCTCCTGTGAGAGCTTGCTTAGCTTTTTTAGAGGTTTTTTTTGCGCTCTTCCAAACGCTTCGCATGAATGCTGACATGTAAACGCTCTTTGATGATTTGCGCTCCGTATTCACTGAGACTCACCACACGGTATTCGCCCACTTTTAGCGCTTCAAGCTCCATCAGCCTATCGCCGATGCTCAGCCACTGTGCTTTACTTCGCTCTTTTCCAATGCCATAAACCGAAAGGCTTTCATGCCCGTTTTGCGCTATTTTTTCATTGCTTACGCCCATTAATACATCAATGACATATTGCAACCCAAAACGCTGTCCCGTGCGGTACACGCTAGAAAGAAGCTTAACGCCTCGTTTGAGATGTCCACACTTTGCTTTTCACCCTCCACGCAATTATCACAACGGGTGTTACATGTAAAAATCGTATCGTCAAAATAATTCGCAATTTGTTGATGGCGGCAGACTTGTGAGGTGGCAAATTTAGCGATGGCTTCTAGCTTTTCATAGGCTACTTTTTGATACTCTGATGCGGGTTGCTCACCAATGCGACGTTTGTGCTCCACAATATCTGACGCTGAAAAAAGCAGTAAAGTTGAAGAAGGCAGTCCATCACGTCCCGCACGCCCGATTTCTTGGTAATAGTTTTCAATCGTTTTAGGCAAAGACATGTGCGCCACAAAGCGAATATTGCTCTTATCAATCCCCATACCAAACGCTACGGTGGCGACCACCACGTCAATTTCATCGTTTAAAAAAGCGTGGTAAGTCTCATTTTTCTCTTCGGTGCAAAGCCCTGCATGATAAGCACGTGCACGCATGTTATACCCTTGCAAAAAGAGCGCTAAACTCTCCGTCTCTTTGCGACTAAGCGTATAGATAATGCCACTCTCGTTTTGAAACGCACGCAAAAAGCTCAAAAGTTGCTCACGCCCATTGCCATTGCGATAATCCGCCTTAATCATAAGATTGTCACGCTCCACTTTGGCACGAATGATTAAAGGGTTTGATAAGCTTAACTGCTGAAGGATGTCATGTTCCACGATTTTTGTCGCTGTCGCTGTAAATGCAGCAATAGGTGTTTTGGGAAAATAGTGTTTGAGGCGAAAGAGTTGTCGGTAATCTTCTCTAAATTCATGCCCCCACTCACTCACACAATGCGCTTCATCAATGACAAAAAAGTTGATGCAAAGGCTTTGTAAGAAGTGTAAAAATGACTCACCCTTAAGCGCTCAGGGGCTACGTACAAGAGTTTAAGTTCACCCTTACGACACGCTTGCATACTTTCTTGGATTTCTTGGGGAGATTGCATGGATGAAATCATAGCGGCTTTAATGCCAAAGGCGGAGAGTGCGGTGATTTGGTCATGCATCAATGCTAAAAGCGGTGAAATGACAACGCTAAGACCTTCCATCACGAGGGATGGAAGCTGATAACACAGCGACTTTCCAGCCCCCGTGGGTAAAATCATCATCAAATCTTTATGCGCTAAAATCGCATTGACTGCTTCTTCTTGATTGGCTCTAAAATGATGGTGCCCAAAGACACGCTGAAGAATTTCGTACGTTGTATTCACCTAAAGTTCTATCTCGTCTCTGTCTTTTCCATCGCTTGCAAACCACTCATCTTCGATAAAATCACTCTCAACAATTTGCGAAACATTGCGCTTCATATAACGACCTGAGGCGCTCACCGCAACTTCACCATCAGGAAGTATCAGCTCACCCGTACCCTCAAAAATGCGCCCTTTATCATTCACAATGCGCCCAACGACTTTCAGCTCAACATCCAAAGGAACGGGCTTTTTGTATTTTAAATTAAGTTCAATCGTCACACCAAAACTCTCTTGCCCATAGTGCGCCATAATGGCTCGCCCAATAGTCTCATCCAAAATCGTTGCGGAAATGCCACCGTGTAAGATATTGGGGTAACTTTGCAAATAGGTATGCCCCGTAAAATAGCCCACAACCTCTTTATTTTCCAACTCATAAAACTTGGTCTTCAACCCAAAAGGATTTTCGATGCCACACACCAAACAGTTTTTAGAGATATGCTGTTTGGCTGTCACTTTCCACTTCACGCTTTTACTCCATGAACCTTTTCAAGCTCTTTACGCACTTTAGAGTAGAGCTTCAAATCAACAATTTTATAGCTTTTCAAAAGAGCATCTAAAAGTGCACTATTTAGCTCTTGTTGGTCGTTTTTGTCTTCAGGAATGATTTTGTCTTTAACGCCACAGTTATTACAAAAATCAAATAAATAGGTCGCATTTATCTCATAATCAAGGCGGTGTGTCACATCATTTTTAAGTTTTCGTGTCTCATTCATAATGACAACTCTTGTTCACTGATGGTTTTTAAGGCACGTAATTCTTCTAAAAGTTTTAAACTGTGTCATACTACGAGAAGTCCCTGGAATCAGAACTTCTGCTACAAACTCATAATACGCCTCCACCGCTAAAATCATCACATAAAGGTTTTTTCCCAGAGGATTTTCTTCTTGCTCAATAAAATCTTTAAAATAGTGCAGTTTTTGCATTTCAACCATCATATACGTATCCTTTTTTATTTATTAGCGTTCTTACAGAACTCTTAGCACACCTTTAAAGCAAAGCTCTAAAGGCTACGCTAACGCTGGGTTTTCTTCGGCAGAAAGCCCACGCACCTTTGGTGCTTTTTTTTACTTACAGAATGAATTTTGTAAGAAGTCTATTTAACTTTACAATTTTTAGCGCCAATGCCACACGTTTTAGCGGCTTTCTTAGCTTTATTCGCTTTAATCTCTTCTCGTTTTTTACGAAGCCCGTTAGGACGTTTATTGGCTTTTTCACGATCAATTTTAGCTTGAATCGTATGTTTTTTTCGCCTCTTTTTCAACCCATTCTTTTGGTTTCAAAACCAGGATAAAACTCAGTTTTAATCGTATATTTTAAAATCTTTTCAATCTCTTTAAATTTGTTTTTTTCCTCTTGAGCAACAAGCGAAATAGCTCTTCCTTCTTTTCCCGCACGCCCTGTTCGTCCTGCTCGGTGTGTATAATCTTCTGCATCACCTGGTAATTCATAGTTAATAACATAAGGCAAATCTTCGATATCAAGCCCACGAGAAGCAATGTCTGTTGCGACAAGCACTCGAATAGCATTTTCTTTAAACGCATGAATGGCTTGCGTACGTTTGGAGTGCGCTTTATCGCCATGTAAAACCAGCGTTTTTAAACCGCTTGCATTCAAATACTCCCCCACCTCATCTGCACTCTGTTTGGTTTTGGTAAAGACTAACACTTGATGCCAATTGTGGGTGCCTATCATAAAAGAGAGCAATTCACATTTGCGTTCTTTATCGACAAGATAAAGCGTTTGTTCCACTTTTTTTGCAAAATCACCTTGATTGTTGATAGCCACCGTGACAGGCTTTTTCAAGCTGACTTCAGAGAGACGTTTGACCGATTTTGAAAGTCCCACAGAAAAAAGTAGCGTTTGGCGTTTTTTAGGGAAAAGTCCCAAAAGCGTTTGCACTTCATCCCAAAAACCCATATCTAAGATTCTATCGGCTTCATCAAAAACCACAATTTCAACACGAGACAAATCCACATTGCCAAGCTTTACATGCTCCAAAAGTCTTCCAGGCGTTGCAATCAAAATATCAATGCCTTTATCCAACTTTTTAGCTTGTGGGGTAAACTTCACACCACCATAAATCGCCGCACTGCACAACTCGACATTTTTTGCCATACGCTTGCACACTCGCACCCACTTGTGAAGCCAACTCTCTGGTTGGAACCAAAATCAGCGCTCGTACCACTTTGGAAGTCGTTGATTTTTGTGTTTTTTTACTTAAGATATGAAGCAATGGAAGCGCATACGCCGCCGTTTTTCCCGTTCCCGTTTGCGCCGTTGCCATGACATCTTTACCCTCAAGTACCAAAGGAATCACCTTGTTTTGTACGGGTGTAGGTTTGGTATATCCTAACTCACGCACCGCATCCCTAATGGGCTCGCTTAAGCCTAATTTTTCAAATACCATTGTATTTCCTTCTTCTTTTATCTACTTTTATTGTACCTAAGGTTTATTTAAAACATCGACTACTAGACTTTGAGCATACAAAAGCAAAGGATTTTTATGAAATACATCTTGATGCTCCTAAGCCTATTATTTTTCATGGGCTGTGCTCCAAAAATCGTTGATATGGCAACCATCAACCCTGCAATTAAACCCCTTCCAAACCAAACCCTAGCGGTTTATGATGAGAGCATGGATGCCATTTTGTTTTACGAATTTTCTCAAAAAGAGGGACTTTTAATGCAACAAACATGGGGGAAAATCCTCCCGTTTCGTGTGGAATTTATGGATTTGTGGATGACTGGATTGGGGCATGATATCAAAAGGCTCACCGCCAATCACGCCGAAGAGATACGCCCTGCTCTGATGTACAATGCTAAAATACAAGGCTTAAAAACTTTACATGTAAACCAAAAAGATTATCTCATTGAGACGGATTTTGCTGAGCAAATGGTTGATGTCATTGAGCGGTATGAAGAAAAGATGAAACGCTATGAGAGAGATAAAAAATTTCCTTTTCTTTTATAGCGCAAAAGCGGTTTATCTCTTTTTGAGAGGCTTTTGGGCATACTTTTGCCAAAAAAGAGAGGAAATCTATGGAAAATTTACCCGCATGTCCAAAATGCAACTGCGAATACACCTACGAAGATGGAGCGATGTTGATCTGCCCTGAGTGTGCGCACGAATGGGAAAAAGTGAGCACTTCAAGCGAAGAGAACAGCACGGTTATCAAAGATGCGCATGGAACGATTTTAGCCGATGGTGACACTGTTGTCGTCATAAAAGATCTCAAACTCAAAGGCTCTTCAGCGGTCATCAAAGGTGGCACCAAAGTAAAAAATATTCGTCTTAATTACGAGAGTGATCACAACCTTGACTGCAAAGTTGAAGGCATTGGGGCGATGGGATTAAAATCAGAATTTGTCAAAAAGGCTTAACAAAGCACCTTTTGAATCAAAACCATATAAACCAGTGTTGCGGTAAAAATGCTTAAGAGTGCGTTTTTAAAACTTACATGTAAAGCGATCGCAACACTCACCCCAACAATCTCCGCCAAACCATAAGGATAAACCTCCCACTTCACATCTTTGAGTGCGTAAAAAACCAAAATCACCATAATCATCAAAGGCATATTGCGCTCAATGTAGCGTATGAGAGGTGATGGCTCACGATTTCGAAAGAGCATAAAGGGAATGAGGCGTGTCGCATACGTCGCAAGCATAGCGACCACAATGCCTCCGATAAGATAACTACTCTGCATCTTGCATACTCCTTTTAAAAACAATCAACACAAACGCTGCCAAACAAAGCGATAAAATCAGCATCTTTTGCGGTGGGAAAAAGATCATGCCAAACAACCCAATAATAAGAGCTACCAAAAACGGCTGATGCAGTCTGCTTTTTTTATACAACTCAATGGAAAGCACCACAAACAAAGCGGTCAATGAAAACTCAATGCCCTCGTAATTAAAAGGAACGACATTGCCTAAAACCGCACCCAATACACTGCCCATAATCCAATAGCATTGATTTAAAAAGGTAATGATAAGATAAGCCCTTTCACGGTGCTTCTCTTCAATCTCACTCGTTTTTAAAAGCGCAAAGGTCTCATCGGTGAGTCCAAAAATAAGGTAATGCTTTTTCCATGAAAAATTTTTAAAGGCTGAAATCATGGAAAGCCCATAAAAGGTGTGACGAAGATTTAGCAAAAAAGGTGGCAATGGCGATTTCTAAAATGGTCGCTTGTGAGGCAAAAAGAGTGAGTGCCAAAAACTGCCCTGAACCTGCAAAAATAAACAAGCTCATAAAAAAAGCGTAGTACCATGGAATAAGCAGTTTGGAAAGCAAAAGTCCAAATGCCATCCCCAACGGAATATAGCCCATTAAGACGGGAATGGTCAGTTTAAAAATAGCAAAAAAATTCATAGCATATCTTTACATGTAACACTATTTTTTGATATAGCGATTGAGATAGTTTTGAGTGGCGTTTTGTTCCTCAATCTTTTGAGAAAGCTCTTTTTTAGGAGCTTCCTCGCTCAGTGTTGTATCGGAAAAATAGAAAAAATCAATCGCTAAAATAATAGCAATGATGACAAAAATAGGAATCAGAAAAATCATACTAAAATCTATTGTTTTAGCGCATTCACGGTTTGAAGCATCTCATCACTGGTGGTAATTGCTTTTGAGTTCGCTTCATACGCCCTTTGCCCCGTAATCAAATCCGTCATCTCTTCCACTAACTGCACATTACTCATCTCAACAAACTGCTGTCTGGTTTGCCCAAGACCATTAAGCCCTGGCTCACTCACAATGGGATCTCCTGAAGCAGAGGTGTTAATGTAGTTATTATCACCCAAAGAGTGAAGACCTGCTGGATTAATGAAGTTTGCAAGCTCAATTTGCCCAATTTCATTGGTTTCGGTTTGTCCTGCTTGAAGCACGGAGACCATACCATCTACCCCGATGGTAATTTGTGTCGCATCTTCAGGAATGACCAATTCTGGTAAAAGTCTATACCCATCACTGTTCACCACATTTCCTTCGCTATCGAGTTTAAACGAGCCATTTCTCGTATAGCCTGTGGTACCATCTGGAAGCTGAATTT
>JAJOKG010000167.1:6675-9726 GCA_021206415.1 Sulfurospirillum sp. | reverse complement strand
AACACAAACGCCCACCATGAGATAAAAAATTTAATTTTGATAAAGTTTTTATACAAAAAGGCAATTAAAAGGGTAAAAAAGAGTGCCAAATCAAATAAAATATTGGCAAACAAATCCACCACACCAAACATTTTAAAATAGGCCAAAAATCCAACCGCAGGAGGCGCAATCAAAATGAAAAGCGTTGGCATAAATTTAATCGCTAATTGATGGTGGAAAATGATACGGTTAAATAAAATCGCAAAAAGAATGACCCAAAAAAAGATTCCTACGCTAAAAAAGTAGAGCAATACGCCCTGTGGTGCAAAGCCAACACCACCGATAGGAACTAAAACATTTCCAACAATGGGGATAAGCCATGCGGGATTGGAGTGGGCGAGTTCTTGATTGTTATTGATCCAATACGAAATGGTATGAAGGGTCAAGTAGAAATGAAGCGCAACGCCTGCATACCAAAAAAGGGCTGAAATGCTCTCTATTTGCTCTTTATAGATAATGGACTAACATGAGCATTGAAATGGAGACTGCGGCGAAAAAAATTAATACGAACAGGATGCGTAAACTCCTTTTTGACCGCCTCTTTATAGGTAAAAAAATTTCACCACATAGATAACACTAATCGCCACAAAAACGATGGTGGAAAGTGCCATTAAACCTAAAGCAATCCACTCAGGAAAGCCAAGCGTAGTAACGGCTTTTTGGTACATAATGGTCAAGCCACTCAGTCCCATAACAATTGCGTACATCATAATCGGGAAAAATTTAAGTCTATTTTTTTTCGATCGTTTCGGATGTTTCCATAATAACTCCTCATTATAATTCTCATTTTTTATTTATAATAATAAAAAGGAAAGCTTATCAAAAAAGATTAAAATTTCCATTGATGGATAGATTCACGTTAAAAAGTTAAACACATTTTTATACTTTTTGTATGAAAAGAGGAAACGTGTGTCAAAAATGACGTAAAAAGAGATTTACATGTAAAGATTAGCAGGAGTGGTGGTTGAGGTGTTTAAAGAGGTAGCCTTGTACAAAATCAACGCCTAACTCACGTGCCAAAAGAAAGTCGCCTTCGGTTTCAATACCCTCTAAGACAGAGCATTTTCCTTGTGCTTTGGCAAAAGATAAAAAGCCTTTTAAAATCTCTTGATAATCAGGACAACGTTTGATTTTTAAAAGCCATGATTTTGTCAAATTTTAAAAAGTCCGCACGACTGGTTAACTCAAAACAAAAAGGTTTTTCATCATTCCCAATATCATCTTGAGCAATGGGAAAACCAATGCGTTGAATTTCATCTAAACAGTGTGATAAAAAAGCCGTTTGCATATCGTCGGTATTTTCAGTGACCTCAAGACAAAGATCTTGAGCACCATCAAAAAGCTGTTTCCAAAAGGCTATTTTTGTCTCATCGCTAAAATTATGAGGGTCGAGATTGAGAAAAAGCATAGCATTTTTGGGTCGGTGAAAGAGTTGCAAGGCTTTAAGTTCAGATTCTAAGTGAAAAAAAAGCTCAGGATTTTGATGCGCAACCATCAAGACAGGCATAGGTGGAATACGTCGTTCATTTAAAATAAAACGAGCCAGTGCTTCATATCCAAAAATTGTCCCTGAATTCATCGCAATAATGGGTTCATACTCCACCCAAAAATGACGCTCATGAATCATGCGAACGACATCACATTCACTTAAGAGATTTTCATTGCAGAGTAGGGGTAAAGACATTATGGATAACCTTTAGGGATAAAATAAGGGTGTAAAAACACCCTTTCTTAGACTATTTTTTATCGAGAATACATCCGTTAGGATTGTACTTTTTACAGAGTTCACAAAAGACAGAACTCTCAGAGCGTTTAGCACAAATAAACTCAATCGCTTTACGCTTGGCTTCGTTTTTAAATTTATTCATAGCATTATGGTTTAAAAAGTTGGTGAGCATAATCACCAACTTCACATCTTGAGGAATCTCTTTTTTAACCACAGAAGGGTTACGTGCATCCCAGTGCGTTACTTTTTCAAAAGAGAAATCTTGTAAAACAGAGGTAATAGAATCAATCTTATCACCACCGATAACGAGAACTGCTGACATTGTTTCTCCTTTTTGATAATTATTATTGAAATAATGGGTTATCTTTGCTTAAAATCTTTTAAAATTGAGAACAAATATCATAAACAACTCTATTTTGTTCTAAAGTTGCTTTGTGTAAAATAAATCATATAAAAGAAGGAATCGTATGTTTTCAAGTCTTGCTATCTCTTTTGCCGAAGCCAACCGCTATTTTAATGCTGAACTTTCCAGTCATTTTCGAAGTATAGATGAGGGAAGTAGTAGTGCTATTGTTCTTATTTTTGCTCTCTCTTTTGCCTATGGAGTGCTTCATGCTTTAGGACCAGGGCATGGCAAAGCTTTAGTTGCAGGGTATGTGTTGGCAAATCCTTCTAAAAAAAATGCACGTGTTTCAATTAGGCTTTTTGATTGCTATTGTGCATGCGATATCTGCGCTTTTAGTGACACTGGTGGCACATTATTTGATTCAGGTAAGTGCCATGAAGCTTTTTCGCAGCGTCAATCCTCCGCTGTTTCAAATTTCAGGGGCGTTTATTATTTTATTGAGCTTTTGGTTGTTGTATGAAGTGTGGCAATCACGAAAGATAAGCAAAGAGCGTGTAAACCCCCATAAAAGCCGTTTTGGCGTAGTGCTCTTAGCGGGTATTGTTCCGTGTCCTGGGGTGATTACGCTCTGCTTTTTTGCGATAACCCTAGGGCATATGGAAATAGGCATCATTGCGGCACTTTTTATGAGTCTTGGTATGGGGCTTAGTATCTCTTTGGCGGGGCTTTTGGTACACGCTTTTCAAAAATCACGTCTTGTTGTTACGCAGCCTCGTTGGTTTTGGGTTTTACGTCTTTTAGGAGTGTTGTGTGTGATGGCTTTGGGTATTTTCTTTTTACTCAATCCTGTTTCATCACGGGCGTTTTAGTATATGAAAAAGCTACTTTTACTAGGGTGGATTTGTGCTGTTTCGCTTTTTGCCCATCCGCATGTTTTTTT
>JAJOKG010000167.1:0-6575 GCA_021206415.1 Sulfurospirillum sp. | reverse complement strand
CATCCGCATGTTTTTTTTAGATACTTATGTGGATGTTTTGCCCGATAAAATTGATATTCGCTGGGTCTTTGATGAGATGAGCTCTTCCATGCTTATGGAGGATTATGATAAAAACAGAGACAAAAAAACTCGATGCCAATGAAGTGGCGTTTATGGAAAAAGACCATTTTAAAACGTTGGAGCCTTACAGCTATTTTATGCATATTTTCGATGGAAAAGAGGAGTTGGATATTCATGTCGTTCATGACTTTAATGCGCTCTTTGAAAAGAAAAAACTGATTTATACCTTTAGTATTGAAAAACCTCATATGAAAAGATACGAACTGCGTTTTTATGACCCTGAGATGTTTGTTGCGTTAATTTTGAAGAAAAAATTTCTTACATGTAAAACGATAAAGTGTGCGGTGGAAGGATATGATGCGGATTTTTACTATGCGTATAAAGTGGTGATTCAAGAGTAAAGATGAAAAGGCAGACGCCTTTTCATCTACATTTTAGCACGTGCATTTACAAAAAAGCAGTCGCTCTTTTGCATTTTTAGGTGCGTGATTTATTTCAGGTTTTTTTGACATCTTTTGACGTTTGACGCCCAGCAGTAAGGTTTGGCTTAGTGCAAACTATGTCACATGCACTCATGCGCTTGCTTTCAACTCAGTGTTTAATTGGGCGCACCATGAAGCAATACGCTCATCAGTGAGTTCACTTTGATTGTCCTCATCCAAAGCAAGTCCGACAAATTTTCCATCAATCACGGAAGCGGAGTGTTCATACGAGTAGCCTTGATCTTCCCACGCCCCAATCACGTTCGCTCCTTTTTCAAGGACCACATCATAAATCTGGCGCATACCACTTACATAATCACTTCCATAACCCTCTTGATCACCCATGCCAAAAAGTGCTACGGTTTTACCTTTCAAATCAGCCGATTTGAGGTGGCTCAAAAAACTATCCCAATCATCTTGCAAATCGCCATCGTACCATGTAGAGGTTCCTAAAATTAAAACATCATACGCATTGAGTGCATCTGCGTTATTTAATTTACCCACATCATGACACTCGGCATTGAACGATTTTTGAATCTTTTGTGCCGCATCAGCGGTATTTCCGTTGGTACTTCCGTAAAAAATTCCTGTCTTCATACATAAACTCCTTTTAAATTAGTAAATAACATACGGTACAAGTTTGAGCGTATATTCTAGCCCCATTGCATCAAGTTTTGGGCTTCGAATTGGCACATGTCTTCTAAAGTTGGCACTGCGTGGAAAAAGTAAATAGATATGTTTGCACTCTTTGGAAGCGAGTAACTCTATGGCATGCTCAATCTCCTGTGTTGCTTCAAAATCCACACGCTCTTCAATACGTTTCCATGTGGGATAGAGATGTAAAGCATCTTCGCATTCTTCGCTTTGAATTACAATACGACACGACTCTTGTGTAATGGATTTGTCAGGATTTTGACGTTTTACCCGTGTAAAAACATGGTGGGTAAAAAGTTCATAACTGTTGATGGTAAAGCAAAGATCAGGATGGTGCGCAACCAATGCTAAATCTTCACGGTCAAATCGTCGGCTTATCTCTTGCAGGGTTGAATAGGACTCAGACATCGTTCACCTCTTTTAATTTATGAAATGATAACCGTTTTCAAATAATAAGTCAAGATATTTTGTGTCGCTTTGGAGTAAAATAACGTAATTTACAAAAAAGAGGTCGATGCAATGCCATTAGAATTATGGACATTTATGGTTGCTATTACGCTACTGACGATGAGTCCGGGGGCGGATACGATGATTGTGATTCGAAATACACTTCGAGGAGGTGCGAAAGATGGCTTGGTTTCAAGTTTGGGCATTTGTTCGGGATTATTTGTACACGCAACGCTTTCAGCCATAGGCATTTCAGCACTCCTTTTATACTCTGCAACTGCCTTTACAGCACTAAAAATTGCAGGAGCGCTTTATCTCATCTGGCTAGGGATGGTTTCACTTAAATCATTTTGGCATCATAGAAAAGTGCAAGAAAGAGCTGTTGAAAAAAAACCTTTTTCCTTTTGGGGCTCTTTGAGAGAAGGGTTTTTATCGAATGTTTTAAATCCTAAAGCGGTTATTTTTTACATGGCGTTTTTGCCACAATTTATCAACCATGAACACTCCGCCCTTGCGCAATCGCTCTTTTTAGCCTCACTTCATTTTATTGTGGGCAATCTTTGGCAGGCGATTTTAGTTTATACCATTGTCTCTGCCAATGGGTTTATCACCAAAAAAAGTGTGCGTCAAAGTCTCGATGCCCTCTCTGGCGTGGTGATGATAGCCTTGGGCATCCGACTTTTTTTGGAGAAACGCTAAGCGAGAATTTTACGAAGCGAATGCTCCAAATCCCCATACGTAAATGTGAAACCTTTTTCAAGTAAGGCTTTAGGGTACGCCTCTTTGCTATCTAAAAGCACGGTTGCTCCCTCGCCAAAAAGCATTTTAATGATAAAAGAGGGTATAGGTAAAAAGGTGGGGCGACGCAACACTTTTCCCAGCATTTTGGTAAAGCGAAAGTTGGTCAGCGGTTGAGGAGAGGTGGCGTTATAAACCCCCTCAAGTTCCTTCTCAAGCACAAAAGCGTAGATATCCACCAAATCATCAATATCAATCCAGCTCAAGACCATTGCGCCATTGCCAATAATCCCACCTAAACCCATTTTAAATGAGGGCAACATCTTCTCTAACGCACCACCATTTCCTAACACCACGCCAAAGCGTAAAATGGTCGTTTTTTTGGTGCATTTTCGAGCTTCACCTTCCCATGCAATGGCTAAATGCGCCAAAAAATCCTCGCCTAATTTTTCACTGCTCTCATCGCACGGGACACCACTTGGGTAAATACCCACAGCAGAGGTGGAGATAAAGTGTTTAACCTCACTTTGATTCATGGCCATAACGAGCTTTTTGGTGGTTTCAATGCGACTGCTCCAAAGCACTTTTTTATATGCCTCATCCCAACGTGCTGCAATGGGTGCACCTGCAAGATTAAACACCGCATCGACACCCTCTAGTTTTTGAATAATGGCTTTAACGTCATCATTGCGCTCAATCACCACGACATCAGGAAATCTCTTTTTTAAGGCATTGGCAACAAAGCCACTCGCACCGCTCATTGCTATTTTCATTCTCTATCCTTGTGGTATGCATTTTGAAAAATTGTACCACATTAATGGCTTCTAAGTCACCATAAAGTACAATCCTTCTTAACTTTACATGTAAGGATTTTTTCATGTCTTTGGATATTTGGCTCACCATGTTGGTTGCGTCTATTTTGATTAGTGTCTCTCCTGGAGCGGGTGCAGTTGTTTCGATGAATTATGGGTTGAAATATGGACTCAAGCGCTCTTACGCAGCCATTTTTGGTTTACAAGCAGGGCTTTTTGCGCAAACGTTTATTGTGGTCATTGGGCTTGGCTCACTCATTATGAGCTCACTTTTACTGTTTAACATCATTAAGTGGATTGGCGTGGCGTATTTGGTCTTTTTGGGGGTAATGAAGTTTATTGAAAAGCCTCATTTGCCTGATGATGCGACGCAGATTAAAGCGTACAGTGCTTCAAAAGCGTTTATTCAAGCCACACTCATTAATCTCACCAATATTAAAGCCACCGTGTTTTTAGTGGCGTTTATTCCCCAATTTCTCAATCCAAATGCCCCACTTTTAGGGCAATTTGGCATTATCTGTGCCACTTTGATTGGGGTGGATATTATTGTGATGACGGGGTACAGTTCACTCGCTTCCAAACTCAAACACGTCATTAAGTCCATTCGTGCTATTCGGATTCAAAACCAAATTACTGGAGCGTTTTTGCTTTTGGCTGCTTTTTTTATCTCAACCGCCAAACGTGCGTAAATAAAGCGCCTCATCAAACCCCACCAAAAGCGTCTCATCTTCACACTCAATGATGGGACGCTTGAAGAGTAACTGCTCTTTTAAAAGCCACATTTTTTTCTCCTCATCACTTATCTCTTTAGAGAGTCCTAGCGTTTTGAACTTCGTTCCTTTGGTATTAAACAAAACCGACATAGGCTGTTTTGTAAGCCACGATTCAAGTTTTGTTTCACTGATTTGCGTCGTTTTTAAATCAATAAATGTGTAAGGAATCACCTTAGTTTTCAAAAATGAGAGTGCTTTTTTCACACTGCCACAGGTAGTAATACCGTAAATTTTTACCATTAATCTTCCTTTTTTTTAAGACTATTATAACACCTCTTGGTAAGGGTTACATGTAAGGTATAATACGAAGATAATTTGAAAAGAGGGTACGATGAAAATTTTAGTTGTGGAAGATGATGAGGGTATTGCCTCTTTTTTAAAACAAGGCTTAGAAGAGGAGCTTTTTAGTGTTGAGCTGTGCGATAATGGTGAAGACGCACTCTACCTTGCCCAAATGAATCCTTACGATATGATTATTTTGGACTTGATGATTAAAGGAGTGCAAGGTGACGTCGTGTGTCAAAAACTAAGAGAGCAAAAACTACACACACCCATTATTGTCCTCAGTGCGAAAAGTACCATCAGCGATAAGGTCGGACTGCTCCATCTCGGTGCGGATGATTACCTCACCAAACCCTTTAGTTTTGAAGAGTTACTCGCGCGCATTCATGTGCAACTGCGCAAACAAAATGACAAAGAGCCTCTGCTTAAAGTCGCCGATTTGGAGCTTAATCCTTTAACCAAAAGTGTGACACGCTCTGGAGAAGTCATAAGCCTTACTGCTAAAGAGTACATGCTTTTAGAGTATTTGATGCGCCATAAGGGAGCGATTATTGAAGAGAAGATGCTAGAAGAACAACTGTTTTCCAGTGAGCAGAGCATTAATAGCAATATGGTGAGTGTTTACATGTACCGCTTGCGCAGTAAAATCGATAAAAATTTTGAACTCAAACTGATTAAAACCCATCGAAATTTAGGATACACCCTCAATGAAAACGCTCTTTAAAAATTTAAAATTTCGTCTTCTTCTAGCCCTTGGACTTGTTTTGTTTGGGTTTTTTTATGCCTTTGGCTCAGGCGTTATTTATACCATGAAAAAATCGCAAGAGCGCTCTATTGAAGCTTCATTGACGGCGTATGCCAAAGATTTACAGCATGACTACATTGAAAGAAGTGGGAAAGGGCAAAAAATTGATTTTGATGAGTTAAAAGAGGAGCTTGATGAGGTGAAAGAGGAGCTTGATGAGGTGAAAGAGGAGTTTGACATTCCTTTACTCTATGCGCAACTGCTTACGTATAAGATTGCTTCACAAGAGCCAAATATTATTGCTAAGTCAGAAGATTTAAAAGGTGAGATTTTAAAACTTAAGGATGATTTGATTCGAAAAATTTTAGAAGAGCCTGAAGAAAATTTACTTTTCAGAAACGAAAAACTCAAACCTCACTAAAAATAAAATTTACATCGGAACTCTCTTTCTAGGGACACATGAGAACCAAATGTTTCTGCTTCAATGTGCTATGCCTTATGATAAACGTACCCCTGAAATTGAAAAGATGAAAGAGGCGTTGTGGATTGGCTTATCTCTTCTGCTCTTCATTGTCCTTTTACTTGCCTCTTTTCTTATCTCTGTTTCACTAAGAAACGTTCAAAATGTCACCAATGCGGTTCGAAATATTAGCATTCAAGATAAACACATGAGCCTTCCCAAAAGTTATATTTCAAGAGAGATAGATGATTTGATTGAGACTTTTAACACGCTTTTATCAAACTTACAACACGCTTATACACAAGTGAAACAATTTGGGCAAAACGCCTCGCATGAGCTTAAAACGCCTTTGACCATTATGCAAGGTGAGATTGAGGTCGGACTTCGTAAAGAGCGAAGTGGGGAGGAGTATCAAGCGATTTTGAGAAAAATTAGCCATGAGCTCTCGCATTTGCATGAGGTGATTGAGAAAATTCTGTTTCTCTCTAGTAACACGAGAAATGAGCTGATAAAACATTTCTCAGACATCTATGTGGATGAGGTCTTAGTGGAGTGTGTCGAAGAGAAAAAAGCCTTTGCGCAAAAGCGAGGCATTACCCTCACGTTAGATGTGTTAGAGCCTTTTAGCCTTCAAAGCAATGCGGTGTTATTGAAGATGGTTTTTTCCAACCTCATTGACAATGCGATTAAGTATGCGTTTGAAAATTCTCATGTGCATATCGCTTTACATGTAAAGCGTTTGAGCATTGAAAATGAAGGCATTGAGATTGATGCTAAAGAGCTAGCACAGGTGTGTGAGCCTTTTTATCGGGGGCAAAAAAGTAAGGAGTATGCTAAAGGGAGCGGTCTTGGCTTGGCGATTGTCAAAACCATTTTAGACCTGCACTATGCCACGCTTCATTTTTCAAAAGAGGGTACACGTACCATCGTAACTGTTCAATTCTAATTCATTTCGTATTCATTTTCATCCTTTAGAATTCTTTTTATAATTCATGGACTTCTTTCATAACCCATTGAAAAAAGAGTATCGCTTATAGCACATCACTTTTTAAAACTAAAAACATCGCCATAGCTTTGGCTATGACTCAATTTTGAGTTTTAAAAATTAACGCACTCTAAACA
>JAJOKG010000093.1 GCA_021206415.1 Sulfurospirillum sp. | reverse complement strand
TTTGTTTCAATCACAAAAAATATATCTAACACGGATGTTTTACTGGACAAAATTTTTAAAAATGTTCTTATCATCAATTTAACAGCCATTTTCCTCATTCTTTTTTATGCTCTTTTTCTCTCCCGTATGCTGGTACTTCCTATTCGCTCGCTTACAAATAAACTTGCTAATATGAATGAAAATTTTTTACAAATTATTGATACACAAAAACTTCCTAATGAGTTTCAACCGTTAGGTTCTAGCATTAATAAATTGGTTGAGCGTATTCAAATTTTTGTAAACTCACAAAAAGAGCTTTTCATTGGTGCCGCACACGAGCTCAAAACACCCTTAGCGGTTATGAAAACAAAAAATGAAGTCACCCTTCTCAAACCTAGAGAAGCAGAAAAATATATTGAAACACTTAAAAGCAATAATCAGACAATTAATGACATGAATAAAATGATTGGCAATATTTTAGAAATTGGTAGACAAGAAGGGGCGCAATTTGAAAAGCCTATTGAAATTGATTTAGTCAAATTTTTAAGAGAGCAAATTAACAACTACACAATTCTAGCAAAGATGGAAGAAAAAGATATCGTAGCAAGAATTGCACCAAAATATTACAAAACAACGATTCAGCCGACACTATTGGTACATATTTTGCAAAATTTTGTCCAAAATGCCATTAAATTTACACCAAAATATAGGAAAATAACGGTTCAAGCCCATCTGAATACAGAAGGTTTTTTTATCTACGTCATTGATGAAGGGACGGGTATTGATGAGAGTAAAGATCTTTTTGCTCCTTTTAAACGCTATGGAAATCAGACTGGCGCAGGGTTGGGACTTTTCCTTGCTAAAAATGCAGCGGACGCACTAGGGGCAAAAATAACTCTTAAAAATCGTGAAGATGCACAAGGTACCATTGCAACTCTTTTTCTCCCTTCAAGAAAACATGCTCTTTAAATTTCGTTAAAGTATTTTTAGTGTATAAACTCGTCAATAAATTTGACTTCAATAAAGGAAAATAAGTATGTCTTTAATGATTACGGAAGAGTGTATTGCGTGCGATGCCTGTCGCGATGAGTGTCCAAATGGAGCAATTGAAGAGTCTGATCCAATCTATATCATTGATCCAGATATCTGTACAGAATGCGTAGGACATTATGATGAACCAGCATGTATTTCAGTTTGCCCAGTTGAATGTATTGTGCCTGATCCTGATAACATAGAAAGTGTTGAAGAGTTAAAACTCAAATACGAACAACTTAATAGCGACAATTAATGTCCAAGCGTACAGCCATTATTGATATAGGTTCTAACTCAGCAAGAATGGCGATCTTTGAAAAAAGTAGCCGTTTTGCTTTTCATTTAATCAATGAAACAAAAGCCCGAGTGAGAATTGGAGAAGGGGCTTATAATTTTGGTGGTTTTCTGCAAGAACCCGCTCTTAAACGAGCGTTTAACACGTTAGAAGAATTTAATTCAATTATTAAAAGTTACAAATGCAACAAAGTGCTTTGTATTGCAACCTCAGCCCTTAGAGATGCTCCTAATGCATCTACATTAATTAATAAAATTCGTAATGAATTGCATATAAATATCAAAGTAATAGATGGCAAAAAAGAGGCATACTATGGAGCCATTGGCGCACTCAATTATCTCAAAGAAATTCAAGAAGCTGTTACGATAGATATTGGGGGAGGCTCCACAGAGCTTGCAAAAATTGAAAAGGGTATCATCGTTGATACTATCTCATTAGATATAGGAACAGTTAGGCTCAAAGAACTCTTCTTTGACAAAAAAAACACCTTTAAATGAGATTCGCTCTTTTATTGCGGAGGTCATTGAAAACATTTCTGAACATTTTACATGTAAAAACATTATTGGTATTGGGGGGAGTCTTCGTTCTCTCTCAAAAATCATTATGGAACGAACCAATTACCCGCTTAAAACTGTTCATGGGTTTGAATATGAACTTTCTGAACATATGCCTTTTATTGATGAGATTATTAGTGCAGATGTCTTAGGTTTAAAAGCCCTTGGTGTACGTAAAGATCGCTATGATACGATGAGAGAAGGGTGTATCATCTTTCAAGCAATTGCTCAAAAATTTGAGGCTTCTACACTCATTACAAGTGGTGCGGGCATTAGAGAAGGGGCTTATCTATCTGATTTATTGCGTTCAAATCAACACAAATTCAATTCGGATTTCAAGCTGAGTTTAAAAAGTTTAAAAGATAGATTTTGCTTTACAGAAAAAGAGAACCTTTATATTAAACGTTTAGCTATCTCTCTTTTTGATACCTTGTCTCCACTGCATGGCATTAATCCTTCGTTTAAATATGAATTAGGTGTTGCATGTGAGCTTTATAATATTGGTATCTCTTTAGGGTTTTATCAAAATCAATTGCATAGTTTCTATTTTGTTCTTAATAATCTCAATTATGGATTTTCACATCAACAAAAAATACTAATCGCAATGCTGATTAAGTACCATACCAATAAACTTCCTACAGAAGAAGATATCTTGCCCTACAAAATGCTTTTGCCTGATATTAAAACATTAAATTGGCTTAGCTTTTTACTTTCACTCACAAAAGCCATCAGTAATGATAAAACGCAAAGTAACATAGCCTTTAGCTATCAAAACCACACTCTTACGATTGAATCAGAGAGAAAACTTTTTCTTGCACGAGATCAAATCAAGCAATTACTTAAACCTGCTTCATTTGCCATTATTATTAAATAAGATTAGGAATATTTACGAAAGAGACGAAGAAGAGAGACTCTTCTTCGTTTTAAAGTAGTAATTAAAACTTCTGACCAATAGTAAATTCAAATGACGCTTTATCGTCACCACTCTTATCCATTACAGGTTGTGCAAAAATTAAACCAATCGGTCCAAGTGGTGAAATCCACTCAAGGGCAACACCCGTACCACCACGTTTAATATCAAGGTCATCTTCTCCGATCATACCATAATCAAAAAAGAGCGCTCCACGCATTTTAAGTCTTTCAACGAGTGGGAAGCTAAGCTCAATTGAGTTGACAAACATGGTATTGGCACCCAGTAAAACATCTGTACCTGGAATTTTTGGGGAAAGCGAGTTGGATTTATAACCACGAACAGTTCGAACACCACCCATGTAAAACTTCTCACCAAAAGAGTATTTTTCATCCGCATCATCAATAGCAAGGTATTTAAATTGTGCTTTGTAACGGAAAATCAAATCGTAATCAATCACATCTTGTAAACCATAATAGTAAGCAAATTTATTAACACTACTGACAAATTTTTCATCACCACCCAACCCTGCAATTTCTAGCGTACTGCTTGCTGAAATACCGCTACGGGGTAAATAATAATCATCGGTATTGTTAAAAGAGATCCCAGGAACAACAGAACTTTTAATGGTTGTTTCATCTGTCCAAAGCGTTCCTTTATAGGGTGTTAACTCGCTATCCAAATTTGAAAGTTTATTTTGTTCAATAATATACCCCAGTGACACACCCCAATGGCGTGCGATTTTGCGTCCTAAAACCACATTAATTCCGTATCGCTTTTCATCGTAGTAATCAAAGTCGTTAGCTGCTGCATAAATTCTACCACTTAGACTATACACAGAGTCGAACAAGCGAGGATTTGAGAGTGAAATACCACCGTTTAACTCACTATCACTTCGTTCAATGTCAATACCCGCTCTCAGACCTGAACCAAAGATATTACCATCAGATAAATTAGCACTTAACAAAAGACCATCAGAAGAGCCATAACCAATACCACCACCAATAGAACCTGTTGAAGCTTCTTTAACGTTGATAACTAAATCCATCGAATTTTTACTTAAACGCTCTTCTTTAATCTCAACATCTTCAAAATAACCTGTTCGTTTCAATGCACTTTTGGTATCCGTGACATCTGTTCTTCTGTACAATTCACCATCAGCTAAATAAACTTCACGTCTCACAACTCTATCTATTGTTCGGCTATTTCCAGCAATACGAACCGTGTTAATGTAAACCTTTTCACCAGGAAGAACACGATAGGTAATATTAGCCACATGATTTGTTTTATCACTTTTAACATCAGGCATAACTTTAACAAAGGCATAGCCTAAATCAGCTACTTTTGTCTCTATAAGAGCCATATCTTTACGTAATTTTGCAACATTAAAGACTTTTCCATTTTCCAAAAACATTTCTTGAATGATCTCTTCTTTATTCACAAGACCTTCTGGGATTTCAATGGCAATAGCACCCACTTTATATTGCTCACCCTCATTAACACTGTAAACCAAATCCGCTGAGTAACTATCGAAATATGTCTTTAAAAATGGCTCACTTACTTTACAATCAAGATACCCTTTTTGCATATACGTATCTTTGATTCTAGCAGAATCATGTTCCAAATCATTTAATCTAAGCTTTCCATCATTAAAACCCCACATCCATGGAAGCCATTCTTCAGATTTATTGGCAATATTGGGTTCAACATCAGAATAGTCTAGTTCTTTTGAACCACACAATGTCACATTTTTAATGACAACATTTTCACCACGGTTAATGACAAAATCAAGGGAAGTAGAAAGGTTCTCATTAAGAGGATTATTTTTAACTTCTACAACTGTATCAAAATAGCCTTTATCTTCATAAAATTTTACAATTTTTTCTTTAGCAAGTTCAGCTCTTTCAGGATCATAGACTTCACCTTTTTTAACACCTGCTATTTTGTTCATTTCTTCAACATCATTTTCACTAACACCCGTAAAATCAACTTTTGCGATGACTGGCTTTTCTTTAACATGAACGACTAAAGCACCCTCACCCACATCTTCAATCCATATATCTTCAAAATAGTTTTGTTTATAAAGCATCTTAATCGCTTTATCAATCTTTTCCATATCAACAGAATCGCCCACTTTCATGTCAATCATTTCTGAAGCCATTTCTGGAGAGAGACGGATTAAACCATTAAATTGAAGACTTTTCAACGGTACTGCATACAAAGATGTTGCAACAATAAGAGACAAAGCAGTTATTTTTTTCATTCTGGTTAACCCTATAATAGAATATGATTTTAGATATTTTAAAATATAATACCATCTCTAGAATTAAGCGCCCATTAAAGGTATTTATAGCTTTTTACTAGCTTAGGACGGGTCTAAAAAGGAACAAAATGATCATTGGTATTGTAGGATTAGGATTAATGGGTGGCTCTTTAGGATTAGCCCTTCAAAATACAAAATTAGTCTCAAAGGTTGTTGGATTTGATCACAATCTCAATCACTGTGAAGAAGCACTAAAATTAAATTTAGTCCATGAAATTGTCTCTTTTTCTGAGATTAAAGCGTGTGATGTTATTTTCTTAGCCATCCCTGTTGGCGGAATCATAAAAGCCCTCCAAGAGTTACAAGACATCTCAGCGCATACAACAATTATTGATTTAGGAAGTACAAAAGCTGAAATTGTTGCATCCGTTCCTGAAAAAATTAAACACAATTTTATTGCTGCTCATCCTATGACAGGAACAGAAAAGTTTGGACCAAGTGCTGCCATTCAAAATCTCTATCACGATAAAGTTGTTGTTCTGTGTGATACGGATCAGAGTGGAGATTTACACAAAAATAGAGCTATTCAAATTTTCTCACACATTGGGATGAAAATTGTTTTTATGGATCCTATCTCGCACGATGCTCATGCAGCATTTATTTCCCATCTCCCTCATGCACTCAGTTATGCATTAGCCAATAGTGTTATGGGACAAGAAGATCCTAAAAGTATTTTATTGCTCGCAGCAGGAGGCTTTCGTGATATGAGTAGGGTTGCGAAAAGTTCACCGCAAATGTGGTCAGATATTTTTAAACAAAATAAAAAAAAATGTTTTGAGATCAATTGAAATTTTTGAGGAAGAGCTTAATAAATCGAAAAAAATGATTGAAGAAGAGAATTGGGAAGGATTAGAAGCATGGATGAGCAAAGCAACAACGCTTCATAAAATTTTATAAATACTCTTTACATGTAAACATAAAAAACTATGTTTACATGTAATCTTTTAAATCTTAATTACCACCAAATCTCACTAAAGCACTTGCCCATGTAAAACCACCACCAAAGGTATCTAATAACATTAAATCACCTTTTTTGATACGCCCCGCTTCGTATGCGTCATTCATCGCCATAGGAATAGAAGCAGCAGAAGTATTTCCATATTTGGCTACCGTTAAAACTGTTTTTTCAAGTGGAACATTGAGTTTCGTACGAACTGCTTCAATAATACGCATATTGGCTTGATGCGGAATAAAATGATCCACTTCTGCAACACTCACTTGATTCTTTTCTAAAATATCAATGACATCATTGGTCAAAGTTTTAACGGCAATTTTATAAACATCATTGCCTTGCATTTTAATAAAATTGAGTTTGTTATCCAATGTTTCTTGAGAACAAGGATATTTTGAACCACATCCTGGTGTAATTAAGAGTTCACCATAGCGACCATCCGCTGAGGCATGAATATCTAAAATGGCTTCATTTTTATTTTCAGTAGCGCTAATAATAGCAGCTCCAGCACCATCTCCAAATAAAATACATGTTCCTCTATCCGTATAATCAACCATGCTACTAATTTTCTCAGCACCAATCAATAAAATATTTTTTTTCATTCCTGATTCAATAAACGCTTTTGCCATAGAAAGCATATAAACAAAACCGCTACATGCTGCACTGATATCAAATGCCATGACATCATTTATTCCAAGCTTTCCAGCAATCACACAAGCGGTTGAAGGCATACAGAGATAATCAGGAGAAAGGGTTGCACAAATAATTAAATCAATCTCTTCTTTAGCAATACCAGCACGATCAATTGCTTTTTGTGCTGCTTTGACCCCTAAATCGCTGGTTGACTCTTCTGCTGAAGCAATACGTCTCTCTTTGATACCTGTACGTTTTTCGATCCATTCATCACTGGTTTCTACCATCTCTTCAAGATGAAAATTACTTAAAATTCGAGACGGAGCATAGGCTCCAATGGATTTTAAAGATGCGTACACATATGTCCTTTATTATAACTCTAGTTGTGCAAGTTTAGATTCAATATCAGCATTGATATTTGAACTTGAAAAATTAATGGCTTGAAAAATTGCATTTTTAACTGCTTTTGCATTGCTTTTACCATGCCCAATAATAGCACAGCCATTAATGCCAATCAGTGGAGCCCCACCATATTCAGCATAATCAACTTGCTTTTTAAGTACCGTAAAAACTTTACGCATTAAAACTGCACCCGCAATAGCTAAAGGTGAGCGTCTTACATTTTGTTTAATAATTTTCGTAATAGATTCAGCAACTCCCTCACTTGTTTTCAGTAAGATGTTACCTACAAAACCATCACAAATAATCACATCAACAGAACCATCAAAAATATTATTTCCCTCGACATTGCCTACAAAACTTTTTAACTGTTTTAACAATGTAAAAGCTTCTTTGGTAATTTCATTACCTTTACTCTCTTCTTCACCATTTGAGAGAAGTCCAACTTTGGGATTGCTTACTTTTAAAATATCTTTAACGTACGCTTCTCCCATAACTGCAAACTGTGCTAAATGCTCAGCCTTACAATCTACATTTGCTCCAACATCAAGAACAAGGCTTACTTTTCCATGAACTGCTGTTGGCATAATCGTAGCAATTGCAGGACGCAAAACACCTTTAAGTCTTCCAATACGAAGCGTGGCTAAACTCATAGTGGCACCACTATGCCCCATAGATACAACAGCATCTGCAATTTTATCTTTTACTAAATCAACGGCTTTATAGATAGAAGTTTCTTTACGTTTAAGCGCATTGGTTGCTGCTTCGTGCATATCTAAAATATCTGTTGATTCAACAAAAGAGATTCTGTCCAAATATTCATGAGGAATGAGAGATTTGAGAACCTTAACGTCCCCAACTAGAAGTGCTTTAAACTCACGCTCTTTGAGCGCATGTAGGGTTCCTTCAACAATAGGAGCGGGACCAAAGTCTCCGCCCATCGCATCAATTGCTATGCTTAGCATATTAATTTTTATATTCGCCTGTTGTTTTGTTCACTCGGTGAGGCATTTTCCATGTTCCATCACTATCTTTTACAGGCATTGGAAGAGTCACTTTATAGTGTGTTCTTCTTTTTGCAGCTCTTGTTTTGCTGACACGTCTCTTAGGTACTGCCATTTTATTCTCCTTATAGTTGTTCGCATTTTCCACAATAGTGGTAGTCGCTTTTGAAAGCTTCAATTTCACTTTGAAGTAGTGTATCTACTTCAATAAAGCCATCAAAAAACTCTATAACATTTAAAAGCTCTTCACCTTCTTTGTCTTCATAAAGACCTTCGCTTGCAAAGACTTCAACACTCTCTTTTACTGCCAATGTAAAACTTTCACCACATCGATCACAGGTATGTAAAAGAGTTCCCTCCATAACACCACTGCACTTAACCAACATTTTGTCCGTTTTTACAACTTCGCCACAAAATTTAACTTCATCTAACGATGTTTCAAAATGAATCCCACTGTTAGGAACTTTTTTGAATTCAATCTGCATTGAAATTAGTTAATTTCTCTTCGTGCAAAAAAGAAATCAATTTCAATTTTTGCATTTTCTAAACTATCGCTACCATGAACCGCATTCGCATCAATACTCTCTGCGAAATCTGCTCTAATAGTACCTTGTGCTGCTTCTTTTGGATTTGTTGCACCCATAAGATCACGGTTTTTAAGAACAGCGTTTTCGCCCTCAAGTACCATAATAACAACAGGTCCACTAATCATAAATTTAACCAAATCACCAAAAAATGGTCTGCTTGCATGAACAGCATAAAAAGCTTCTGCATCTGCTTGGCTTAATTGTACTTTTTTCATTGCGGCAATTCTTAAGCCATTTGATTCAAATCTATCAACAATTTTACCAATAACATTTTTTGCTACTGCATCTGGTTTAATAATGGATAATGTGCTCTCCACAATTCTCTCCTATATATAATTGAATTTCTTAACTTTGTAGGGAATTAGAACGGGGGAGTATAGCAGAATTTTTTTTTAATATCAATTAAATTATTTTACTTTTAGCTAAAACACAAGAGGGAAGTTCCCTCTTGTATGATTTTTTATTCAGCACAAGGTGTTGTGCCTTTTCTCATATCGGCACCAATTTCATCACGACTTGGTTGACCAGGATATGGAGCATCCCAAACAATACAACCCTCTGTTGGACACGCTTCTGCACACGCAGGTGCATCATGATGACCTACACACTCAACACATTTGTCTGCATAAACATAATAAATATCAGCACCCGTTGGGTTATCGCTATCATCTACAATTGCCTCTACGGGACACTCATCGATACAGGCGCCACATGCGATACAAATATCTGTAATTTTTACTGCCATAATTTCTCCTTGATTTGGTATTTTTTATTAACTAAAAACTATATCGAAACAAAATTAAAATTGATATTAACCCAATTTGCTAGTTAAAAACTCAAAAATGACTTAATTTAACCTGCTCCAACAGGCACCACATGATCCATAACAGACTTTTTCTCAAAACCGTTTTGATAATACTATTTTACACTGCCTTCATAGCATAAAAATAGCCTAAAAGAAAAATTTATCCTTTTTTCTCCCTCTTCTTTTCTAAATATTAAATCAACCTTTATAAGATACAATTAATCCTATTTAATCAAAATAGTTTTTATATTTTTTATATAATTTCTTCGTCATAA
>JAJOKG010000131.1 GCA_021206415.1 Sulfurospirillum sp. | reverse complement strand
CATCTAATTTGGCTCGACTTCTTAACTCATATCTTTGGATAACTTGCTGTAACCAACGCAAACTTCCATCATAGCCTAGCTTCTTAATCTCTTCATAAATCACGGTTAATGGGATTTCACTTTTCGTTTGCTCTGACATCTCTAGCATCTTTGCAATATGCGGCAAATAGGGATCAACACTATTGATGACTGGAGGTCGATTGATATGGGGAACATAATCATCAGGAAGATTTGCATAACGCCTTACAGTATCTCTTGAAATACCAAGCTTTCGTGCAATAGCACTTTTACTCAATCCCTCAGCTAAAAACTTCTTTATCATTTTAATTTCACCTTTTTTTAACACCAAACTCCTTTCCATGAAATCTGAAAATGGAGTTTAACCAATCTAACTTGGTTTCTTAAGGTTTTAAATCAAAATGCAACTCTTAAATTACATTTTCAACTGACGAGTTTAGCACTTCGTCTGACACTAGTTTTATAAGGGGCTTTAAAAGCCCCTCATTGCTTAACTTATCTTGAGCGTACACTAACACTTCGCTAATTTTATCAAAACTTAAAATTTCACTGCCTTTATGGTCTTTCAAAAAAGTCTGCGCACTTTTAAGTGTTGCAAAGGGGATAAACTCTTTACCCATCGGTCCATAGGTATCACTTCCTATCACATAAAACGCTTTTTTGCCATCAATCGCCTCTTGGGTATAATAATCACTCACCAAAATTGTATACGCTTCATCATTGAGTTTGGTATAGTTGCCCCATTTTGAAGGATTATGATAAAACTTAAGCAAATCTTTTACCCCATCAAACGCATGACTCATTTTTTTTACCATTGTCTTCATAACTCATACGAGCTGCCCATTTGGGGTATTTATAAACAAACATTCCACATACAGGGCATTTTTCACTTTTTTTCGACATGAATCACGCTTTTATGCGTATGATTGTGCTCTGCAAAGCGCAAAATTTCCCACAAATAGAGTGAAACAGCTTGAAGCTCTTTCTCCTCAAGCTCTCCACAAACCTGTGATTTTTTCACAAAAATTTTCAGCTCACTAATGGTATTAAAATCGTGCAGATGAATCTTCTCTTTATCACACGCTTTGTGGTAAATCTTCTCGCCCATTGGGTACATACCCTTTTGCTTTTTCTTAATAAACTCATCAACATCATCGCTCAAAGAAGCTTTGGCTTTAGCAAAAGCGTTCTCAAAACGCCCCAACTCTCCGCCATGCTCTTTCATAAACGCCACCGCATCCGCTTCTTTTGCAAACGCCAATTTACTAACCATACTCATCGTGCCAGGTATTTTTGAGCCAATCACATAAAACGCCTCTTTCACATCAATGAGTTTTTCGCTCACCACATCCGTGACCACTACTTTCACAAGGCGCGATTCTATGGCTTCCCAATCCGCAGCCAAACAACGAATCGAGCAGTACTGCTTGGCGGTACCATCGCTCAAAATTGCCCCGTGTGAGGTTTTGTAGTATTGCTTTAGATTCATACCGCAAATGGGACAGTAGAGCTTATCTTCCCCTTTTTGAATCAACTCTGGCTCTTTGGAAGCTACCTTACTAAACTCTTGTGCATACATCATCGTTCCTAAAAGAAGTCCTAAACAGACCATTATCCATCGTTTTACCACCTTTTCTCCTTTTTACATGTAAAAATTTATTGCCCATCTAAAAGCTGCTTTCTTATTCGAGGGTCACTCAAATTTTCACCCCTCAGCATGCGTAACCGCATCGCCTCAAAATCGATAAAACCCTCTTTCGCACGCTCATACGCAGCAAAACCATATTGCATAGGTGTCTCATCTATGAGGGAATACCATGCGCTAAACCCATCAATATAGCGTTTGCTATCACGACTAAATACCCACAGTTTTCCTCCTTCTAAAGGAATTTTCTGCTCCTTTTGCCACAAAACAAAACAGCCAATATCATCAAAAAAGTGTGTTTTTCCCTTAGAGGTTACAAACTGAGCCGTATCTTTTTTGCCCACCAAATACATATGGCACTGCGGGCATTGAAGGGTGTTGTCTTTAAATTCAAGAGGGGTTTGCGCTTTGTTGACCACGTCATCTGGCTTTTGGTTTATCTTAACGTAATACCCAAAAATCACCATCAAGGCAACAAGGGGAAAACCAATTAAAATCAGTGTTGATTTTTTCATAACCACACTCCATTTTTAAGAAAATAGACCACCACGTAAGCACTCACAATGAGTACATACACGCTATTAAACAAGATGGATAAGCGCATAGCCCTTAAAATAAACCCTTTTGTCAGAGTTGAAATCACAACCCCACATATGCCATAAAAATGTTCCTAAAAAGAGTGTGGCATATAAAAATATCCCACGCCATAGTAATCACTTTGCAACAAACAAAAAGGACAATGGTGGGTTGGAAGTTCATACACATAGGTACTAAAAAAAAGTATCAATGAGACGATGGCAAAAAAGAGAAAAAGAAGATTACTAAAGAGATAAACCGCACTATTTTTTACCATAAATCCCAC
>JAJOKG010000181.1 GCA_021206415.1 Sulfurospirillum sp. | reverse complement strand
AAGCTCTCCGTGATGAAGAGCGAAGTGACGCTTTTGTTGCGTCAATTAAACGATAAAATGCTTCTGCTTCAGCGTGAAAAATCGGCTCAAGTTTCATTTTTGATAGAGCAACTGAGTTTTCAAACGAAACAAAATTTAGTGAAAAAAGAGCAACTGCTAAGCTCGTATAGCCTTGCGCTCAATGCGAAAGAGCCAAGCCGTGAGCAAAAAGAGTGTTATGCGCAGGTGGTAAAAGCTGGGAAAAAAGTAGCACTTGAAAAGATTAAGGAGGGAGAGACGTTTGAGTTACAAACGCCTCATACGATTTTAACGGCTCAAGCACTTCATCATCGAAAGCTCTAAAAGAGTTGGAGGTACTTTCCCTTCTCCTCTTCGCTTAAAAATGAGGCTTTAAAACTGTTTTTAGCCAATGCCACAAGGTCATGTTTACTCGCTCCCAAATCATTAGCTAATGCCAAATAGTTTTCATTGAGGTATCCGCCAAAATAGGCAGGATCATCAGAATTGACGGTGACTAAAACACCTTGATGCAAGAGTTTTAAAATGTTGTGGTTTTTCATGGCATCCACAGCGCAGAGTTTGACATTTGAGAGCGGACAGACGGTAAGGGCAAGTTGTTTTTCGATGAGAAAATCAACCAGTGTGGCATCTTCATCGCAACGAATCCCATGGTCAATGCGGTTTACATGTAAAAGTTTTATCGCTTCCCAAATGTAAGAGCTATCGCCTTCTTCGCCTGCGTGTGCGACGATTTTATACCCTTCTTGTCGTGCACGTTTAAAAACCCTCTCAAACTTAGAAGGGGGATGCCCCACCTCACTCGAATCTAAGCCTACTCCTATAATATGATGTTTAAAAGGTAAAGACTCTTTAAGGGTTTCGTTCGCCTCTTTTTCGCTGAGGTGACGTAAAAAACACATAATCAAAAAGGAGCTAATACCTAGCTCTTTTTTCGCCTTTTGAAGCGCTTTGACAATGCCCCGTACCACCACACCAAAAGCAATGCCTCGTTTCGTGTGGGTTTGTGGGTCAAAAAAGATTTCTACATGTAAAATGTTTTGAATTTTGCATTTTTGCAAATACGCCCACGTCAAATCAAAAAAATCAATCTCCTCAACGAGCACACTCGCCCCTGCGTAATAAAGGTCTAAGAAGGATTGTAAGGAGTTAAAATTGTACGCCTCACGTACTTCTTGAATACTCGCATAAGGAAGGGATATCTCATTTTTTTGTGCCAATTTAAACATCAACTCTGGCTCTAAAGTGCCTTCAATGTGAAGGTGTAGTTCTGCTTTTGGAAGGTTCTGAATAAATTTTTTCATGCTCTCTCTTTATCTGTAATTGTTTTAGCGATTGCGCAGTTTAAACTGTGCATCAAGTACCTCTTCGAGACGGTCGGTTGCATTCGCAGGGGTCTTAGAGAGGTTGGTAACGTGTGTGAGTACCTCTTCATCCAACACAAGCTCTCTAGCCAGTAAAGACTCTTCAAGTTGTGTAAGATTGGAAGCACCAACAATCGGTGCGGTAATCGCAGGATTTGCCATCACCCAAGCCAGTGCTAAGGCGCTGGGTCTTATGCCCAAAGAAGTAGCGTACGCACTAAAGGCGGTGGCTATTTCATAATATTTTGGAAGGCTATAGCGTTGGTTGTACTGTTTTTTCGTGGTAATTCTTCCCTGTGCGGATGCGTTATGGCTGTATTTTCCGCTCAGCAAACCCGCTGCTAGGGGACTGTACGAGATGACGCCTAGTTTTTCAGAACTTGCTAAAGGAAGTATCTCCACTTCGGCTTGTCGTTTTAGCAAGTTGTACATAGGCTCAATGCACTCAAACCGTGCCAAATTTTTTTGCGCACTAATACCTAAGGCTTTGGCAATTTGCCATGCCGCCCAGTTGCTTACCCCAAGATAGAGCACTTTGCCTTGGCGCACCAAATCATCCAGTGCTCGAAGCGACTCTTCCATCGGGGTGAGCGGGTCAAAGTGATGAATGAAGTAAACATCGATTCTATCGGTTTGAAGACGTTTTAAACTCTGCTCGATGGAGAGCATAATGTGCCGTCTGGATGAGCCTAACGCATTGATGTCTTGACCGACACGCTGGGAGACTTTTGAGGTAATGACCACTTCGTCCCGACACCCTTGTATGAGTTTGCCAAGAATGCTCTCCGCTCTTCCATCGCTGTAATTATTGGAGCAATCAAAGAAGTTAATGCCCACCTCTAAAGCACGATGAAACATACGTGCTGACTCATTTTCATCCGCTTCAGCTCCAAAGGTCATCGTTCCAAAGCAGATCTTAGAAACCAAAACGCCTGTATTACCCAAAACAGAATAGTTCATAGTGCGCCTTTTTAATTTTAGGAAAATTATACCTTAGCCTTTCGCAAGATAGAGTATTTTATGTTTATCTGTTACATTAATTTCTTTACTCAACTTTCGCACATAAATTTCAGTAAAAACACTAGCAAAAATCAATCTAATAAAGCCCATAAATAGGCACTTTTCTGTATAATTTGTTTACCACAACAACTTACAAAAAGGGCTTTTTTAT
>JAJOKG010000056.1 GCA_021206415.1 Sulfurospirillum sp. | reverse complement strand
TTACACCAACCTTTTTTTAAACTCCCTTTTTTTCGTACTTCTAAAACTTCATTAGTCAATTTTTTAGCTTAATTTCTAACATTTCCTTTAAAAAAGGAAATTTAGATGTCAGATTCCAAACAAGTTAAACAAATCGGACAAAATACCGCCGAAGAGTTCTTTGAGACAATTCTTTACATGACTGCATATAATGAGGCCCGTTCTATTATGCAAGAATATACTAAGGATATTGATAATCCCATTTTAAAAGAAGCTATTGAAAGCGCTATGAGTGTCGCTGTTTTTGGTGCTGTTTTTTATGCTGTTCAAAAACAAGAGCAAATAATTGCAAAAGTTTTTGATATTGCGGAGGGTTTAATATTAGCTTTAGTTTTAAAAAGTAGGGGTGTTTTTAAAAAATTGAGTTGGTTTAAAAGGGGACTAAGCTTTTTCGTAAATTATCTTTTTTACAGGGGAAGAATCAAGATGATTTGATGACCGCTCAAATTGTTGGTACATACATGGGCTTAAAGGGTAATACTCACGCTATTGAAAAAAAAAGGTCATAACAGTTCTGTTTCTTTCTACTTCTTCGGGTTCTTTATCAGATGTACAATGATACTAAACAAACCCTCTACCAACGTGAAAACCTACACATGCAATTTGGTAACGCTATGGCTTCACGCTATAACGAAACTCTCCTATTCAAACTCTTCACAAAATCATTTACCGCTAATGATGAAATGCTTATTAAAAAAATCTTAGGTCGTGATACGGGTGCTGTTGTTAATGTTGAGGATTTGAATCAGGTGGCGGATTTTATGTTCGTAAAAGATACAAACGGCAAAGTAACGGGGCTTAGTGAAGCATTTTATCAGCTCGTTAATAGCTTAGGCTATATTAATAAATAGGGGTTTTTTATGAAGTTTTTTGTAGTTACTGATAATGCTAACCTTGTTTATTATCCTCTTTCTTTTCGTACTAGAGTTTATTTACCTGATGATATAATTTTAAATTCTATTCTTGATGGTGCTCCTACTGGTAGCTTATTTTGTGAGCATCGCGGTTTTGTTCTTGGTTTTAGTTTTAAGTCTTTTGTTAATGTTGAATCTTTCCACTACTCGTTTTTTTCCAACTACTTTGGCTCTTAAAAATCTTGGTTCTTATGTCGCTTTTAATTATGACTCAAGTGTTCATGATACGTATATTGGTTATACTTCTTTTCAAGAACTTTTTAGTTCTAGTTCTATTTTTGATTTTTTTAGTTCTGTTTGTGATTATATTATAGATGGTTATTTAAATGAAACTTTAGTTTATGCATACAGCGAAAATGGTTTATGTGCGTTAAAATATTTTGGTTGGGGTATTGTTCATTCTTATACTCCTTACCCAAAAAATCCTTTATATCCATACCATGGTTATTATACTTATGATGTTCATGCCACTGATACTGTTATTTTTTTTGATAATTCCGAATGCTGTTCCCCTGATTTTTCCCCTATCGTTAGAATCTTAGGCGGTACGCCCTCTCCCGTTCAGTTCGAAAATTTAAAATCAATTTGCTACCTTTTAGGCGTTAATACCGCTAATAATGGCTTAAAAAGATTGTGAGCTTATGAAAGAGTACCTTAAACGATTAAATCAAATTTTAGGCGTTCTCCATACCCTGAGCCAAACGATAATTTTAAAATCAATCTGCTACCTTTTAGGTGTTGATAATTCTGAAAATGGTTTGAAAGATTGTGAACTATCTAAAGATTACGTTAAACGAATCTCAAAAATGTTAGGAGCTGAATAATGCCAAAATATCGAGTACAATTAAAACAAGGTTCGAGAACTATTGTAAATCACATTGAAGCTAAAAGCGTTGGCGCTGTGCTTACTTTTTATGAAACATTAACGACCATGAAAGTGAGTGAAATTTTAAAAGTCGAATACGAAAACGATACCATTCCCCCCGTTGATGATATGCTTTATCATCCTCTTTTTAAAGGTATTATGAAAACAGATACACGTATGGCTAAACAAATCATAATCAATAATGTAAAACTCTCCAAAAATGAAAAAGACATAGCTCTTGCATGTGTGCAAAATTTAGAAATTGAGGGTCAGAATATAGATAGTCTTTACAGTGCACTTTTTAAAACCCAAACAGTTTAGGCAATTCCCCCAAAGAAAAGATACAAACTCCTCCCTAAACCGCCCGCTCTTTCTCTTGTTCTTCTCTTCACCCCGTTAGGGGTATAGCCACATCATGCCAAAAGTGGGACTTTGTCCCCGTTGGCATGATATGAGTGGCGTAGCAAAAAAGTAGGCTTTGCCTCATCGCTTCTCGGTTAAACTGCAAAAATGAAGAGAACGCAAAATACATAAAATAATGCAAACTATTCTACAAACTCCACCCTATAAGCCCCGCTCTTTATTCTGTATCTCAACAACGGTTATGTAACAAAATGTTGAGGCGTGAGCCTTTGCTCTTTGAAGTGTGACGTAACAGGATTATTTTACATGTAAAAAAAAGGATGAGAATGTGCAAGCGCACACTCTCTTAAAAAGTAGGATTTAAAATAGCGTTTATTTCTGCTTCTTCT
>JAJOKG010000140.1 GCA_021206415.1 Sulfurospirillum sp. | reverse complement strand
GATCTTTATTACAATCCAAACTCCATCTCGACAAATAAAATTTTGGGACATAATGTTGTTTTTTAACTACTGACATCAATCCTACATCTTTTTTTATCTTTATTGACATTTAGTTGTTTTCCAAACACTCTTTAGTATTGTTCGACACTGTTTTTTTCATTATCTTGAAGTATAGATATTATTTTTCTACCCTCTATTGTAAGTGCCCATTTTAAAGATTTATGACCACCAGATGATTGCACAAGTGAGTTATCCATTAAATATTTTAAGGTTTGATAAATGGTATTTGTGGTTCTTTGAGTATCTGTTGCAATTCCTGTCAAACTTCTCCATGTATAATTAGGATTATTTAATGCGATTAAAACATCTTTTTGTACTTGAGTGAGTTCGCTATAAGTTTTTATATCTGCAGTCTCGTCAGCATTTTCATTAGATTTTTCTGGCTCGGTTTCTTTTTCAATTATCGCGCCAATTTGCTGATCTCTCATTTCTGCCTCAAAGCCAGCCCCTTTAAATTTGGATATTTTGTCAATATTGACAAATGCTAATCCAATTGACCCAGCAAGAATTGATAAGCCCATCGCAGAAGAGTTTTCTAAAAATCCAAAAAAGGTACTAAATCCTAACAAAACCGCAAAAGAAGTGTATTCAATATTTTTTTTATTGGAAGATTTATTCATTTCCTTCTCTCCAAAACAAACGCCACGCTTTGAACGACTTCACCGCCGATCTCTTCAAATGCCCTTGCCCCCAAATGCACCATCGTATCGATGCGATGGTTTTCTATGACTTTGATGCGAAGTTTTTCATAGCTACTTAAAAACATCCATGAGTGTTGGTTGATCATCGCCATAAAACCTTGTTTACATGTAAGCTCTAAACATCGCTCCATAAAGACGGCAAAGAGGTCTGATTTGCTATCGGGGTAGTTGGCTTTGACAAAGTCACCAAGCTGTGCATTCATTCCTTTGCCTCCCATATACGGAGGATTGGTGACGACACAATGAAACTGTGAGCCGAGTATCTTTTTTTGAAGTTCGTACTCTTTGGAGCTTGAAGCAAACATACCTTTATCAAAAGTATCTTTGGGATCTGGTTTTAAAAGTGAGCCATAGTTTTTGATACCCAAAAAGGCATCGCCGTACTCTTCAAGTTCGATGATGTTGGGTTGAATGTTTTTTCTAAAAAAAGCGCTCATGGTATTGCCTTGCTTTCATGGTTAGGGCAAAATTGGCTAAAACAGAGGCACGGCGGTCAATGTCACATCCAAAAAGGTTGTGTTCTAAGATAAGCGAGGGGATCTCACTCTTGGTATAGCCTTGTTCTTCATAGATGCGCGTAAGTAGGTCAAACGCATAAGTCAAAGTATGCCCACTTCCACAACAAGGATCCAAAAAAGTCAATTCTTCGGGACGAGATACTTTAACAAATGTCTCGTTTTCTTGCACATTGTCGATGTAGTAGCGCATATGCTCTTTAAGTGAAGAGGTAGGATGGTTCAGTAACCACAACTTACCCAAAGAGTTTTCCACCATATACTTCACGATCCAATGCGGGGTAAAAAGCTGTGTGGCGGCGGGGATGTTACTTGGGGTTATCTTTTGGTTTTTTTTAAGCTTTGCAAAAACATCGTCTTTTTTTTTCGGAGATGTAAAACTGGTACAACCACCCAATGATCTCAATGTCTTTACAATCCTCATCGCTCATAGCCTCAACGACTTTGGCTCTAAGAGAGCTTTGTGAGAGCATATCTTCTGGAAGTAACAGTTCGGTGTAGTCGCTAATGCGCTCAAACATCGTAGGCATAAGCGTAGAAAAGTGGTTACAAGCAGCGATAAAGAGCATCTTATAGGCTTCGTTGTCACTGTCTTTGATGCCTGAAACTTTTTTGTCGATGAGATCAAAAAAGAGCGTTTTGTTGAGCGTGAAGTTCTCTGGCACATCACCCGCTTTGGCTTCCACAAACACTTTTGGGATGGGGTGCTCACTCGTGGTTGAAACGATAGACGTAGGCGTGATACCATTGGCATCCATAAAACGAAGGGCAATAAGCCTGTTAAACCATGTATAGGCAATCTCTTCGATGAACTCTTCTTTTTCTTTGGCGTAACGCTCTTCTATCTTAGTGATGGCATCTTTGTTGCTGTTGTAAAGGGCTAAGTTGTCTTTGTAACTTTGGGAAAGTAAAAAATCTATCTTAGTTTTTACGACATGAATGAGGTCAAGCCTCATGGATGTGGCAAAGAGTTTGAGTGCTGATTTGTTCATAGTACGACCTGTTTCCCTTCGTGAATTTCTTTGAGCAGATTGGCTTTGAGCTTTTCAATGTACTCGTTAACATCCTCATCATTTTTGAGTGTCATCTTGTTCTTTGGTGTAATGCTCGCCATACGCACCGTCATAGGTTTTGGTGTTGAGACAATCTCTTCAGGGATCAGGTCGAACATCACTTCATTAGCTTTGTTGAGTTCATCAACGAGGGCTTCTTGATTGCTTCGTTGTTTGATGGTGTCAATGCTATTGGTTCGTAAAATGATCTGTTTAAGCTCTTCTCGTGGTTGATGATTTTGTATCGTTCACTTTCAGGCACTTTTGAAAAAGTTTTCACTTTGTTGTAGTTCATGAATGAGATGGTCTATCTTGGCAATGGCTTCTTGTTGACTTTGTTCTATCAATGGTTTTAAGAGCCCTTCAACCGTTGTTAAAGCAAGTTTGGCTTGGGCGATGTGATTGCCCGTATAAGGTTTTGGAAGGCTTGGCAATGCTTCAAGCACACTTACATGTGGATCGTTAATGTGGCGGAGGTTATTTTGATTGTCGTGAAGATACTTAATGATACTATCGTATATCTTTCGTTTTTCCCCATTCATAAACTCCATAATCGGATCGATAAAGTCTTCTTGGTATCAAGAAGGGTGTCTTCCATAGAAGGAATTTCATCAAAAAGGGTATCGGTTGTGAGTTTTTCAATGGGGACTCAGTGTTTCAATAATCGTTGAAAAAGCCTCTTTAAAAGGGTATGAAGAATTCATATGTCCTTTACATATGCCGATGAGCTTTTTTGTTTCATCCATAGCGACATCGTAAATCTCTCGTGTTGAGCTTGATGTAAATGAGGCATTTGGATAGAGCAATGAGAGAATTTTCTTGGTCTCTTTTACTTTTTTGTCATCAATGATGGCTTTTGGAACAACCAAAGTATTGAGTTGTCTGTTGTTGGTTAAAGCGGTATAGACTTCTTGTTTGCTAAGTGGTGTTGAGTTTTGCTTCAAGTCAAGTTTTTGTTTCATAAACATCGATGCGATAAGCGTTAAAATGGCATTAGGATACCAACCATACGGTCTTGCTTGAAAATAGTCTAAAAGATTTGAAAGGGTGGTTGTTTTATGGGCTTTTTTTTTGCCTGTCAATGTAAGTGTAAACCTCTTGTTCTGCTGATGTCAGTGCATCGTCACTTCCTGTTAAAAGGTCATCACTTTGGCTTAACACCATCTGTATATCTTTTTCTTCATACACTTTTGTAAGATACCCAATAGAAGAATATGTGCTGGTGATAAGCTCTTCAAACGCCTCTTCAATGCGAACTTTAATATCTTTTGCACCAATGCCTAAAACATTGCCATTCATATAGATTTTTGCATTTGCGAGGAACTCTTTAAGGTCATTTTGGAGCTTTTCTCTTCGTTTGTTGTTATCCTGAGCCTTGTTCATCAAAAGCATTCTCTCATTTTCAGTGACACTGCCACCTTTGTTTTTGAGGAATATACTTTTTGGTTTTAACAAATAGATCTAAATCACTTGAAAACTCATACGAACTTGGCAATGCTAAAATGATGCCTTTGTCTGCAATGGATTTGTGAATGAGCCTTCCCTCATCATACTCTTGCGAATTTAAAGGAGAGATGATGTTGAGTTGAAGCTCTTCTTCTTTTCCTTTAACCACCATATCATCCAATTTTCGAGTGAAAGGGTAGCTTTGTTTATTGAGTGAATAACGCGCTTTTGTGATTTTGATGATGTCATCATAAATCCAATTGGTTAGCTCGTTAATAATTTCTGATGGTTCCACATCGGTGGATTTAATCTCTTTTTCGATGTCTTTTTCAACATCGGTTAAAAATTCATACAGCTCACCACTTTTTGAATGTAAGTTTGATTGCAAAGATAGTTTAGTGCACCATAAACTCTTTTTTTCAACTCACCTATGTCAAGACCTGAAATTTGATCGACAAGAAGCGTGGTGATATTGTCAAGATTTGGAGTGAAGTGTTTGACATATTTAATCATAAAAAGTGTTTTAAGCACTTTTGATTCAAAAGGATCCAAAATGTTTGTTGCTTGTTGAATCTGCATTTGAACATCGGCTCGAATGATGGACGAGAGCCCATCAAAAAACATATCAAATGTGGCAAGCGAACCAATACTTGAAGATGAGATCGTTTTAGCGATGGTTTGAACCACATCAAGCATACTTCTCTCACCGGTACTTTGATGCCTTCCTTGAAAAACACTGTGTGCAGATAACCCTGTAATACATGATTGAAATAAGTCCATCTGATAAGGCACAAAAGGATACACCAAAGCAAAATGAGCACCGCTTGAAAAGTTTTTATACTGCCTACTGCGGTCACTAAAATGAATAATGGAAGAGAGAGAATTATGTACTTTGGTATAAAGCACTTCTAAATCGTGCTGTGCGGTATCTGTTTTTTCAAGCAATCTTTTTTGAATCACATCTTTTGCATTTTCTCCAGTAAGATTGAGTTTTATCTTGAAACGACCCAAAATCTTGGAGAAGTCATTTTCAAGTCCTGCATTGACTTTGACAATATCAGAAACAGCAGCTTGTGAGGTGACAATCACCCACGCTTGACCTGCACATGTGGTAGAGAGTGTTTCAACAATGGTTTGGAGATTGAGCATGAGTTTGGTATTGTCACCAATGTATTGTCCTACTTCATCCACAAAAAAGACCAATCTAAAATTTGGCTCTTTGGTGTCAATGTACGCTTTAACCTCTTTGGCAAAATCTTCAATGGAAAGCGTGTAGTTAGACTCGTATTTGTTGATAAGGTCACTTGCACTTTCTTTTGAGATATTATCAATGCTTGATAATGCTAAGGCGACATTATCGCTTTCTAAGAAGATAGTTTCGCGACCATTTTCCCACGTTTCTCCACTAAGTTCTTGGAATTTTTCTTTAAAAGCACTCAACTTCCCACGCTTGTCTAAGTCACTTTCAAATTTTGCAATATAGCCAAATTTAGGATAGTAACCTCGCATCTCATTAAAGACTTTCATAAAGACACCCAAGATGGCATCGTCTTGTTTTTTACTGCCAATATCTGATTTTTGATCGATGTTAAATAAAATGGTTTGAGAAGGTGATGTGAGTGCTTTTTGAATGTTGCTTTTGAGTTCAAAATCATCGGTATCTATTTTAGAGAGGAAAAGCTGACCGATAAGGTCTGAATGTTTGCGATCATCGCTTAGGATGTAGGAGAGGATTTTCAGCAAGTGGGATTTACCCGATCCAAAATGACCCGAAATCCATACACCGATATTTTGGGTCTCTTTTCCTATGGAAGCACTGTACTCACCAAAAAAGTCATCTAATTTTTTGTTTAAATCTTTGGTAATAACATACTCGTCAACTTCTTGAAAGATAGCCTCATCACTGAGGTTGTCTGCTTTGATTACACCTTCGATATTTCTATGAATGTCTTTTTTAAATAATTGTCCAATCACGGTGCTTGTCCTTAAAGATTTAGTGTGTCAAGATTGAATGCTCTGTAATAATTGTCATCTTTCATTTTTCCAAAAAGCGATAAATCACTTCCATAGGTACCTGGAAAAAACATAATAGTCGGTCTATCTTTGATGCTGTTTTGTAGATTGTTTAAGACAGTGTGAGAGCGTATAAAAGGAAATACGTGACCAATGCCTGTTAAAAAAACCATTCCAGAGGGTGTGGCTTTTACACGCTTTTCAATGTGCGGTATAAGCCTTGTTTCACTGTCCAATGCACCTTGAAGTGTTTTAAAAAGTTGTGGCTTACTGAGCGTTGTCTCTTTTTCAAGAAGTTTTTCTAAAATGCCACGCTCACTTAGAATATCAAGCGATAACTCATATAAATTGATTTCTAAAACGCTGATTCCTTTGTGTGTAAGCCTATCTTTGAGTTGTTTAATTTTGCCGCTAACATCATTTTCTTGTGAGGGATTATAAGGAACAATATAAAAAGGAATCTCCCCGCCAAGGGCTTGCATAGAGAGAAAACTCTCTTTTTGGATATTTTTAAATAGCTTTTCAAATTTTTCATTCAAATGTTCTAATTTCATTGGTGTCTCTTTATGGCATCATTAATTTCACCATCACTGTATAAAAAGCCTCTAAGATATGTTGGGTCATCTTGAAGGATAAGCTTGATGAGTTCTTCTGATAAATAAGGCTTTTGTATATTTTTTGTTTTAACACTATCGATTAAACCGGCTTGTTCAAACATTTTGAACAGTACTTGTTTGAGCTTGTATTGTGTGCCCTCTGAAATCGTGTTTAGGTTTTCATAGGAAAGGGCTTTTGCTTCATAAAATGATTCATAATCGCTATTTAAAATCTGAAAATCAAACAATAAGAGCTTATTGCGAATGGTTGTCGAAGCAAAATCAAATATAAATTGGTACAGTTTAAAACAAGCAAGCATCGTGAGATTTTTGACATCGCTACTACTTGCATGAGGGTAAAAAGCAATCTGTTCAGGGGTCAATGTTTCTAATCGTCTTTTGAGTTCTATAAATTCTCTTTTGCGTGTTGCGATAGAGCCTTTTTGCAAGATGTTGTCTTCAATGACTTTTTGCTCAACACTCTGCCAATCGAGATTTCCAAAAATAAAGTGGCAATAATTTCTGACTCATAAAATGACAATGAAACTGCTGTGTAAGAAAGAACATAATGTGAACTCATAAACCCTAAACCGCCAATTTTTTATAAGATTTTTGAAATGAAGTTATTAATATTACAATAGAGTGGATTTTAACATTTTTAAGATAGATAAATGTTGAGAAATGAAAAATGTTTCACTCTTCCTTTTCATGATTTAAAATCCAAATCAGAACAATCCCACATAAGGGGATTCCAAAGAAAATAACCATCGCAATAAATTCCATCATAGGCTCTCTTTCTTCTCTTCTAAAAAACTGTTTATATTCTTGTTATGCAACAAGTGCGTAAACATCTCTTTGGCAGAATTTAACACTGTTTCATCCAAGAGATCACTGTGATGGTATTTCTTTGTTGCATAGGTAAATTCTGGATGCATTTGTTGATAAAGACTTCGTGCGATCTCTTTTCCAAGCAAGGTTGCAAGTGCTCTTTTGTAGCGTTTATCGAGGAGATGAATCAGCACAAGCCACAATAGGATATAGGCAAATGCTGCTGAGAGGATAAAGGAGCATAGACTATCCCAGTTCATGAAGGTTCTCCTGATACTCTTTATCTTGAGAAAGCTTTCTTGCTGCTTCTTCCCAAAGCTGTCTCTCTTTGATTCTTTCTTCGGCATTGTATTCGTGGAGTGTTTTAAAGGCGAGGAGGGCCCTGTATTCTCCATAAGAGAGTAAAACACCTTGTAGGGCTTCTTTGGAGTTGGTGATGATGACTTTGGTTGGTTTTTCAGAGGCAATGCGTTCTAGAATGGTATCAAGATGCCGTTTCACCTGTGTTTGTGTAAGGGTAATTTCAACCGCGGTGCCTAAGGTCTCTTTTTCTTTCTTGTCATGTTTGGCTCTTTGGATGGAATCTTTTTCATCATCTTTGTGGGTAAGCCACAAGAGAAAGAAAACCAGAGCAGTAATAATGATCATGCCTGGATTGTTGGGGGATTAAAAAAATCTACAAAGTATTCTCCTTTTAGTGCGTAAATGGCTTTTTTGTGAAAAGATTCCTTCATTAATGCCCTTAGCTCCATACGATCCTTCAAGCTCATCGTTGTTTTAGAACCCAATTGGACACATCGTACAGGCTCTTTTCTTATCCTCTGATGACGTAGCGCCTTAGCATAGACGTGCAGTGCTTTGTGCATCACACAGCTGCGGGTTGTATGCAGTTGCTTGGCTAGGATGCCTACTGTGTAGCGCTCTTTAAGTGAGAGGGTTACGGTGTTTTTTTCATTCTGTATCCTTTTGCTTATTTTAAATAGATGGCACCAATGAGAAGCAACTGAATCATCTGTAAAATCAACATTACCATGGCATAGATGATGAGACGATTTTTAATTGAAGAACGCTTATAGTACTCTGCAACCGTATCCACTTTATCCAAAGCCACTAAAAATATACAAGCTATGAGTATCATATAAAGAGGGGCTAAGGTTCCTTCAATGGGTGTCATTGGCATCTTTCTTGGAAGGAGTCTCTTTCGTATCCTCCTCCTCTTCTTTATAAAGTATTTCTCTAAACCCATCAAAGTCTCTCAAGGGATGACTCTGTGTTCTATCGCGATTCGCCAAACGCGTTTCAATAATCTTCGCAATAGCGATATCATCCAAATACTCCTCAAGTCCCTTAAGTCGTAAAAACTCTTCCATAGGCACTAAGGCAACAATGGGTTCATTCTTATCTAAAACAACCCCTTCTTGATGCCCTCTGATCTGTTTAAGAAGCGCAATGACGCGTGTTCCTAAGTGTTGTTCCTCTAAATCCACACCCCAATAGCGCTTCCCTGCAAACTCAATTTCTTCAAAGGGCCTTTGTGTGGCTTCTTTGACCTTCTCTCCTAGACGATACGCCCAAAATGCTAAGGCTGTTGCTACTACTATTGGAAGTAAAGATGTGAGTGTTTCCATTTGTTTCTTCTCCTTGTTGTATTGAATAGATTGTTTTCTTAGAACGTGGTCTTACTTGGAAAAAAGCCAGCGTAAGCATGTGCCTATAGTACGTACAAGCCACATCTGTGTAAAGGTTTTATGAGAGATGTAATCAAAGAGAATCCACCCTAATGCAATCACTGCAATACATCGCTCATGAGAGATAGCGTAGAGTGTTACTAAGCACCATCCATAGCCATACGCACATAAAAAAAGCAATAGGGTATTTAACGATCTTTACATCCCATATTCGAGAAGCAAGATTCCATCCTAGAAAAAATGCAGGTAGCACACTAAAGATACTTACTGCAATCACAACGTATAAAATCAACCCTGCTCCCATCTCTTCTGATGAGACATACCACCTTGGACCATAATCATTGGACATCATTTTCTTCTGTATAGTCATTATTTTCATTTTCATTGACAAAGGTAATGTGTTTTAATAAATGTGTCAAAGAGCGTTTTTTAGAAAACAATTTGCCTTCTTTGCGCACTCTTTGTTTGGGTTTGGGAGTATCTTTTTGCACAAAGGTACTTAAGGTTAATCTTGTATGTGAAAGATTGACCCTCATACAGATACGCTTCTTATTGGCATCGTTGATGATCCATTGCACATGGTGATGTTCTAAAAAACGATGCACACTTGGGACAAAGTCACTATCAGAACTAATCAGAATCAGATGGGTACAGCCTTGATACATAGCAATCAACTTCATAATCTTCTCATCCGCACTGCCAGGATAGTTCTCAAAGAGCACAAAGCCATGCTCTTTGAAGAATCGTAGATTATTAAGACTCAAAGCCTTTTTTGAAATGGCATAGAGTTTCTCAGGGGTGAACTTCACTAAGGCCTTAATAGCTTCAAAGCATTTCACACTGATATTCTCTACATCCCAGACTAAAAAAAGAGTTGCGAAGCAAGGGTTTATCGTTCCACAGAAGACTTTCTTGTGGTATTGGACGATACTGTATCTGTAAAGGAGCAATAGGATAGCTTTCAAACACCCTGTTATCGTTTGAATCATCATTCTTTATCCTTGTATAGACGGTACATGGTGCGGGCCAACTCTGCGATAGTCTCTTTGGATAATCCCAACTCTAAAGAGAGCTCTTCTAAGAGAATCTTGGCTTTGGGAGAGAGGGTGCTCTCATCCAAAGAGCGTTTCTTCGTTTCTTTTTTTGATTTTA
>JAJOKG010000084.1 GCA_021206415.1 Sulfurospirillum sp. | reverse complement strand
CATTAATAAACGCTGTAACATCGCATTCAATAGTATATTAGGCAAAGAGATTGCTAGGATACTGTATCATCAAATTGATCCTAATTTTACGTATAAAAAGGAGTACAATCCAGACGATCATGAAAGCCAAGTCATAGTAGAGGCAGCGTCAAAAGAGTTTGAACGTCTTTTGGATGAAAGAAAAACAAAAAACGATGCATTATTATAGCTATAGTATTTTTCTGCTAGTTCTTTCATTTTTTGTGGTTTTTGTGGATCCCTCATGGAAAGGATCAATAACTTGCTGGTATCTTATTTTTATTGCTTCAATAGCATGGTTTCTGGGTAGATTCTCACAAACAAGTTGGTTCAAGGAGTGGTTTAGAAAGTATTTTTAGCTCTATTTATCATTCGTTAACAAAGCGTTGGAAAATGGTTTATGGAAGTACAATATACTTTCTTTACCAAGACATACCTCCTTTTTGTTTAAAAATATCCAAATTCCTTTAAATGTAACACTCCGATTGCCGGTCGGAGTGTTATTTCTTTTTTCGAATGCCATTTAATACATTTCAGTATGAAAAATCACAATAAAATTGTCTAAAATCCAATGATTTATAGTTGATTAAAAACAAATATTTAACTACAATATAACCGTTAAATAGCGTTATTAAAAGGTTATATATGATTATTTCTGTTATAAATAAAAAAGGTGGTGTGGGGAAAACACCTATCTCATTCTCTCTTGCAAAAGATCTCGGTTATTACTTACAGTCCAATGATAATTCAGTGATTGAATCCATTTATCCTGATATGGCAAAGATATCTCCAAGTCCAGAAATTATTGATAATTGTATTTATGACTTTGGAGGATTTGTGACATCTGGAGTTTTACCTATTTTAAAAGCCAGCTCTGCCATTTTAATCCCAACATCTAATGATTATAACTCAATCCTTCGGACTGTAGAAACTATTGAAGAGATTCAACCTTTAAATGAGAATCTTTTTGTTGTCGTTACAAAAACAGAAAAAGAGAGTGATTTTGAAACCGTTAAAAATGCTATTAATCAGCACTTTGACAATTTAGAATTTTTTGAACTTCGATTATCGAAAGCTTTTAAAAACACTATTGAAACAGGTCTTAGTTTAACAGAGCTTTACAATGAAACACCTCTTTCAAAATGTGCCTATAAAAACTGTTTATCACCAATACACGTCTATTCTTGATCTTTTTAAAGGAGAATAATCATTATGGCTGAAAAGAAATCGATTGATTCTATTTTAGGAAAAGCAAAAACAACAGTGACTTCTACTTTTGCAGAGAGTGAACGCAAAAAAGGTGGGCGACCTAAAAAACCTGAGAGTGAACATGACCAAAGAGAATCGCTTTGCTACGTACTTTAGTCCGAGTGAATTAGCGCTTGTAGAATCAGCTGCAAATAGTTATGGTATGACCGTTGGCAAGTTTATAAAAATGACAGCACTGAGAATGGCAAAACTAGAAAAATAGTAGTTAAATAACACTATTATAATGTTTTAAAATATTTAAATTTTAGGTGTATTTTTACACTTATCCCTTTTGCCAAATATCATACAATGAATTCTACATGTTTGTTTTAAAGGAGTTTGGAAACTACAAAAAAGCCTTCTCTAACCCTTCAAACGATAAACTATATTTTAATTTTTTTTGAGAAAGAAGTAATATGAGTATATCAGCACTTATTTGGAGTACCGCAGACCTTTTACGAGGAGACTATAAGCAATCGGATTATGGAAGAGTCATCTTACCTTTTACACTTCTTCGTCGCCTTGAATGTGTTTTAGATGCAACCAGAGATAGCGTTATTGCAGAGTATGAGGCTCGTAAAAATCTAGGCATACCTCTTGAGCAGTTTTTGATACGCAAATCTAATAATAGTTTTTACAACACATCCACTTTTACACTCCAAAAGCTCTTAGCAGACCCTAACAATATCGCTGACAATCTTGAAAGTTACATCAATAATTTTAGTGCCAATGCTAGAGAGATATTTGAAAAATACGAATTCATTAAACTCATTGAAAAGCTAAACGAAAACAATCTTTTGTATCTCATTGTTGAAAAATTCTGCACGTTTGACTTATCTCCAGAGAGTGTCTCCAACCATGAAATGGGATTGATGTTTGAAGAGCTTATTCGAAAATTTTCAGAAGCATCCAATGAAACAGCCGGTGAGCACTTTACACCAAGAGATATTGTCAGGCTTACCACATCACTTCTTTTTACCTTAGATGATGCACTTCTTACCAAATCAGGTGTGGTGCGAAGTCTTTATGATCCAACAGCAGGTACAGGAGGATTTCTCTCTAGTGGTAGTGAATACATCCATGAATTAAACCCCGATGCAACACTGGTCACTTTTGGACAAGAGTTAAATCCTGAGAGTTATGCTATCTGTAAAGCCGATATGATGATAAAAGGACAAGATGTCTCCAATATAAAGTACGGTAATACCCTCAGTGATGACCAACTCCCTCATCAAAAGTTTGACTATATGCTTTCCAATCCTCCATTTGGCGTGGAGTGGAAAAAAGTGCAAAAAGTCGTTACCGATGAACATATCCAAAAAGGCTATGCAGGAAGATTTGGCCCAGGACTTCCAAGGGTTAGTGATGGATCATTGTTATTTTTGTTGCACCTGATTTCTAAAATGAGACCTCACGAAGAAGGTGGCAGTCGCATAGGTATCATTCTCAATGGCTCTCCTTTATTTACAGGCAGTGCTGGAAGTGGCGAGAGTGAGATACGCCGTTATATCTTAGAAAATGACCTTCTTGAAGCCATTGTTGCTATGCCAACAGATATGTTTTTTAACACAGGCATTAGCACTTACATCTGGATACTCTCGAACCACAAAGAAGGCCATCGAAGAAATAAAGTTCAGCTCATTAATGCTTCGAGCATGGGTGAATCTATGCGTAAATCACTCGGTAGTAAACGCAAGCAACTGAGCGATGAGCAAATCAATGAAATAGTAAAAATCTATGGTGAGTTTGAAGAGAGTAAAGTCTCTAAGATATTTAACACAACCGATTTTGGATACAGACGCATCACTGTAGAGCGACCTTTAAAAGATGAAAATGGAAAAGTTATCCTTGTCAAAGGCAAACCAAAAATAGATACCAATGCCAGAGACAATGAAAATGTGCCTTTAAATGAAGATATTCAAGCCTATTTTAAAAGAGAAGTGCTGCCACATGTAAGCGATGCTTTTATCAGTGAAGATAAAAAACATTGTGATACCAAAGATGGCAAAATAGGCATAGTTGGCTATGAGATACCGTTCAATCGACATTTTTACGAATACACACCACCACGAAGCCTTGAAGAGATCGATGGCGAGCTGGATGCTCTTACAAAAGAGATAATGGACCTTTTACAAGAGGTTCATTCGTGAGTAAGTATAAGCCCTACCCACAGTATAAGGATAGCGGAGTTGAGTGGCTGGGTAATATTCCTAATGAATGGAACCCAGTTAAGCTTAAATACTTAGTATCAATAACTACAGGAAACAAAGATACTGAAAATAAAGATACTGAGGGGAAGTATCCTTTTTTTGTCAGATCAAAAACTATTGAAAGAATCAACACATATAGTTATGATGGTGAAGCAATATTAACTGCCGGTGATGGTGATATTGGTAAAATTTTTCATTATATAAATGGTAAATTTGATTTCCATCAAAGAGTTTATATGTTTTATAAAATTCAAAAATATATTGGTTAAAATTTTTATACTTTTACATACAAGAAAACCTACATAAAGAAGTCATAAAAGTTATCTGCTAAAACCACAGTTGATTCATTAAGATTGCCAATGCTTCAAGATTTTGTAATATCAATACCACCTCTTCAACAACAAATCGCTATCGTAAATTTCCTAAACAACTCTACAAGTAAAATAGATACGCTGATTCAAAAACAACAAAACCTCATTGAACTGCTCAAAGAAAAGCGACAAGCACTTATTTCTCATGCGGTAACTAAAGGGCTAAATCCACATGTCAAAATGAAAGATAGTGGTGTTGAGTGGCTTGGGAAAATACCTGAGCATTGGGAATCAGTTTGCTTAAAATGGATTGCTAAAATATACTCTGGCGGAACACCAGATAAAACAAATTTAAGCTATTGGGAAGAAGGGACAATACCTTGGATTAGCTCTGGTGAAGTAAACCAATTTTTCATTACAGAACCAACTACCTATATTACTGAAGAAGCTTATGAAAAAAGTAGCGCTAAATGGATTCCAAAAAATGCTTTAGTTATGGCTTTAGCAGGACAAGGAAAAACAAAAGGTATGGTTGCCCAGCTTGGAATAATGACTACATGTAATCAATCAATGGCAGCAATAGTCTTATCTGAAAAGGTAAGTGAGCGTTTTATCTTTTGGTGGTTAACTAGCAACTATGAAAAAATTAGAAATTTAGCAGGTGGTGATTTAAGAGATGGTTTAAACTTAGACATTATAGGTAGTATTGTTTGTCCATATTTTCTATTGTCTGAACAACAACAAATAGCAAACTATTTAGACAAATCTACATGTAAAATTGACACCCTTATTTCTAAAGCCCAAAAAGCCATAGAACTTTTAAAAGAGCGACGAACAGCTTTAATAAGTGCTGCTGTAACAGGAAAAATTGATGTGAGAAGTGTGAATGAGTAGTTATACCTATAAGAAAAAAGATGTGAGAAGCTTTATTGTAGAAATATATGCAAAAGGGCTTCAGCCAAGTCAATATCTCTCTGGAGATGAAATCGAAGTCCTTATAGAAAGCATTGGGATTTTTAAATTTAAAGGATATCTTTATGCCTTTAAATCAGATTTTACTTCTCATAATTTAGATGAAGTCTTTGTTTTGTACTTTTTTGATAAATATCTCACACAATACCTCATGGATTTAACATTTGGTGTGGAGGCAAAATTAAAATCATCTCTTGTCGAGCTGTGCTATCAAAAGACAACAAACCCTTTTTTTTATTTAGCACGTAGGTACCATAAAAAATCCACAATTTTACATCAATAAAGAAACTTTGAAAAACTGGAAAAATTTACCAATAACACAAAAATGTAAGTGGTGCGCAAGAGGTTTATAAGCATTATGGTATGTACTATCGACAAAAATACGATTTTAATTCTAATCAAGCGAGATACTTAGGTCAAGAAACTTTAATTACATTGACAAATGATGTAAATTATCCTCCCTTTCATTATCTTATTGAAAGCTCAACGCTTGGTGTTTTAATTTATTTTATAAAAAGTCTAAAATCAATAATTTTGATGTTTTAAACTCTATTGCTTCCTCTTTTGGTGTCAATCAGTCAGCACATTTTGATTCATTCTTGGATCGTTTAAATGAAATTAGAAATCGTGCAGCACACAGAGGAAGATTGTTTAATCGAAGTTATAGAAGTGTTACTGGTTTTGGAAAATTCAACGCATTAAGGTCTTCAGTGAGTAATCATAGAGTGATTGATGTTATTTTATTTCTTCTTTTTTTACTCAATAAATTAGATATTTACCAATCATACAATGATTTTGAGCATGATGTTATTGAACGACTGTTTGTCACTTTTCAAACTGATTACGACGTTGGAAGAGACTCTTTTGGGCTTTTAAATAAGTTAAGTAATGCTGAGTTTGGTGCTATTCGAGGATTTATGCTGAGAGCAATGAAGTAAAAAAGCCAAACGTAAGACAAATAGCGGATTAAATGCTAAAGCGCATTTGAATCATACTTGAATAGAGGTTTGGCGTTTGTAATGAAAGAATGATAGAATAAAACGTATTATAGGATCCTTAATGCTTAAATGTTATATGATGGATTCAATATCAAAGGTTTACAATGAGCATACTAGACAAACACAAAGAAAATGTATTTGAAACTGAGATAGTTGACTATCTTACCTCTCATGGGTGGGCTGAAGGCACAAGTCAAAGCTATGACAAAGACTTAGCACTCTATCCAGAAGACCTTTTAACATATATCAAATCAACTCAACCTGAAGCTTATGAAAAAATGCTCAAACGCGAAGGCTCTAAGACAGATGATGTCTTGCTCAAATTTGTTGCCAAAGAGCTAGATAGCCAAGGAAGCCTTCATTATCTCCGCCACGAACTCAAGTACATCGGCTCAAAATTTAAACTATGTCAATTTAAACCAGAACTCTTTAACCCAGATACTCAAAAACGCTATGATGCTAATATTTTGCGTGTTGTTAGGCAAGTGTACTACTCCAAATTAAACCAAAATAGCATTGATCTTGTTTTATTTGTCAATGGCATACCCATCGCTACTTTGGAGCTAAAAACAGACTTCACTCAAAATGTTCAAGATGCAATATGGCAATACAAAAAACGATAGAGAGCCTAAGGGTGAGCCGTTACTTGAGTTTAAAAAAAGAGCCATCGTTCATTTTGCAGTCAGTAATGATGAAGTCTATATGGCGACTAAACTAACAGGCAAAAAGACATTCTTCTTGCCATTTAACAAAGGCAAAGCAGATGGCAGTGCTGGCAATCCTCCTAATCCAAACGGTTATGCAACTTCTTATCTTTGGGAAGAAATCTTGGAGAAAGATACATTGCTGGGTATATTGAGCCGCTATGTTCACCTTGAAGTCAAAGATAAAGAGGACCATCAAGGTAGAAAATATAAAGCAGAAACACTTATCTTCCCTAGATATCATCAACTTGATGTTGTTAAAAAATTATTGGCAGATACTAAGGCAAATGGCAGCGGAAAAAACTATCTGATTCAACATAGTGCGGGTAGTGGTAAAAGTAACTCTATCGCATGGCTAGCACATCAACTCTCATCATTACATGGGGTAGATGGCAATTCCGTCTTTAATTCAGTCATTGTTATAACCGATAGAACGGTACTCGATAGCCAACTTCAAGAGAGAATTCAAAGTTTTGAGCACAAAGAAGGTGTTATCGTAGGCATTAGCCGCGATGGGTCAAATGAGTCTAAATCTACACAACTTGCAGATGCACTTGAGCGTGGTGCCAAAATCATCATCACGACCATTCAGACATTCCCTTTTGTACTAGAAGCCATACAGAAAAGAACATCACTCAAAGAGAATAAATACGCCATCATTGCCGATGAGGCACATTCGAGTCAAACAGGTTCAAGTGCTAAAAAACTCAAAGAGGTTTTAAGTGCTGAACAGATAGAAGAAGGTATTGAAATTAGTGCTGAAGATATAATTGTGGCTTCACTAGAAGCAAGAGCCAATAGCAAAAACCTAAGTTATTACGCTTTTACAGCAACACCTAAAGCTAAAACACTCGAAATGTTTGGCGTATTGCCCGATCTTACATGTGCGCCATCCATTGATAATAAGCCCGAAGCTTTTCACCTTTATACCATGCGTCAAGCCATTGAAGAAGGATTTATTTTTAGATGTGCTAAGAGGCTATACCACATATAAACGATTCTATAAACTAGAACATAGCAATCCCAATCAAGATGAAGAGGTTGAAAGCAAACGTGCTAAAACAAAAATAGCTAAATGGCTCAATATTCATCCTTATAACATTGCTCAAAAAGTTGAAATTATCATTGAGCATTTTAAAACCCATGTTGCTCATTTATTAGACAATCAAGCAAAGGCTATGGTTGTGACGTCAAGTAGGCAATCTGCGGTGCGTTATAAGCTCGCGTTTGATAAATACATTAAAGAGCATCACATAGCAAACATGCAAGCCATGGTGGCTTTTTCAGGCTCAGTGAATGATGATAGTGAAGGCATTCAAAAAGAATACACCGAATCTGTTATGAACCCAAATTTAAGGGTAGAGATATGCGAAAAGCATTTGATACTTCAGAGTATCAAGTGATGCTTGTGGCTAATAAATTTCAAACAGGGTTTGATCAACCAAAGCTCTGCGCAATGTACGTTGATAAAAAATTAGGTGGAGTGGATTGTGTTCAAACACTTTCTCGTCTAAATCGTACCTATCCGGGAAAAGAGATGACTTTTGTGCTTGATTTTGTCAATGAAGCCGAAGAGATTCAAGAAGCGTTTGAGCCATACTATAAAACGACAGAATTAGAAGATGTTACGGATCCTAATCTTGTGTACCAATTGCAAACAAAGCTTCAAGGTAATGCTATTTTTGGCAATCGCGATATCGAAAATTATGCTGAAGCCTTTTTTAATCCAAAGGGAACGCAAGCGAGCATGAGTAGTGCACTTAAACCTTCGGTTGATAGATATAAAACGCACTATAAAGAAGCACTCGAAGAAATCAATACATTGAATAATTTACTCGAAAATGCTAAAAAGAATCAAGACAATAAACTCATTACTAATTGCGAGCATGATTTAAAAAAGTGCTATATGAAAAGAAGAATGCTTTAGAACTTTTCAAAAAAAGATATGATCTCCGTTTGTAAGAATGTATGAATTTTTTATCTCAAATCGTTGATTACAGTGATGCAGAACTTGAAAAAACTGTGGGCATTTACAAAAGGCTTAATCCCAAATCGTTAAAAACAATCAACATTACGCCAGATATTGATATTTCATCCATTGAACTTACACACTACAAGCTTCATAAACAAAATGAAATGAGCATTAAGCTTGAGGGAAGCGCGACTTTAGAACCAATATCAGAAGTGGGTTCAGGTGTAGCAAAAGACCCTGAAAAAGAGTTCTTATCGCACATTGTCCAAAAGATTAATTCACTTTTTGAGGGCAACTTTACTGACGATGATGTTTAAACTATGCTAGAACGATAACCGATAAAGTGATGGAAAACAATAAAGTCGTAGACCAAGTTAAAAACAACACAAAAGAGCAAGCAATGTTAGGCGGATTTGAGATAGCTATCAATGATGCTGTTATTAGTAGCTTAGATGCCCATCAAAGCATGGCGACACAGGTTCTTAGTCAGGATAAAGTTAGAGAAGGATTGGCAAATATTGTATATGAGTTGATTATGAAAGGGTTAAAAGCACCAAATTTATAATTTGGAATATTATGCCTGAAAGACAGCATTGTTAGAATCAAAATTCTATTTGTAATGTTCCCTTGCAGGCTCTATCAAAATTATAAAAAAATTGATATAACAAACTGTTTAACATTTACGGATCAAGTGAGATATGCTATAATTTCACTTTCTTTTATAATTATACGATTTGGTATGAAGTCGTGCTCTCGACACAGGATCGAGACGAATGGAAGGCCTTGTGGTTTCTCGTTGCATCTAAGTATGCACAATGACTCTAAGTAGCATTGAGAGATAAACCACAAATACATAAAAACAATGCACAATATCCTAAGTGATATTGGTAAGGCATTTATCCTATTAAAGGCATTCGCCTTTGACTGCCTAAGTGCAGTATTTTCCTCCTAATATATTTATGCCTAATTTTCTCAATTATTTCTCAAAACTAAGTGTTTGATTATACTTTGATGACGATAGTTGTGCATATTACTATGAAAAAATTACTTATGATATTTTGCTTTAATGGCAGAATATGTCATAAGAACGACAAGCAAAGAAGTTGAGAGTAAGATGAATTCAAACTGAGTCATTTGAAATCCTTTTCAAATAATTATTCCAAAAATAGGACATTATATGAGGTAAAAAGCAATGAATGAAATAAAAAAATTGAGTTTCAGGCATTTGGAATCAAAGTTGTAATTGTTATTGAAATAGTCTAGCCCACTGTTTCTTAACCTCTTATCCGCAAGGGTAAGGTTTTTCTTTGATCCCAAAGTCTAAGTGCGATTTTAGCACGAGATTCACAGTAATTCAAGAGGGATTCGTATTTATTGCGAAACAAGGCTTCCTTCTTTTAACTTCTAATATTTTTAATGGCTGCACTAAGCCGATAAGAGAGCAAATTGTCAGAATTATCGGCTTACGCCATACTTCTGTCTATTTTCTCCTGTCGGTTTACTGGAGCTATTAAAATCCAAATAGGAGCCACCAATACATCAAGATAATGGGATTGTGTAATATGGTTGAATATTTAATTTTAAGAAGATTAATAAGTCTTCAAACGGTTGTTTCATCGCTGTATTGCGTGATTTCAAAACGATGTTTATTGTATAAATTGACACGTTTTTTTTCAAAATCTCTTGATTTTTTTTGCCGATGGTGTATAATCACTTTTAGATTCACAAAAAATATTCTTATCATCTCCTCAAAAACCTTCAAAAAACTTCTTTGCTTTTGATTTTCA
>JAJOKG010000100.1 GCA_021206415.1 Sulfurospirillum sp. | reverse complement strand
CGCACTTTTGTTAAAAAATCCTTCTCTAGCTCATGAGCTAAGTAACTTACCTTCAGACATTCCGTATGAAATTTTTATGGAAAATGAGGCACTTGAAACGCTCAATCTCATTCATACAAGCACCTTTATGCCTTTGTATGCAACCAAACCACAAGCGGTTTTAGAAGCGCAAAAAGAGCAGTTTAAAGTCTTTCAAGAGTACCCCTACCTTTATTTTTTTGGAATGGGCAATGGGGCATTGTTGAAACACCTTTTGGCAAACAAAAAAACACCAACGCATTGTGGTCATTGAGCCTGACCCTTACATTGCTTATGTGGTTTTGAATTTGGTTGATTTTTCAGAGGAATTAAATCATGGACGTTTAGTGCTTCTTGGAAAAGATGAGCTTAATTTTCCCACCATCTCTGCACTCTTTAGTACCTTTGAGACACAGCGTTACGCAAAGCTCTATGATTTACATGTAAACAGTGCGTTTTATGAGATGTATGCCGAACTCATCCTTCAATGCAACCGTCTCTTTTTGGAGTGTTTACACCAGATGATTCAAACACTAGGCAATGATACCAAAGATGCGCTTATTGGGTTAAAGCATCATATAACAAATCTCCCCTTCATTCTAAAGACGCCAACACTGTTGGAAGTGCTGCAAAAAGCACGTTTAAGTGATGTGGCAGTTTTAGTCTCCACAGGACCTTCCCTTACGAAACAATTATCTCTTTTAAAAACGATGGCTCCTTATGTGAGTATTTTTGCGGTTGATGCGAGTTTGCCTGTGTTAATGCAACAAAACATTACCCCTGATTTTGTGACGTCCATTGAGCGAGTGCCTTATGGAAGTCGTTTTTTTAAAGAGATACCTTCCTCACGTATGAAAAATGTAACAACGGTTTTAAGCTCTTTACAACATGATGAGGTCATTCAAAGTGTGACAGGAGGCGAGGTGGTGATGAGTCTGCGACCACTGGGTTATATGATGCTCACGGGACCTAAAGAGTGGGGCTACATCGGTATAGGCATGAGTGCTGCCAATATGGCGTATGAGCTTATTTACCACAGCCATTTTAAAACGTGTATTTTGATTGGTCAAGATTTGGCGTATGGCGACGATGGAAAAAGTCATGCCGTTGGGCATGTTTTTGGTGAACACGAGGTAAAAGAGAGTGAAAAAGATGGTTGGGCGGTTGCGTATGGGGGTGAGGGGCACGTACGTACCACAGCCATTTGGAATATGTTTCGAGGATTTTTTGAAAAAGATATCGCTGAAACGAAAGAACATATGCTCACCATCAATGCGACTGAAGGTGGAGCACGAATTTTTGGGGCTTTAGAGCTTCCTTTTGAACAAGCTATTGCTTTACATGTAAAAGATAAAACACCTAAAAACGTGATGAAACTTACGCATAAGTCAGAGAAAGAACAGCAAACAATCGTGCGTGAGGTTTGGGACAATGTTGTGATGATTCGGGACTATTGTGTAAGATGGCAAAAAAATGTTGAGGTACTTTTTTTGGATGTTGCACAAGCGTGTGAAAGATGTGATGCTAAAGGGTCTCTTTCTTTAGAGGATGCTCAAGGACTGGTAGAGCGTATTTATACGATGCGTGAAGTGTTTAAAGAAGAGATTTTTGATAAGGTGATTTGGCATATCGCTCAGTCTATGCTTTTTGTGCAAGAGCTTTTTATCGCCCCGATTGAAGTGCGCTTAGTCTGCGACGAGAAAGACGAATATACTAAGATGGTTGATGTGCTCTATGCATATAAACCATGGCTTTTTTCTTTGGCTGGATGCATTGATAGTATTGTTAAAACGATTGATTATGGGTGCGCTAGGCAGTTGATTTACAGGTAAAAACGATTGAAGTCGTAGCAGAAAATCGTGTGATAGATAGCATTACATGTAAAGAGATGCAGGCACAAAAAGGGCATGTTTTTGATGTCGATATGCGAGGCATTTTATATGTTGCCCCTGAAGAATATACTACCAAAGAGATAACATTTAAAGATGCTCAAACGAAGGATATTTTACCCCCTTCATTTGTGAGTGTTCTCACGCCTGATGATGAAAAATACAATGAGTTGTGCTTTATCGCTAGTCTTGAAGCGGAAATGAGTGAAGAAAATCTTAATAACGTTCAAGCTTCAGATGCAATTGGCTTTTTGGCTACGGAAAAAAATCTTTGAGATAGAGAATTTATTTATTTTGTTAAGCTTTTGCAACAGCAAAATTACGGGGTACCTTTTGTTGTCTTTTATTTTAATACATCACAACAGCAAAAAGCTTTAAAGGTTTTTGGAGAAGACGCAAAATATATCATCCCGAAAAGTCTTGCGGATATCATCAACAATGTAAGCATTTATCTTTACAGTCACCTTTCTAGGGAGACGTCGTTTGAAACAGATAGAAAAACAAGAGAAAAATTGATGCGATATGCTCAAAAAATATTTGTCATTGATCTGAAAAAGAAGATAGAGGGGGACGCTTTTGTTCAAAGTGTTGCTTTATGTAGTGCCGATAAAAAGATAAATTTTTCAGAATCAATCATTTCTAGAGTTCTTAAAAGGGCATGAGAAATTCAATGAGTATCGTTTTCTCAATAGCTTGGCGTTTGTGGATGAAGCAAAAGTGAAAGATTTGTACTGTCCAAAATGCGATAGGGTTTTTGGCCACGGAAGAGAACTTATCGGATGAGGAGTTTGTGGGGTACATTAAAGAGTTGATGGAGAGGTTTCCAAATGTTCAGTTTAAAGCGCTTGGATTTAATGTAAATCAATGTCTGAAAGTCAAAAAAGTTTTTGGATCAGATGACATAGTATATATAGAAGTCAAAACTATATACAAATTGTTTGAGTGTATTGAAGTGTATCTATCGAATTATGAGCGTACATATCGTAATGTGCTCGAAAATGGAATTGTGAAAACATTGAGAGCATTTTCTACGGATGTAGCTTGTATAGGTCTTGGACTTAATCAACAGCATATCACTGTTCGAGAGCATGAGAGAAACACCCCATCTTTCTTTGGTAAGATTTTTGATCATTTGAGTTATTTAGGATTTACAGAAGATGACCTTGCTAAATATGGTAGGAGTTATCACGAAGTTTATTTTAAAAAAGCAAGTGAAATATATGGGGTTGATATCAACTTTAATCTTGATGAAACAGTTTGTAAAGCATATGTTTATTGGAATTTAAAACTAGGGCTAAAGCATCATGAGTTTTTTCAGTATTCGTTAGAGTTTGGAAGAAAATATGCGAAATTATAACAATGAATGAACATAAAATCTTACATGTGATGATTCTTGATAAGTTTCTTGCACCTTATATTGATTTTGTAGATGAGCATTTTGGTAGAGCTGAACATCACTATGTTTTTATTACTAGCCCAAAATATCTTTACGGTTTAACTCCTGAACATAAGGTAGAATTTCTACATACGAATGATGATATTTTTATGACTCTTTTAGCCTATATGCAAGAGGCGGAGAAAATCATATTGCATGGTTTGTGGAGAGAAAAAGTGGATATGTTGCTCTACTTTCATCCAAAGCTTTTAAAAAAAATGTTTTTGGTTTATCTGGGGTGGTGACTTCTATTTTCCGGAAAAACAGAACTGGTTTAAAAAGCAGATAATCAAAGATATTGCTTATTTAATTACTGATAATCAAGGTGATTATGCGTTGCTAAAAAGTATGTATGGTGCAAAAGGGAGAAATATTCCTTGTTTTGGTTATCCAAGCAATCTTTATAAAGAGTTACAATCTACTCCTAAAAATGACAAAACGATTTTTATACAGTTAGGAAACTCCGCTGATCCAAGTAATCAGCATAGTGAGGCACTACAAATTTTGCAAGTGTATAAAGAAGAAGATATAAAAATTTTTGTACCTCTGACGTATGGAAATAAAGAGTATGCTCAAGGTGTTATTGCAGAGGGTTACAGATTGTTGGGAGATAAGTTTTTTCCTATTGTAGAGCATATGCCATATGAAGAGTATATGAGGTTTTTAGAAAAGATTGACATAGCCATTTTTAACCATAATAGGCAGCAAGCTATGGGTAATATAGTCACTTTACTTGGCATGGGAAAAAAAGTTTATCTTAATAAAACAACGATTTGGGACTATTTTGCTCAGGATGAGATAAAAGTTTTCAGTTTAGCAGACTTTGATTTACATCTGCTAGAGCAAGATGAGAAAGAGCACAATATCGCTATTATTAAAGCAAGATACTCTTCAGAAAAACTACAAAAGTGTTTAAATACTATCTTTTTAAAGCAGGCAGAATGAAAAACAAGAAACTAAAAATAGCTTTTTATCGGCGGAGGTATAAAATTCTGCAATTGGAACAACCCATAAGATTGCATCCCAAATGGATAGTAAATTTGAACTCATCGCAGGATGTTTTAGTCGTAACGAATCTGTTAATGAACAAACCGCAGAGCGATGGCATGTGGAGAAGTATTATAAAACTTATACTCAGCTACTTGAAAATGAAAAAGAGAATTTAGACGCAGTTATTTTACTCACACCGACAAATACACATGCCGAGATACTTTTAGATATTATCAAATATAAGGTACCTATAATTTGTGAAAAAACGCTTACTACCTCTTCAGCTAAAGCCCTTGAGATTCAAAAAAAGCTAAACGAAAATAAGCTTTTTTTGGCCACTACATACAACTATACAGGCTACCCGATGCTTCGAGAGTTAAAAGAGATGATTCAACTTGGAAAATTGGGAAAAGTTATTCAAATCAACATACAGATGCCTCAAGAGAGCTTCATCAGGCTTACAAGTGAGGGGAAACCTATGCAACCGCAAGCATGGCGCTTACATGATGAAGAACTCCCTATATTGTCCTTAGATTTGGGAACCCATTTGTCCAATATGGTCTATTTTTTGACGCAAAAAGAGGCTTTGGAAGTGATAGCTATGCAAAATAGTTTTGGTCATTATGATGTTATAGATAACATCAACTGCATGATTAAATATGAAGAGAATATTGATTGTCAAATGTGGTATAGCAAAAGTGCCCTTGGACACAAAAATGGACTCCGAGTTGAAGTGTATGGAGAGGAAGGCTCTGCGATGTGGTCACAAATGGATCCGGAGTTTTTAGAGTTTAACGATAATTTAGGAAGAAATATAGTCTTAGATCGATCTTCCAAAGATATCTCTATTGCAAATCAAGAAAAATACAATCGATTTAAATCAGGTCATCCTGCCGGATTTATTGAAGCTTTTGCAAATCATTATGACGATATCTACGATGCTTTGGTGAGTTATAAAAAAAAACGGTGCTATGAGAGTAGTTACATATTTGATGTGGTTACTTCTACGAACTGGGCTTTTTCTTAATGGAGGCTATCGCTAAATCGATAGAGACAAAAAGATGGGAGATTGTAAATGCTTAGAATTAACAAAGTTTACGAGAATCAAAAAGCAATCGCGTTTTGTAAAAGAGTTTTTGCAATCAACGAAACCAAAATATATATTTGGAATAAACCAGATTGCCAAAGTAATCTCTGAACAGGTTGCTATTAATGGTTTTATAGATGAATTTACTGTTCAAAAAAACTATCTAGATAAGCCGATTGTGTCGCTAGAAGCAGTAGAAGATGATGCTCTAGTTGTTATTGTCGTTGCTTTAGGCAAACCTTTAATTGCCGAAAAAAAAGTGAGTCAATATCAATTTGACTTTCTTGACTGCTTCTCTTTTTTTGAAATATTCGGGTCTAGAGATTCAGCATACTATGTTCTCAATGACGATGGCAGAGGATATTCAAAATAATTTTGCCAAATATGAATGGATTTATAAAAAACTTGAAGACCAAATCTCTAAAAATCAGTTTTACAATCTCATTAATTTTAAATTCTCATACGATCTTGATTATATGAGAGGTTTCGAGGCAATTGAAGAGAGACAATATTTTGAAGAGTTCTTGGACTTGGGCGAGTGTGACGAAGTCTTTGTGGATATAGGCGCTTACGATGGTTACACGACACAAGAGTTTATAAAAAGAGCTCCGAAGTATAAAGGGGTGTTGCTATTTGAACCTGAAGCTAAAAATATGGAGCTTGCAAAAGCGAGGTTAGAAAAGTTTGAAAACATTCGATTTTATATACTTGGTTTGTCCGATAAAAAAGAGACGCTTCGTTTTGATACAAGCGGTTCAGGTTCAAAGTTAAGTGAGCAAGGAGATACGACGATTGAGGTGGATACTTTGGATAGTGTTGTCCAAGAAAAAATAACATTTATCAAAATGGACATAGAGGGTGCCGAAACAAAAGCAATCGAAGGTGCAATGCAAACGATAAAGTTATATCATCCAAAATTAGCTATCAGTGTTTATCATAAAAGTTCAGATTTTTGGAAAATACCCCAACAGATTTTGGCAATACGGGACGATTATACTATCTATCTAAGACATTATACAGAGGGGACAGACGAAACAGTTATGTTTTTTATTCCTAAAAAAGAGGCTTAATGCAAAAACTTTTAATACTTGGTGGAGGCTATGCTGAAATACCTTTAATCAAAGCTGCAAAAGAGCTTGGATTTTATGTCTTTACAACCGGCTATTTCAGAGATGAATTGGGGCACGGCTACTCGGACGAATATATTTATGCCGATTATTCAAATAAAGAAGCTATGCTTGAGATTGTTCAAAAATATGCTATCGATTTTATTGTACCTGGTTGTAATGATTTTTCGATTCTAACAGCCTCTTATATTTCAGAAAAGTTGCAAATTGGAAGTTTTGACAGCTATGAGACAACGAAAACTTTACATCATAAAGATTTATTTAAAAAGTTTGCAATGCGCCATAATCTAAGCACGCCTAAGGCGCTTGTTATAGATAGGCTTGAAGATGTCACAGCATTACGATTAGAGTACCCTTAATGCTAAAAACCTATTGATTTAAGCGGAGGGAAGGGCATTAAAAAAAGTTTTTTAATGCAGAGGAGTTACAAGAGGCTTTTAATGAGACAATCAAACTTACAAGAGAGCCTAAAGTGGTACTGGAAGAGTTTATAGAAGGGACACACCATAGTGCTTCTCTCCTCGTAAAAGATGGCAAAATAGTTTTTGAATTTTTTGCAGATGAGTATTTTTTTTAACAATAAATACTTAGTAGCCGGTGCAAGTAGTAATTTTAGTATGGCTGTAGAGATAAAAAAACAAACTGCTTCTCGATACGCAAACTATGATTGATACACTTCAGCTAGCAGATGGAATTGTGCATATACAATTTATTGTGAACAACTCTAAGCCTTATATTCTTGAAGTGACACGAAGAAGTCCTGGAGATCTTTATTTAGATCTTGTTAGTTATTCTCGAAACATAGAGTATGCCCAAAAAAATTGTTCAAGCACATTGTAAATTAGCACTAGATATAGGTGAGGTACAAGAGCGAGCAATCTTGCGACATTGTATTATGGCTCATAAGCAAGGCAAAGTAGACGACATAATTTTTGACAATTTGATTAAAAAGAAGATAATGCATCAGTTTATTTGGGCAAAAAGAGGCGATGCGATAGAAAACATTATGACGCAGAAATTTGGCATACTCTTTTTTACATTTCAAACCGAGTCAGAGATGAAAAAGACAGAAGAGAATATCCATGATCTTGTTAGAGTGCGTATCCTATGAAAATTCCTTTTAATAAACCCCCTTATACAGGTAATGAAAAGAAGTATATTTAGAATCAATCAAAAGTAATCATATATCAGGTAATGGTTTTTTTACTCAAAAATGCGAGGATTGGTTTAGAGAAAAGCTGGGATGTAAAAAAGCCCTTTTGACTCCTTCTTGTACGCATGCATTGGAGATGGCGGCAATACTGCTTGATATAAAAGAGGATGATGAGGTAATTATGCCTTCTTACACTTTTGTTAGTACTGCAAACGCATTTGTACTTCGTGGGGCAAAAATAGTTTTTGTTGACATTAGACCCGATACGATGAATATAGATGAAACAAAAATAGAACAAGCAATAACAGATAAAACAAAGGTGATTGTGTCTGTGCATTATGCAGGTGTGGCATGTGAGATGGATGTAATCATGGATATTGCTCTGAGACACGACCTTTTTGTCGTAGAAGATGCCGCACAGGCTATAATGAGTACCTACAAGGGGAAATCCTTGGGAGCCATTGGTCATCTCGGTGCTTACAGTTTTCATGAGACGAAAAATATAACGAGTGCAGGAGAAGGGGGGCTTTTGATCATTAATGACGAAAGATTTGTTGAGAGAGCTGAAGTCATTAGAGAAAAAGGGACAAATAGAAGTTTGTTTTTTAGAGGGATGGTAGACAAATATTCATGGGTAGATATCGGAAGTAGTTATCTTATGAATGATGTGAGTGCAGCTTATCTTTGGGGACAACTTGAAAAAATAGATGAGATTCAAAAAAATAGATTAAAGAGTTGGAATTTATATCATGAGAGCTTAAAAAATTTAGAAAAATATGGATACATAGAGCTTCCCACTATTCCAAAAGAGTGTACAAATAATGCACATATGTTTTATATCAAAGTTAAAGATTTAGAGACAAGAACCAATCTTTTAAATTGTCTAAAAGACAATGGAATAAATGCCGTATTTCATTATGTACCATTACATTCTTCAGTTGCAGGAGAAAAATTTAGTAGACTTAATGGAAAAGATGTTTATACAACCAAAGAAAGTGAAAGATTGGTGAGGTTTCCAATGTACTACGGGCTAGAAAAAAATATAGACAAAATTGTACAAAATATAAAAAAACTTTTTTAAGGTAGCAGATGATTAAAACAAAAGTATTTTTAGAAGAAAATTTATATCAAGAAGGCTTAAAGTATTTTGGCGTTAAAAATAAATTAATTGCAAATCAACTTGCTACAAGATGGCACAATGACCTTGATTCTGTCGATACATATCGGTGGTACGAGATAATAAAATACAAAAACCATGAAAAGAAGATATTAGATATGGCTTGTGGCTGTGGAACATTTTTATTTTATGGATTACATCAAGGCTATGATGTATATGGTATTGAGCCAGAAAAATGGAAGCTCAATTATATGAATATGAAAATAGACGAATTAAACTATCCCCAAAAATGGAAAAATAAAATTATAGAAGCAGTTGGAGAAAATTTACCATTTGAAAACGAATCATTTGATTATGTAGAATCAGCACAAACGCTTGAGCATGTTAAGGATTTTAATAAATGTATTGATGAGATGATAAGAGTAACAAAAGTATCAGGTAAGATAAGAATTTTGCACCAGACTATAATGGCTTTTATGAGGCACACTACAGGATACCATTTTTACCAAAAATGAATAGAAAATTAGCATACATCTATCTACGAATATTAAAAAAACCCACAAAGGGTTTAGATACAATAAACTACATCACATCTGAAGATATTTCTCACTATTTAAATAAATATACCAATATACAGGTAATAGATATAGCAAAGCTACATAAAGATAGATTGATAGAAAAGATAAGTTTTAAATTAAAAGTGAATAAGTTTATTGCAAAGATAATAGTGAATATGCTCTATTACACACGAGAATATTTTTTTATAAAAGCTAAAGTTATAAACATGGTAATAATCAAGGAAAACAAATGAAATTTAAAGATGTAGAAAATATTGTTGGTAAAGTCCCATATATCAACAAATCAAATGCTGATTTTATTTATAATTTTATTATTGAAAATAAAATACAAAATATACTTGAACTTGGGATAGCACATGGCACAGCAACTTGCTATATGGCTGCTGCTTTAAATGAAATAGGAAAAGGTAGAATAACTGCTGTTGATTTACAGAGTGTAGCAGAACATTTTAAGCCATCTTGTGAGGAACAACTAAAAAAATGTAATTTAGAAAAATATGTTGAAATTCATCGCATGAAGACAGGATATAACTGGTTTTTACATAATGAGATTAAAGAAAGTACAACAGATAATAAATGTCAAGAAAAATATGATTTGTGCATTATAGATGGTCCAAAAAACTGGATAATTGATAGTTCGGCATTTTTTTTAGTCGATAAATTATTAAAAAAAGGTGGATATATAATTTTTGATGATTATTCTTGGACATATGAAGATGCTAATAATCGTAGAGAGAGCACCGATGGAATTCAACATGATTCACTATCGAATGAAGAATTAAAAATACCTCATATAAAAGAAATTTTTGATTTATTATTAAAACAGCATCCAAATTATTCTAACTTTAAAGTTTTTAATGATAAAGAATG
>JAJOKG010000128.1:3546-10327 GCA_021206415.1 Sulfurospirillum sp. | reverse complement strand
AATCATTCACTGCCATATACCCGATAAGCAGCACTTCTGCATTACTAATCTCTGCTCTAACATCATCTTTTATCCCTGATACCTTCAAATACTCATCAATTAAACAATAAACTGTTATAATATCTCGTTCCATAATCTCGCCTCCCACGGCTTTTTATGGAGTCTAAAGCAACTTTCAAACCATCTTTACAACTAGCAGTTTGGGTTTGATTATTATCTTTAAGAAAACTTAGAGTAGAATCTTCAAGAAATTGGAGGTTACTAGTGAAAAAAATATGTATAGTTACGTGTCTATTAGGCGTAGTTTTTAGTGGCTGTATGACGCCTTATTCTGAAGCGCCAATACCAACGAATTTTCCTCATACGGAGCAAAGTAAACTTCAAGCAGCTATGCATTGGGAAAGTGTGGTTAATCATCTAGCTAAAACAATTATTGAGCAAGCAGGGGATAAGAAGACTATTTATATCAATGAGCCTATAGAAAAATCTAAATTTAATAAAGCTTTACATACATTACTTCTAAGCGCATTAGTAAAAAATGGCGTAACTGTTGCAAAATTCTCAGCAGCTGCAGATGTTAATATGGACATTAACACTCAAGTCCTTAAATTTACAAAAGATAGAGCGCCATTTAGAAATTCATTCGGATTACCAACATTATTAACTGCTGGCGCATGGGCAATATCAGGTGTTGCAGCAGTAAATACAGCAACAACAACAGCAGGTGTAGCAACAGGAGCCGGAGCAATTGGAATAGATGCATATAATTGGTTTGAATCTAAATATGCAGCTGGTGAAATTCCTCAAAATGAAATAATTGTTACAGTAACAGCCTCAAACAATAGTGTTTATTTTGGTAGTGTAAGCAATATTTATTATATTGCGGATAGCGATTCATCTTTATACTCGTCAAATGCAATGGGTAAAGTTCTAAAGGTTACAGGAGATAAAGAATGAAAATTTCATATATTTTTTGCACACTTATCTTTGCATTATTATTCAATGGCTGTGTAGCATCTAACCAAACCGACCTAACACATTCTGTCAAATATGATATGACTAACATTAATTATAAAGCTGCAGAAAAGCTTTTACTTGATGCAAAATTACCTTTAGAATCAGCTGTAATTATGGCAACGGTTGTAAATATAGACGATATAGAAAATTCATCAACCCTTGGACGCCTTATTTCTGAGCAGATGTCTGCACGATTTATTCAAGCAAAAATGAATGTAATTGAAATGAAATTTAGAGAAAATGTTTATATTAAACAAAATACTGGCGAACTAATGTTAACGAGAGAAATTGGAAAAATAGCTAAGACACATAGTGCAAATGCTATTATAGTAGGAACATATGCTGTTGCAAATTCAGCAGTTTATGTCAATATAAAAATTATCAATCCTTCAACAAATGTTGCAATAGCAGCTACAGATTATGTATTGCCTATGAATAGAGATGTTGAAGATATGATAGGCAGAAAATCTCGTTTTTAAAATCTGAATATAAAATATTTTTTTGTATACCTTAAACCTCTTAATAAAGGGGTTTAAGTGTATTATAGAGATTTTAGGGGTCAGGGCTTGATTTTTAACTTTTTTAAAACTTAGTTACATTGTTTTGAAAGATGCCCACCTTTTTACATGTAACGTGTCATTGCCCTCACCGCTTCGGGATACGCATGGGCGTACTTTTGAATACCTGAGCCAAAACTCTCCAACATATCTTTCGCACAAATAAATTGTGCAGTGTCATCTTCGATCTTCGCTAATTCAAAAAGATTTTTGATCATCGTTGAAAGTGGGCTTTTATAGCTGTTGTCTTCCAAAACCGCTTTGGCACGAAAGGCTTTATCGGAAAGATACCATGTCTCATTAATGTAGAATTTATGCTCAGCTTCATGGCTTAGTTTTTTTGCCAATTCCAAGTAATCTGTCTCTTTAGTATGTGTGTAGCCACGAAGTAACGCTTCGATGACAAAGGCGTAATCTTCGAGCAAAGCTTCGACTTTCAAACTGCCACCTAAGACGATTTGATGGTACAAAACGCCATTTACATGTAAGGTTTTTAGAAGCGTATCTAGCACATATTTTGCTTTCTCAATCTTGCCTGCTTCAAAAAGTGCCGTGACCATTAAAGCGTTCCATGAGGTCAAAATCTTCGTGTCAATAAACGGATACGCGACCTTTTGACGTTCCTCTTTTAAAATAGCAACGGCTTCATCTAAACGGGTAGGTTTTTCATTACATGTAATCACAGGATTGGTGCTTTGGTGCTCAAAATTACCAAATTTGGTGATGCCAAAATAATCCATTACAGCTTTAGTCTCTACCTCACTCAGTCCGCCTTTTAAAAGTGCCTCTTTGGCTTGTGCATACGTAAACACAAAGTATTTGCCCTCTTCGCCCTCAGAGTCCGCATCACTGGCACTAAGGTAAAGCCCTTCTTTTAAAAAGCGCTCATCCATCGCTTCGATGGTTTTATCGACCACCTCATTAAACAATGGTTTTTGCGTCAGAGTGTACAGCTTGGCATAGACTTCAATCAACTCAGCATTGGTGTAAAGCATCTTCTCGAAGTGTGGAATCACCCACGCCTCATCGACGCTGTAACGGTAAAATCCACCCTCGATTTGGTCGTTGATGCCTCCATTTGCCATGGCTAAAAGCGTATCTTCGCTCATATACAAGGCTTCAAGATTTTTGGTTTTTTCGTAAATATCTAAAAGGGCATTCCATGTGGACGCATGGGGAAACTTTGGTGCACTTCCCACACCTTTAGACACGTCATCATAGCTTGCTTTGACATTGCTCACAAACGCTTCGACAACGGCAACTTTCTCAATACTCTGCTTTTGCTCAAAACTACGCTCATAATGCTTTATCGCTGCTTCAATACTCTGCGCACTCTTTTGAACTTCCTCATATTCATCGTCAAATTTGCCTTTGATGAAACTGGTCAATTCACGAAATCCCATACTTCCTTGCATACTTTGAGGTGGCAGATATGTTCCTGCAAAAATCACCTGTTGCTCTGGTGTCATAATGATACTCAGAGGCCAACCGCCACTGCGTTTAGTCAGCAGATAGTGCACGTCTTGGTAGTATTTGTCAAGATCTGGCATCTCTTCACGATCGACTTTGATGCTGACATAGGAGTCGTTGAGGAGCTTTGCACTCACTTCGTCCTCAAACGTCTCACGCTCCATCACGTGACACCAATGACAGGTGCTGTAGCCTATGGAGAGAAAAATTAGCTTGTTTTCATCTTTGGCTTTGGCAAGCGCTTTATCGCTCCATGCCATCCAATGGACGGGGTTGTGTGCGTGTTGGAGCAGATAAGGAGAATCCTCGTGTATGAGTTCGTTGGTGTGCATAAAAAACTCCTCTCTTTTTAGGAGTTATTTTATCTCATTTAAGTAAGGTGAGGCTTTAAAAACTAATGTACTAAGCCCGCTTCAACTAAAAAGGGTGAATGCGTGTAGCTGATCTTCTTAATCTTGTCATACTTCGCATAGGAGAGATAGAGCATGTCTTTTGCCCGTGTGGTTGCCACGTAAAAGAGGCGTCGCTCCTCTTCTAGGCTTCCGCCTTTTTGCATGAGTTTACGGTTAGGAAAGCGTCCATCCATCAAATCAATCACATAAACCTCTTTAAACTCAAGCCCTTTACTGGCGTGAATGCTGAGCAAATTCACCCCCTCGCCCTCACTCATCTCATTACTGCCCAGCGTTAGCGCATTTAAAAACCGCTCACTAGAAGCATACGAACTTGCCAAATCTTTGAGCAAATGCCCTTTGCGAAAGATACGAGAGCGAGCTTCTGCTTTTTGCTTCTCATCCACACTGCCATCTTTTTTAATGGAGCGCTTCACCGAGAGTGTCTCAGCCATGGCGCTAAACACTTCGGAACTTAAAACATGATTGATAAGGCTTTGTGGGGTCTTGATACGTGTGGCATGTTTCATAAATTTATAAAACTGGTGCAAAAATTTGGCGCCATCCACACTTAGGCGAGGATGTTTTAAAATAGGATTGGATAAGAACTGCTCTTCAAACCCCAAATCATAAAAACGACTTACACTTCCTAAGTCATAAATATCATCAAAAAGCCCTAATTGGTGGTTTTTAGGACGTTTCTTAAAAATCTCCTCAACACCTGCTTTAGGATGAAAAAAAACCGTTGTAGATATTGCCCTCGCCTAGCTTAAACAAACCATCAAACAGCTCTTTGGAGAGGGAACTTCCAACCCCTCTAGCATACTCAAAGGTGTGAATAAACGCCATCATATCTTTAGGATTGACCACGACACCCACCAAATCCAGCATGGCTTTCACTTCTGCTGCGTCAAAAAAGCTAATGCCCCCTTTTCGTTTACACGCAACGCCCTGCTCTCTTAAAGTCGCTTCAATGCCATCGGCACTAGAGTTGTTGCGAAAGATAACGGCAATGTCAGCATGAGCATTGCGTGAATTTTTAATGAGAGAGGATATGGAGTGATACTGTGCAAACAGTTCATCGTAAATGAGCAGTTGTGGCGCTTCAAACGCACCATCACGGGTCACTTCCAAACGCTTTTCATAGAGTCTTGGATTTTTTTTCAATGACACGATTTGCTAAAGAGAGAATTTTATGGGATGAGCGATAGTTTTTATTGAGCGTAAAGACATTTGCGCCCTCGTAACGCTTGGAAAACGAGCCGATAATATCAATATTTGCGCCATTAAACGCATAAATACTCTGGTCATAATCCCCCACGCAAAAGAGCGATTTGGAGCGAAACGCATCAATTAAAGAGCCTTGCAAGGTATTGGTATCTTGATACTCGTCAATTAACACCTCTTCAAAAAAAAGTTCATGTTCCTTCTTTAACGCCTCACGCATAAAGATGAGTAAGTCATTAAAATCTACATAGCCAAACTCTCGTTTTAAGGCTTGAAACTCCTCGAAAATATCTTCATAAATATCAAAGAACACACCATGTTCGCTGTCATTTTCCTCTAGCCACTGCGTAAAACTCTGTGTGACAGTGCTGTTTTGATAGAGTGAAAACAAATCATACAAATACTGCGCACTGTACGCTTTGACACCTGATTCAATGTGGTCAAACCGCCTTCGCTCCACAATGCTTTTTAAAAGAATTTTTAAATCTTTGGGTTGTTTAAGCACAATGTTTAAGCCCATTTTTTTTAATAAACGGTAACTTACGGCGTGAAAGGTGCCTGATTCGATTTGCGAGGTGATGGATTGAGGGAAAAAAGCACTCACACGCTCTATCATCTCAGCGGCAGCTTTATTGGTAAACGTTAATAACAAATTTTTGAGGGTGCAACGCCATTTTTTTAATAAATACGCTAGCCTTGCAACGATGGTCGAGGTTTTCCCCGTTCCCGCACTGGCAATGATAAGATTGTAACCTGATGGTGCTGTCGCAGCACTTTTTTGCTCAGAATTGAGACGCGTAAGGGGCATTGGGTTCCTAGAGAAAATTTTTGAGGGAGAATTGTAGTTAAAAAGAGCCTAAAAGGAGGTAAAAGTCTTACAAATACCAGTGACGCTCAACCAATTTTCCCTCTTTATGCTCGTCAATATAGACTTTTTTAGGTGCATCTTCACTCAACCATAAAAGATAATTCATCTGCGGTGTTAAAATCTGAATGCCTTTTTCCACAACACTATAATTACCCTTAGAAAGTTGTTCAAAAACACGTGAAAGCACATGATCTGTACGAGGTAAAGTGAGCTCTTTAAGATTAATATCATCATGCATAAATTGATAAATAAGCTTTTTTTGAAGAATAAGAGTTGAAAAATAAGAAGCACTCTCACGATACTCTTTGGTACTAATTAAATTTTTACTAATTTGTCCCAAAGGATTAATCGCATCAATTTTGGCACACGCATCACCAATAGCCACTAAAATTTGTTCATTTTTATCATTGCGCATATAAAATTCTGCACCTTCACTACACACTTTTTCATACCGTTTGGCTTGGTAATCTCTTAAAACCTCATTATACGAATATGCGTTTGCAACATTCCAAATAAAAAAGAACTAAAATAACTAGAACCTTCATCTTTGTCCTTTGTAAAAATCTAACAAATCACGTAATTCTTCTGATTTAATATAACCTATAATACGTTCCAAAGAGCTTATAGCTTCTTCTTTTTCGCCTAAAGAAAATTTTGATTTTGCATAAATTAACCATGTTTGATCTAAATTAGGATTTAATTTATTAGCCTTTTTAGCCCATACAATCGCTTCTAAATAGGATTTTCGTTCAAAATAAAAATGGGCTAAAGCATAAGCACTCTCATACGTAGCAGAGTGGTTAAATGCTTCCAAAAGAGTGTGTTCCATTTTTAAAAGCCTATTGGCTTCTTGAATCTCTTTTTGAGGAAGTGTGGGTGTCGTTGTTGGCTTAAATTTTGGTTCTAAGAAAAGAATCGGCTCTTTAAACTCATCCACCTCTGGTATCACTTCTGCCTCAAGAGGGGCAGAAACAACCTGACTCTCATTTGTTTCCACAATGACTTCAGGTAAAGAGGGTTCTGGTAACACAATGGCTATGGGCGTTACAGGCTCTCGCATCGAATAAACCCAAAAAAAGAGCTATAAAGCTAAATAAAATCAACCCAGCTACTTTTAAAAAGTGCTTTCTTTGCAATGCTTTACAACGCCTCTGTAACTCTTCAAATCGATTATGCGTCACGAATCAATCCTATATCAAGTGCTGTCATAACCAACAAGCAATTGCTTAATGTAGTCTGTTTTGTTAAAT
>JAJOKG010000128.1:0-3446 GCA_021206415.1 Sulfurospirillum sp. | reverse complement strand
GCTTTCTTTGCAATGCTTTACAACGCCTCTGTAACTCTTCAAATCGATTATGCGTCACGAATCAATCCTATATCAAGTGCTGTCATAACCAACAAGCAATTGCTTAATGTAGTCTGTTTTGTTAAATTATTTTTTTGTGCATAATCTAACAATTTAAAAAGGCTGTAAAAAAATTTCTTTACGGTACGAAAATTCCCTTTAGCATAGCGAGCAATTTTCTTGGTATTGCGAGCAGAGAACATCAAAGCAATTTCTCCTTGAGAATGTGCCATTAATTGAGCTTGAAGGTATCGATGAAGCTCTTGCTCATTTAATGTTCCATAAAAGATAGTCTCTTGAGAAAGATTTTTAAACGAAGAATGATTGGCAACTTTTTTTACGTCATCTTTATGCAATGCTAAGACACATTGAAATGAATGTAAAGAACAAAGTTTCGCAATCATCTCAAATTGTTTTTCACACAAAAGTTGCGCTTCATCCACAAAAACAATACACGTCTCATCGCTATAAAGTTCGCCTAATAATTCACAATGAACATCTTCATTTTCTGTTTCATCAAAGGGAAGTCCTTTTAAGGTATACAGTTTTAAAAAGAGTTCTTGCCACTCAAAACAAGGATGTTGCATAAAAATGGAATGAGAAGAAAAAAGAGGAGAATGATGTAACATGGTTAGCATATGCGTTTTACCCACACCAGGATCACCTAAAACAAAAACGAGGGAGTTTTTTTGCATTGAGAATATCTGTTAATTTTTTACGTGCTGCTTCAGCGCTAACACTATCAAAATAAAACGAAGTATCAATGCTGTCTTTGAACAATGTTTTTGCTATTTCAAAATCTTTCATTCTTATACTTTTTTTAAAATTATCACTGATTGTAACATATTCTCTTCAATGCACCCTGAAATCACACCCACTCGTTAAAAATTAACAGCATTCTCGTCTGGTAATAAAGAACGTTTTGGAAGAGGTGGTGCGAGATTAAGAGGTTGAAACGATTGAGAAGAAGGTTGTTGTGTTGTCGGTGCTTGTTTTGGAGTCATATTCTTTTGTTGAAAAAGTGCCTCTTTTTTTAATCGCATCAACAATCTCTTGCGTTGTAGCATTGGTTTTAATGTTCAGCTCTTTGATATAAACGGCATCAATAACAAGCGCATGCGTTTTTTTGCATATGAAATAAGCGTTGCTTTTAAAAGCTCTTTACCCTTAGACATTACCAAATCTTCAGCATAATAACTGCCAATAACAATATTTAAAGCATCAATGGCTTTATGTTCATTTTTTTTAATGTCACTTCCCTCAAAAATAAGACTTACACTTACTTCCACAGGCTTTTTATCGGACTTTGAAAAGACATTGGCTTTAAAATTCTCTAATGCCAATGTCTCAGCAAACACGCTTACATGTAAAGATAAAAAGATAAAAACAATGTATCGCATACTTGCCTTTTTAAACCGATGTATCAAGCACGTTTCCGCCAAGTTCTTTAATTCTGGCATCCACTTTTTCGAGTGCTTGTTGCATCGTAGTATAACTAATTTCAGGCAATTTTCCACCCCACATCTGCTCTGCCTCCGCAAAACCTCTGAGCATTCCCTCTCGTCCTGCTTGTAGTTTTTGCATATCATCACCCGCTCCACCAATGACAAAATTGGCAATGCGCTCACTCGTTTGAGCAACGCCAAAAAAGCCATCTTCTGAGACAAGCTCTGAGGCTTCACTTTGGCTCAATTCACTTAAAGGCTTTCCCGTGTAACCAATATCCGCCAAACGAAAGGTATCAGCCTGCGTGCTAAAGCTTTTTTTAGCCTCCACAAGCACCTCTTCCATGTACTGTGTAATGTAGCCGTTGATAATCTCTTTGGCACTAAGATTTTTCTCTTGTGCTTCACCCACTGTTACGGCTGATTTTGCACTGTACGTTGTACTTGCTGTACTGCTGTAAGTTGCATTAAGATTCATAAATACCTCCTCATTGTTCTTTACATGTAAATCGTCAAAAGCCATCAAAAAAAGTGAATCGCTAGGCATCTCTTCTATGTATAAAATCTCCGATTTTTCGTAAAACTCCCCTACTTTTGGCGAGACCTGAACACAGCGCTTGACATGCTCAGCAAAACGCGCGTATTGGTAGTCAATTAAAAGCCCCTCAGGATAGCGTGAGCGTGAAATAGCCACGTAAAATTGGCTCTTTTCAAAGATATTGTTGATGTTACACACTAAAGCGTCAATACTCATGCCCTGAGATTTATGAATCGTGATAGCGTAGGCTAGTTTGAGTGGAAACTGCTCAAGAGAAACTAAGGGTTTTTCCTGCACTTCGCCATTTAAAAGCACATTTTCATGCAAGGTGTACTCTTGACGCTCCACTCTTACCAAATCACCCCCTTTTTCAACCACCACCTCTTTTTCATCAATGGCATGCACAATGCCTCGCTCACCGTTATAGTACTTGCCCCATTTATTCGTACAAAAAAGCACCTTCGCACCCACTTTGAGTGTTAAATCCGCAGGCACAGGAAGGGCATTTTTCCACCCTTCGATTTTATTTACATGTAAAGATTTTTCATGCACTTTCTCTTTGGCTTTAAGGAGGATGGGCTCACTCTTGATTTGCGCTAATTTTTGAATGTTTAAAAGCTCCGCCTCTTTATTTCTGCCAAATAAAACCGTAGGCTCCGCCTCCCAAACGCTCACATTGCCACGCAAAGCTTCCAAATAGGAGAGTGTCTCTGGCGTTAATGTCCCTTTTCGAATCAAACGCAAATGCTCAAAAAACCGCTCATCTTGCGTTCGTTTGGTCTTTGTTAGCTCCACAACCTTAGGATTGAACGCACTCCACGCACTGCTCTCAAACGCATACTCAAGCCCTCCCAACAAAGAGCCCTCTTTGCCTTTGGAGACAGGGGGAAGCTGAAAAAAATCACCCACAAAAAGCACACTGCCCTCAAAACCATTGTTGCGCAAACGGTAATAAATCATATCAAGTAAATCCGCTGAGACCATGCTAATCTCATCAATCACCAGCAAGTCACACCGTGAAAGCACTTTTTTAATTTCAGCAAGCCTCGCTTTGGCATAGCGGTCATGGCGCATCAACTCATCCAAATGAGCACAAATGCCAAAAGCAAAAAAGCTGTGCACCGTTTGACCATTGACATTCACCGCACTCACACCCGTGCTTCCTAAAATGACCACTTGTTTGCCAATTTTTCGCAGGCTTGTCACGACCTCACCGACAAGATAGCTCTTGCCAACCCCAGCACCACCTGTTAGCAACACATGGCGTGTTTGTAAAATTTCAATCAGTTTTAATGAAAGGCTCAATGGGTATCCTAAGTTGTTTTTGCTATTATAGCACGTACCAAAATAAAGGGGTAAACCGTGCAATACCGCATGCTATTTCTTTTTACATGTAACCTTCTTTTGCTCAGTGGTTGTGCCAT
>JAJOKG010000082.1 GCA_021206415.1 Sulfurospirillum sp. | reverse complement strand
GATAGGATTACATAAAACGTAAACATCTTCTTACATCCAATTACTAACAGCATTGGCAAACTCTAAACCCACAACACATAAGGTAAAAAAAGTGTTCACGGTAAAGCAGTTTACGCTCTAGATTCATGCGTCTCATTGCAGCTCCTTTATTCTTTTTTTATGAGAAAATTATAGGACAAATTGAAAAGAAAATCAAATCGTAAACTATTTATAGAAAGATTTTAAAATCACTAAACATATTTATATATATATACTTATTTTTTCAAAAAAGTCAAGTTTTACACTTACGGTTTATTCTAGGAGATTTTAAGCAAATTCGGTTATACTTTTACACACATATGAGATTAAAATCTATCTATATACCCATATAAGAGACAACCAATGAATAAAGAACGACTCAACCGTGCGTTTGAACACGCTGGGCTTAGTAAAAAAGAGTTTGCAAAGCTACTCAATATCAATGCTCAAAGTGTCTATGCGTGGGAATCAACACAAAGTGCTCCGTATTGGATCTACTCGTGGTTAGAGAATTATGCTAAGGCTCGGATGTTTGATAAGATGATGGAGTTAGGCAAGATGTTGGAAGAGAAGTAGTTTTCAACAGTGGTAAACTTGAGAAAGTTTAGAAGCGCAAGTACAACAATGTGTATAAGATTGAACTTGTAGTTAAAATGTAGTAAAAATATTTTTTGAAGTGTTTTTGAAATTGAAGTAAATTTGTTTTGAAAGTCGCTATTTAAGGGATGGTGCGGATAAAGAGACTCGAACTCCCATGCCTCTCGGCACCAGATCCTAAGTCTGGCGTGTCTACCAATTTCACCATATCCGCACATAACAGTAGTAAATTTTGCGAAGCTGAAGCTCCGTCTTAAAAGGTGGTACGCCCTACACGATTCGAACGTGTGACCTACGCCTTAGAAGGGCGTTGCTCTATCCAGCTGAGCTAAGAGCGCATCTTCTCGGTTTGGGTGGTGCGCTCGACAGGAGTCGAACCTACAACCTACGGATCCGAAGTCCGTTGCTCTATCCAATTGAGCTACGAGCGCATAAACCGCTCCAAAAAACAATGGGGTGAGTGATGGGGATCGAACCCACGACCCTCAGAACCACAACCTGATGCTCTAACCGACTGAGCTACACTCACCATAATAATAACATTATTAAATTTTTTGGAAAATGGTCGGGGCGAAAGGATTCGAACCTTCGACCCCCTGGTCCCAAACCAGGTGCGCTGACCAGACTGCGCTACGCCCCGACATTTAAAAAAACTTAAGTTCGTCTTTTTAAGGCTGAAATTCTATCTAAATTCCAGCCTTTTGTCAAGAAAAAAATTATGCCTTATATTGAAACTCTATAAGTCCTTCTGTTGGGGAGCTAGCGGTTGCAAAAGGCTTTTTTGCGATACGTCCTGCAAGGAAGCTATTGCGTCCTGCAATGACCGCATGTTTCATGGCTTCTGCCATTAAAATTGGATTTTTTGCTTGAGCAATAGCCGTATTGGTTAATACCCCATCTGCCCCGATTTCCATAGCAATAGCCGTATCGCTGGCGCACCCAATTCCTGCATCAACAATGACAGGAATTTTTACTGCTTCTTTAATGAAAAGGACATTGTAACGGTTTTGAATACCTAGTCCACTACCAATGGGTGAGGCAAGGGGCATAATGGCTGCACTTCCTGCATCTTCAAGGCGTTTTGCCATAATTGGGTCATCATTGGTGTAGGTCATAATCGTAAAGCCATCTTTGGCTAAAACTTCACATGCTTTAAGGGTTTCCATAACATCAGGATAGAGGGTTTTTGCGGTATCACCGATGACCTCTAGTTTAATCAAATTAAGCCCTGTGGCTTCTTTCACCATTCTAAAAAGCGTAATGGCATCTTCAGCAGTCGTACATCCAGCCGAATTTGGTAAGAGTTTAATGTCTGTATCTTTGAAATAGTCCATTAAATTCTCTTCATTCGGGTTAGTAATGTTGACCCGTCGAACCGCTACGGTAATCAGTTTAGACCCACTAGCAAGTGTGGCATCTTTTGTGGTTTGAAAATCAGGGTATTTTCCACTTCCTACAATCAAACGGCTTGCAAATTCAATATTGCCAACTTTTAAAATATCGTTCATGTTCACTTCCTATCAAGTAATTTTTTTACAGTTTGGGGTAATAATTCATGTTCTATCGCATGAATTTTATCTTCAAAAGCTTCAAAACTCATGTTTTCACTCTTCTCAAAACAGCGTTGTGCAATGATATCACCACCATCGAGCTCTTCACTGACATAATGTACGCTAACACCAGCAATTTTCATGGGTGAATCAAAACTATCCTTTATAGCACTGCCACCCTTAAAAAGTGGAAGTAAGGATGGATGTAAATTGATCGCTTTGACATTGTGTGTAAAAATCGGAGTTAAAATACGCATAAAGCCTGCTAAAACGCTTAGCTCAGCCCCGCTTTGATGAATAGCTTTTACGAGAGCTTCATCGAAGTCTTCACGGCTAGCATAGCGTGTATGATCGATAATAAGAGGCTCAATGCCAAAACGTCGTGATTTTTCAATCCCTTTGGCATCAGGACGGTTACAAATGGTAGTAACGACTGTAATGGTACAGTGTTGGAAGGTTTTGTTGTGGAGAAAATCGAGTAGTTTTTCCAGATTACTGCCTTCTCCACTAAAGAGAATGGCGATTTTTTTTATAAGCATTTAAGACCTTTACAGATATCAAGAGGGGTGAGGGCAAAATTATTACATGTAAGTTTTTTAGAAACGAGAGCATGTGCTAAAGAGGCGTGAATGGCTGCATCTTTTAGGGAATAACCTTGTGCAATCAAGGCACCTATCATTCCCGCTAAAACATCACCACTGCCTCCTTTTGCAAGGGCAGGCGTGCCATAGGTATTGATAAAAAGTTCACCCTTGTGAGCGATGATAGTGTTGGCTCCTTTAAGCACTAAGACCACATGCGGGAATGTTTCACTAAATTTTTTTGCATATAAAAAGCGGTGAGATTGAATCTGTTCAACACTCACCTTTTTTTTACATGTAAAGCATAAAATCGAGCTAAACTCTTTGGGATGCGGTGTAAGAACGAGAGATTTTTGGGATGCGAGAAGCTCTACGATAAGTTCATGGTGGCACAAAGATGCATCAATAACAAGAGGTAGATCGTTTGTAAGCAAAAGATTTTTGAGCCATGTTTCATCAAAAGGCATCTCTAGCCCCATGCCTGCTACAATAACCGAAGCATTTTTTGGAAGCGTAGGAGTGTGCATAAGATAGACGGGGAGTTTTTTGATTTTCTCACCAATAAGACTGACCAAGCCTGCGCCAAAATGAAAAGCACCTATACCTGCTAAATGTGCAGCCCCTTCTTTGTTTCCTTGAAGAATGGCTACATGACCAAAAAGAGCCTTTGTTGCTATTTTTTTGAGTACGAAAAGGGAGTTTGAGGTCTTTTTTTTGTAACACGAAAAAGGGTGAAGGCACTTCATAGGTTTTGCGTGTTATGCCTAAAGAGGCAACACGGATTTTCCCTACGGCATCTTTTAGGGTGTCATTCAGCAAGCAGAGTTTTAAAGCGCCCATGGTAATGGTTTCATGGGCATGAAACATGGTAGCATTTAGGCTTAAATCACTCATAATACCACTAGGCATATCACACGCAATTTTATATCCATTTTGTGCATTAAGCGCTTCAAGTAGCTTACATGTAAAGCTATCCATTGGACGATTCAGTCCTGAACCAAAGAGGGCATCGACGTAAACATCGGCGTTTGTTAGCGTCTCAACAATAGGTACACCTAGCTTTTTTGCACGTTCCAGTTGAAGCTGTGCTAAAGGCGATTTGGGGGCAAAGGGGAGGTAAAGTGCAACCGTATAGTTTCCATGTAAAAGACGTGCGGCCACCATTCCATCCGCACCATTATTTCCTGCGCCACAGATAAAAAGAGCACTTTTTTTACATGTAAGCTTTTTTTTCACGGCATTCGCAAGGGCTAAGCCTGCGTGCTCCATTAAAATTTCAGGGCTAAGTGCAAAGTGTGTATAACAACGTTCATCTAAGGTATTGCTCTCTTCATAGACGTAGTGCATGGTTTCTCCTAGCGTTTGCGAAAACTTAAAGCTTCAAGCAGGTGTTCTTGGTGTATGAGCTCACTTTGTGCCACATCGGCAATGGTACGAGCCATACGTAAGACTTTATGCACACTGCGTTGGCTTAACCCTAAATGGTTTTGTGCCATCTCTAAACGCTCTTGCGCCTCATCACTCAGGGTACAAAAATGCAGAGTGTCGTGTTCATTGAGTTTTCCGTTAAGCTCTTTTTGCCCACGTTGTTTTTGCATTTTAAAGGCTTCTAGGATGTGTGCGAACATCTCTTTTGAGCTCAGTCCAGACTCTTTAGAGTGTTCTTCACTCATTTGAATGTACAGATCAATCCGATCCATAATAGGCTCAGAAATACGGTTTTTGTAGCGATTGATTTCGACTTCAGAGCAACGGCATTCATGGGTTTGGCTAAAAAGATTACCACACGGGCAAGGGTTTTGAGCCGCAGCAAAGAGAAATTTTGTGGCGTAACTTATTTTGGTATTGACCCGAGAAATAAGCACACGATGATCTTCTAATGGCTCTCGTAAACTCTCCAAAACGGCTTTTGAGAAGTTGGGAAATTCATCAAAAAAAAAGCACACCATTATGCGCTAAAGCAATTTCACCCGCTTGGGCATGAATACTTCCTCCACCAAAAATAGAAGGTCGTGAGGAGGTGTGATGTGGAGAGCGAAAAGGGCGTAGAGGGCTTAGTTCACACTCTTCTTCGTGTAAAGAATAGTACGCATTGGACTCTAAAATTTCCTCAATACTTTGAGGGGGTAAAATATAACGTAAGCGCTTAATACTCATACTTTTACCACACCCAGGGCTTCCTTCCATGAGAAGGTTATGCATCCCAGCAGCGGCAATCATTAAGGCACGTTTGGCTCGGTGTTGTCCTAAAACATCGCTAAAATCAAAAGGAAATTCGCTGGCATAGAAGTAAGATTTTCCTTGGATGTCAAGGCTATTTTCGCACAAAGGGTGCACGACTTTGGGCTGTTCTGCTTGATAGCGTTTTTCTTTAAAAAAAAAGAACTGCTTCGTGCAGCGTTTCAACACCAAAGGCTTGAATATGTGGGATGTGCTCAATTTTTGGCAAAAGGGAGCTTGGCACTAAAACACGAAGATTTTGGATGTGTGCTGCTAAGGAGAGAATAATAGGAAAAATAGCATTGGTTTTTTTAATTTTTCCATCCAATCCTAATTCACCAAAGATAAAAAAATCGTTACATGTAAAACGCTCTTTTTGAATGGCAATCAGCAGTGCAATGACTAAATCAAAATGGCTTCCCTCTTTTTTTAAGTCTGAAGGGGAGAGATTGATGGTGATTTTTTGGGAGGGAAATTCAAAGTGGATGCTTGAAAGGGCAGATTTAATACGCTCACGTGACTCTTGAATGGATTGATCTGCCATCCCTACAATACTAAAACCAGGAAGGGCTCTCACCAGTGTGGATTCAACGGCAACCTCATGCGCTTTGTTTCCATATAAGGTTGCGCATTTGGCATGTTTTACTCTGGAGAGTTCAACGGCTTCTTCCACAACTATTTACCTGCTTTGTACTTTTTTTTTCCACTCTTTTTCAAATTTTTTTACGTTTTTAGATAAGAGAGCTTTTCAATAAAAAGATGCCCTGTAAGATGATCCATCTCGTGTTGTACAGCAATGGCCATTAGATCGCTAAACTCTTCTTCATGCATCACGCCCATACGATCATAAAAACGAAGTTTTATATGCTCTGCTCTGCTCACTTCATCGTAATAGCCAGGGACACTTAAACACCCTTCTTGATAAACCGTTGAGCCATTTTTTTCAATAATGATTGGGTTAATAATTTCATAAAGATTCTCTTTTTTTTGAAGACCCTCTTCGTTAACTAAATTGATAATAAGAACATTTTGTGGCACACCAATTTGAATCGCCGCAAGCCCAATACCTTCTTTTGTAATCATGGTCTCATACATGTCATCCAGTAATTCATGAAGGGTTGCATCAAAATGTATTACATCTTTTGATGTTTCTCTGAGTATTTTATTGGGGTAAACAAGTATCTCATGGATCATTCTATTTCACTTTCATGTAAAGGAGTGCAAACCATATAAGGGGTTAATTTTCTTCCTGTTTTTGGTAATCCTTCCAGTGTGGCTGCAAGGAATTCTTCAACACCATGCTCCGTATCAAGGGATGTAATAGCAAGTTCAATATCTGTTTCAATTTCTGAAGTTCCCACAAAAAAACTGGTTTGATAGACCAGTTCACTAATGCGATCACACGCTTTTTTTGCAGAAGATAAATCAGTATGTTTTAAAATCATCGCTAATGTTCCATCCCCAAAATGAGCGACCACATCACTCCTACGGGATGTTTTGAGTAACAATTTGGCAATGTTACGTATAATGGTGTCTTTCTCTTTTTTTGCTTGCAATTTTTTTCCAAAGAGCTCTCTTTAACCCGTGCTAATACAAGGGTGCTTGGATGGGCATAGGTTTTGATGAGTTTAATTTCATCTTTTATAGATTTTACAAGGTAGCGTCTATTGTAAATACCAAATTTGGCATCAAATATTGATTGGTTATCAACTTCTTGTAAAATAGTTGTTGTCTTTTGGTAATAGCCTTTTAAAAGATCAATTTGTTTGGCGGTTAATGCAAACATTTTATTGAGATCTTCTGTTAAAGACGAAATGATATTTTGGGTTGCAAGAAAACTAGGGTTGGTTTCAAGCTGAGCTGATCGCTTTTTAATAATATCTTGCATCACGTTGAGGTTTCGATAGACCGTAGAAACGACTTGCATAATATTTTTAATTTGTGCAAATCCTTCCTTAATCTCTTGTTCTATACGAGCATGACTTTCGTCATTGTTATTATTTTCCAGTTCTAAAAAATCATTAATACGTTTTTTTAAAAGCGCTGGGTTTACTTTCTAGAAGTTTGTCAAAATAAATTTGAAAGTTTGAAGGGGTGGGAGGAATACTTTCATCTCCCATCACTTTCAAGACAAGTGCAGCAAATTTTTCAAGTTCATTGTTGGATGAGGAGGTAGCAATAGGCTCTTTAAGAGCTGGAGGTGGTGGTGCTTGCTCAATGACATCATCTTTGGTATCGATATTGTAAATGCCCACATTTCCTTTTTCTTTGTTAAAACGAACCATTGCTTACCTTTTTATCACTTTTTTATTTAAAACTTTTATCAAGTACTTTATCGATTAATCCATACTCACATGACTCTTCTGCACTCATAAAAAAATCTCGTTCCGTATCTTTGATAATCTTCGGCAATTTTTGATTACAATTTTTTGCCAAGATTTCATTTAGTACTTGTTTCATACGTAAAATTTCTTTTGCTTGAATTTCGATATCGGTTGCTTGCCCTTGCGCACCACCTAAGGGTTGGTGAATCATAATGCGAGCATTCGGAAGCGCATAACGCTTCCCTTTTGTCCCAGCACTGAGTAAAAACGCCCCCATTGAAGCAGCTTGACCAATACAAATCGTACTAATATCTGGTTTAATGTAATTCATAGTATCGTAAATACTAAAACCACTGGTAATAACACCACCAGGAGAGTTAATGTACAGATAGATATCTTTTTCAGGATCTTCTGCTTCTAAAAAAAGGAGTTGTGCCACAATCGAAGAGGCGACAACATCATTAATCTCACCGCTTAGCATAATAATACGGTCTTTTAAAAGGCGAGAATAGATGTCATAACTTCTCTCTCCTCTGCCTGTTTTTTCTACAACGACAGGAACATAGTAGCTCATTATTTACCTTTTGTGAAAAGCTGGTTGAAAAGTCTTTCTTCAATGATAGACATTTTAATCGCTGGAAGAACACCTTGTTTTTGGTAGAATTCTAAATATTCTTTTGGATTTGCACCTTGTTGCATTGCCTCAAAATAGATCATTTGAAGAACTTCTTGGTCATTTACAACAATATTTTCTTGACGTGCAAGCTCATCGACGATAAAGGTTAATTTAACACTTTTCTCAGCATCGTTTTCTGAATTCTTCTCTTTTTTCTTTTAATTTTTTCTGGGTTTTCAGAGTACTCTTTAATGGTTGCTTCATCCATTTTTCCAAAAACACCTCTCATTTGAAGATCAATTTCTTGATCAACAATGTTCTCTGGAAGATCTAGCGCAATTTTTTCTAATACATTTTCAACGAATTTTGGTTTAACTTCTTCATTGAAAAGTTTTGCCAGTTTTTCATTACGAATTTCTGTTTCAATTTGCTCTTCTAATACTTCTAAAGAAGCATTTTCAACACCTGGAAGCAGTTTTTTAATCATCTCTTCACTTGGAGTTTCTGGAACATCTTTGACTTTGATTTCTTTGACGGTGACTTTAAAAACAGTTGCTTTTCCTGCAAGCTCTTTGTTGCCATAGTTTTCTGGGAAAGTAAGTTCAATCTCTTTTTCTTTACCCACTTTCATGCCGATGATACCATCTTCAAATCCTGGGATAAAAGAGTTACTTCCAATTTCAAGGGTGTATCCTTCTGCTTTACCGCCTTCAAATGCAACACCGTCTAAAAAGCCTTCAAAATCAATCACAACGAAATCACCTGATTTAACAGCTCTTTTTTCTTCGACGGTTTTAAGGTCAGCAATCAATGCTAATGTTTTTTCAAGTCTTTCGCTAATCTCTTTTTTGGTTACTTTAGGTGTTTTGTACTCAGGAATGCACTCTTTGTATCCTTCTACATTGACACTTGGTTTGAATGAAAGTTTCATAACAAGCTCTAAGCCACCCTCTTTTTCTTCAAATTTTGAAAAGCTAGGCTCACCAACAACAAGCTCAGCGGTTACTTTAAGTTCAGCCAATGCTTGAGTATAAAGGTCTCTGAGTGCTTCTGTTTGGGCATCGTCTTTGAGTTGTTTACCGTAACGTGCTTTTACGATATGTGCAGGAACTTTTCCTTTTCTAAAACCATCAACTTTCATATTAGCAGCAGCAGAAGTGATCAGTTTTTCTTCTTTTTTTTTGTAAAAGTGCAGGTGAAATGGTTGCTTCAACAGCAGCATTAGCACTATTAGTACGGTTAACTTTAATTTGCATAAAATCCCTTTTCGATATAAAATTTTGCTCAAATATACCAAAAAATTGCTTTTAAGTCGCTTTTTATCCATTAAAAAGCAAAATGGAGATAAAATATGTCGTCTTAATTTTAATGAAAGTGAATCACGATGGAACGAAAAGAAGAGTTTGAACAAGCCGTCAAAACGATGTTGGAAATTATAGGTGAAAACACCGAACGTGAGGGACTTTTGAAGACACCTTCTCGCGTGTTTAAAGCTTATGAATATATGACTCAAGGGTATCATCAAAGTCCCAATGAGGTTTTGGGTGAGGCACTTTTTGAGAGTGACAATAACCAAATGGTTTTAATTAAGGATATTGAATTTTACTCCATGTGTGAGCACCATCTTTTGCCGATTATTGGAAGAGCGCATGTGGCGTACATTCCAAATGGAAAAGTGGTTGGACTCTCTAAAATTCCCCGTATGGTGGATATTTTTGCAAGACGCTTACAAATTCAAGAACAACTCACCGAGCAAATTGCTAAAGCGATTGATGATGTGATTGCCCCCAAAGGTGTGGGCGTTGTCATTCAAGCACGACACATGTGTATGGAGATGCGAGGCGTTGAAAAAACGCATTCCAATACCACAACATCAGCGCTTCGTGGGCTCTTTTTAAAAAGCCGATACGCGAAAAGAGTTTTTTGATATTATTAACGCACCACAGGCTAATCGCTACTAATGCCACTTCAACGCCTCAGACATAAACTGCAAGAAAAAAGTCTTTCTCCGATGTTTGGTACCATTACCAAAATTAGTTCTACCACCATTGAGGCGTGTGGTTTGCGCCCAAGTATAGGAGATATTGTGAATATCGTCTCTTTGGACAGTGATAAAAATGAGTTAGGCATGGTCACTGAAGTGGACCGTAATGCCTTTTTTATCTCTCCTTTTGGATTTATTGAGGGATTTAAAATTGGAGATAAAGTCTTTATCAGTGAACAAGGGATGATGATTCCTGTGGGAGAAGAGCTTTTAGGACGGGTAGTTGATCCCTTTATTCGCCCAAAAGACGGCAAAGGAATGATAGGTGCAAGTGCTTCTGCACCCATTATGAAAGCGCCAATGGATGCAATGAAGCGAGGGCTTATTACAGAGCCATTTCGTGTGGGTGTCAAGACGATTGATGGGCTTTTAACCTGTGGAAAAGGTCAAAAAATGGGCATTTTTGCAGGAA